>CANFTO010000036.1 GCA_947449945.1 Actinomycetota bacterium | reverse complement strand
TTAATGACTTCAACCATGTGAACCGGAATACGAATGGTGCGAGCCTGGTCTGCCATGGCGCGCGTGATCGCCTGACGGATCCACCAGGTTGCGTAGGTCGAGAACTTGTAACCCTTGGTGTAGTCGAACTTCTCAACAGCGCGGATCAAGCCAAGGTTGCCTTCTTGAATGAGATCAAGGAACAACATGCCACGGCCGGTGTAGCGCTTTGCCAGCGAGACTACGAGTCGAAGGTTGGCTTCGAGCAAGTGGTTCTTTGCACGACGGCCATCTTCAGCAATCCAGCGCATATCGCCTTCAAGCTTTTTGTCCATCTTCTTGGTTTCAGCAAGCTTTTCTTCAGCAAACAAGCCGGCTTCAATGCGCTTAGCGAGCTCAACTTCCATCTCGGCGTTAAGCAATGGCACCTTGCCGATTTGCTTGAGGTAATCCTTGACAGGGTCAGCCGTTGCACCAGCAACGGTGACAGTCTGGACTGGCTCATCGGTGTCATCAACGTCAGAGATAACAAAGCCTTTTTCTTCACCTTCAGCTGGCTTGTCAGCTTCTTTTTCACCGTCAGCATCATCGGCAACTTCAGCGATGTCTTCGGCGATTTCTGCTTCGAGTTCAACTTCGAGTTCAGCAACAACCACGAGATCTTCTGCATCGACGTCTTCGGCGTTGACATCAACTAAGCCAGCTTCAGTAATGACAACTTCGGCTAATTCTTCCTCGTCAATGTCAATTGCTTTGGTGCCTTTTTTCGCCGGAGCTGCCTTAGCGGGCGCTTCCTTTTTCGCAGCAACCTTCTTGGCTACTGGTTCAGGCTTCGCGGCAGCCTTTTTTGCAGCAGGCGCAGCAACTTTCTTCGCGGGCGCGGCAGCCTTCTTTGCAACAGGCGCAGCTTTCTTTGCAACAGGAGCCGCGACCTTCTTCGCCACGGGCTTAGCGGCAGCCTTGACGGCTACTTTGGCTGGCGCTGCTTTTTTGGCAGCAGGCGCAGCTTTCTTGGCAGGAGCGGCAGCCTTCTTTGCGGCAGGCGCGGCTTTCTTCGCTGTGGTCTTTTTTGTTGCGGTCGCCATGTGAGTCTGCAGCGCCTTTCTTCAACCGAGGTCCACGACAAGAGCCCGTGTCAAGCCTTTGCAGACTTGTACGGGCCGTGGTGAGATCGATTGTGCCATACGCCTACCGCCCCGGTGTCAGCACGGCCCGACCCTGGCCAACCGTGACCTGCCGGGTGCTTTCTTGGGTGATGTGTCCATCAACGACATAGGGGCCCTGACCATTGACCGTGTAGGTGGCAGACCACGTGGTTGTGAGGGTGACGGGAAAGGTTCCGCTGTGACGGTAGGTATGACTGACCTCATCTTGGGGATAGTGACTCCCGGAAATTTGGGTCTCTAACTGGCTACCGTCTCCGAAATCCCAGTGCCAGGTGGCGCTGGGAGCCAGGGTCACAGATGCCGAACCCAAGCCAATGGTCCAGGCTCCGAATTCTTGAGGCTGGCCAGAATCAAAGAGCACTGGCACCTGAGGCAGGAGGCCAGCCGGTGGCTGCCAAGTGATTCGGGCACTGGGCACTGAGCGCTCAAATGCAGCACGAAGTTCCTCACCGGCAGGATCAACGGCCAGGGCCGTTCCACCGACACAGGTCAACCCGCGGTCCTGCCAAGTCAGACCATCATCGCTTGAGAACCACTGGCGTCGTTGTTCTTGACCTTGGCGGCATCCATCAGTGACGGTGCCACATCCAATGTCGTTGAATTGCGAGGAACATGGGTCACCCAGCATCCACTGACAGCGTGAGCAGGCATGACCGCTTACCGATTGCGAAACACCAGACTGCTGATCGCGTTCACTGCCTGATCCCACAAATTGATCCGTTGCATCATTGCTTCCCACATCTACAGCACATGCTTGAGGCAGATAAGGAAGTGCAACGACCAAGGCCAAGAGGGGTATGGCAAATATTTTTGATCGATGCATGCGATCAACGTAAGAAGGCAGCCGTGAAATATCTAGACGCAATTGCTGAACTGTGGATAACTCAGCGCTCTTAGCGAATGCGATTAAGCGCAATTTTGACGAAGGTTGCCACTTGTTCGTCCTCGACGAGGAAACCGTCATGGCCAACTAGGGATTCAACTACATAGAGCTGCTCTGCTCCTGGAGCATGATCAACGATTCGCTGCTGCTGATGCACAGGAAACAGTCGATCTGAATTAATACCAACCACCGTGAGTGGTGCAGTGATCTGCGCAAGGGCAACTTCTACTCCCCCGCGGTTACGACCCAGATCAAATAAACTCATGGCATTGGTTAACGCAATATATGTATTTGCATCGAAACGTCGCGCGAGCTTGTCAGCATGATGTTCTAGGTAGGACTCCAGCGCGAAGCGCCCAGATCGCTTGCCATGGGTCCACTCGTATGGATCTTCATCCTCTTGATACATGCGACCGAAACGCTCAGCAAGTTCTGCTTCACTGCGATAGGTCAAATGCGCGAACTGACGCGCGACTCCCATGCCTCGATGCGGTCCTTGCCCATCGGGCTGCTCGTAAAAATCGCCGTTCAAGAAATGAGGGTCGGCATATATCGCTGCAAGTTGAGCAGCATGGGTGCCAATCTCATCGGCGCTTACAGCCGCTGTGGTGCCCAGCACCATGCCACTAGCAATGCGATCGGGGTAGCGCAGCATCCAATCCAGAACCCGCATACCGCCAAGGGATGGGCCAAGGATCAATGCCCAACGTTCGATGCCAATGGCGTCAGTAAATCGGCGTTCAACTTCGACCATGTCTTCGATGGTGACAGTTGGGAATCGACTACCCCATGGCTTGCCATCTGGGCCTAATGACGCCGGCCCCGTGGTGCCTTGACAACCTCCAAGAATGTTGGCGCATACGACAAACCATTCATCTGTGTCGATCGCTTTGCCCGCTCCAACGAGCGCATCCCACCAACCTGCAGTTTTGTGGCCAACTCCTGCGGTGCCAGTCACATGGGAATCCCCGGTGAGCGCATGTGCGATGTACACGGCATTTGAACCATCAGCGTTCAGCGCGCCCCAGGTTTCATAGGCGACGGTCACATGAGGAAAACTGAAGCCTGACTCTGTCGTGAACTCACCAATGTCAATAAAACGGCGATCGCCTACGGGATCCCCCTCCCGCCAAGCAGCGCTGGCAGGTGGAAGACCCTCGTAGGCGATCGGTCCGTAATTCATGCTTAGGCCTTTGCTGCAGCAAATCCCAATTCAAGGTCAGCCAGGATGTCATTGATGTCTTCAATGCCGACGGCAAGACGAATGAATCCAGGCGTCACACCAGAAGTGAGTTGCTCTTCTGGGGTGAGCTGCGAATGCGTGGTTGAAGCAGGGTGAATGACCAAACTACGAACATCGCCAATGTTTGCAACGTGACTGTGGAGCACGAGTCCTTCAACGAACTTCACGCCTGATTCCAATCCACCTTCGATCTCGAAGCCGAGAACACCGCCGTTGCCCTTTGGTGCGTACTTCTTGCCGAGCTTGTACCAAGGACTGCTTTCCAGGCCTGAGTAAGAAACGCTCTTGACCTGGGGGTGCTTCTCGAGGAACTTGGCAACAGCTAGCGCATTGTCGCAATGACGCTGCACGCGCAGTGACAACGTTTCAATTCCTTGGGAAATCAAGAATGCATTGAATGGCGAGACTGCAGCGCCGAGGTCTCGGAGCAACTGCACGCGTGCCTTGAGAATGAACGCAAGGTTCACGCCGAAGATGCCACCAACTCCGAGGTCACGTGCATAGACCAAGCCGTGGTAGCTGGGATCTGGCTGGTTGTAGTTCGGGAAGCGCTCTGGGTACTTGGCGTAGTCAAAGGTTCCACCATCAATGATCGCTCCAGCTACTGAAGTTCCGTGACCACCGAGGTATTTGGTTGCTGAATGCACCACGTAGTCGGCACCATGCTTCAGCGGCTGAATCAAATACGGGGTCGCAACTGTGTTGTCGATGATCAGCGGCACGCCGTAGTCATGTGCAACCTTGGCAACGGCCTCAATATCGAGGACATCGTTCTTCGGGTTCGCGATTGACTCTGCGTAGAACGCCTTGGTGTTCGGCTGAATTGCAGCCTTCCAGGATTCTGGATCATCTGGGTTGTCAACGAAGGTCACAGTGATGCCGAGCTTTGGCAATGTGTAATGGAACAAGTTGTACGTGCCACCGTAAAGCGATGGGCTGGAAACAATGTGGTCGCCGACTTCTGCAATGTTCAAGATCGCGAAGGTTTCTGCAGCCTGGCCTGAAGCCACGAGCAACCCACCAACACCGCCTTCAAGTGCTGTGATGCGTTCTTCGACTACAGCCGTCGTTGGGTTCATCAGACGGGTGTAGATGTTGCCCAACTCTTTGAGCGCAAAGAGGTTTGATGCATGTGTGGTGTCATTGAAGACATATGACGTGGTTTGGTAAATCGGCAAAGCACGTGCGTTCGTGCTTGCGTCAGGTGATTGCCCCGCGTGAATCTGAAGGGTGTCAAAGGACCAGTTCTCGCTCATGTCGTGCCTTTCGTCTAGAGAAACTATGAGTTTTTGGGTACAGAAATTTCGGCCATGCAGGTGGGGTGTGTAAAACCCGCGCTTGCCCTTGAAAACAGGGCCTGGTCTTCACCCAGAGCACCCCACCGCGGTGGAGGGTTGCCGCTCAGCAAGCCGGGGCTTAGCGCTGAGACTCTTGACCTGCGGAAAATATACATACTGAGATCCATATTTGCTATTCGAGGGGCCTATTAAGCGACTTAGGGCGCGCCACCTCTACGAATGGCTTCATACGGCAGGCTGCTCATCATCTCTCGCCAATGAGAAGGTGGCAAAGCATTCGTCAACGCCAGTGCTAACAAGCGACCTAGTTCGTAGTCCTGCTCATCTTCGAATGCCAGTGCCAAAGAGACGTTGGCGCGCGCGCCATCGCCCAACATCCATGCATAGATTGCCGAGACCGTCGCAATTGGCGCACGTTTTCCGACGGGAACCCATCGCACGAGCAAACGCAAACGCGCCGCCCTTGCTTGATCGACTGGTTCAGAACTCAGTTTCCATAAGACACAATCGCGAATTCGTACATCGGTCAGTGCACGCGCCATCATCGCGATACCTTCGTTGGGCACATCATCGTGACCAAGGTGCAACCACACTTCATCAATCACGTGATTTCGACGTTCTTCGTCGTCGCCCACCACTCCCAACCGAGCATCACCCTGCAAAATCTCATGGACCAAAGCCTGCCTGTCGAAATCCGGACCTATCTCAGATTCAAGGTCGCTCCGATGCAATACCGGTGAGCACCCAATGCTTGCGAAATCTTGCGCGACATCAGCTTCAATGCCTGGGTCTAGTACCTGCCACGCCTCATGGAATTTTGCCTGACCAAAATTAAATGCGCGCCACTGATCCTCTACAACCAACCACGCACCAATGGGATAGACGCCTCGATCAATGACACTGTGGCATAGGACTGAAATCAATGTGTCACACCAGTCCGCATGCTCATGTTGCGAATCCATGAAAACAGCGATCGCGACTTCATCTGCAGCGACATTTCGTAAGGCGCTGGTCACTTCGCGCGCCCAAACGTGCAGTTCATCGAGTGACTCATCTACAACAGCACGTACATCACTATGAGTAATCACATCAACCCGTTGCGTCAGTAACACCTTTCCCTGACGTAGCCAGATCAGCACAACACTGTGAGCTGGATTAAATCCAAGAAGAAAAGGAATTGATGCGATCAAGTGATCAGCAGTCTGGAGAACAGGTGTGGGAATTTTTGTTGTCGTTGTCATCACTGCACTGAACGATGAAATGTCAGTAATCGCTAGACGTCGATGCCTACCTGTGGACGGAATCCAAGAAAATCAAGAACTGTGGACAAACACCAAACGAGGAAGAAAAAACTCGGCCGTCGAAGGCTTCCCCTCCCGCGACGACCGAGCAGTGCACACATTAGGGGGCGCTTATGTGCACCCCAACAGCGACACGCCGCTTATGCGGCTGGTGACGATGTGGTAGCAAATTTTTGGCCGGCTTTTTTCGTCCAAGCCACTAATGCGACGATGCCAATGACAATCTGCGGTACGTAGGAAGTTGCGCGCCAAACCAAGTCAGCTGCTGTTGCCTCGCCGTTGTCTACGCCAAATTTCACCAGCAATCCGATCATCACGGCATCAACGGTTCCAAGACCACCCGGGGTAATAGGAATCATCAATCCGATCTGGCTAATCGCAAATGCGGCGAACACTAACCAGATCGAGGTGCCTGGTTGGTCCCATCCTTGAATACCGCGAAGAGCGACATACAGAATGAGAAACTGGGTTACCGAAACTGCAATTTGCGCCACCGACAGCAATGCCCAACGGCGGCGAAGTACGTCATACATGCTCTCGCGGAATGACACGAGCGGTGCGATGAGATCAATCGTGGCGAGTTTCTTGATTCGCGTCCGCAAAGGCTTGATCGCTGAGTTACCAACCTTGCCAATCCAGCGAGCTGCCCTTTCAGAGCGCATCAGCATGGTGAAGCCGAAGATCACTGCAATCAAGATCACGAGCCCAATAACGCCTGCCCACACATAGGAGCTGCCATTTTCACCGCTGAGTGTTAATGCCACGACGCCCAGAATCGGAAAGCCCAGGGAGATAAAGGTGCTCCAGATACCTACCGCAGTGATCGTGGACGTGGCCGCTGCCGGTGCGACGTTGTAGGTGGACAACATCCCATATTGGAAGGCAAGGCCTACAGCTCCTCCACCAGGAACTCCGTTACTGATCGCGAATGCTGCTTGATTGATCTGTTCCGAAGGCCAGAACTTCAAACCTGGGGTGGCAGCCATGAATGGGAATCCGTAGGAGGTCAGGTAGACCAATACCGCGATCACCACGACTGCAAGCGCTACCCACCCCATGCCTTTGAGGGCATCGAGCGCATCGGAATAGCTACCGATCTGTGGAATGACCTTCCAGAAGATCAAGACGATGAAGAACAGACCCACGGCTCCCAGGATCAGTGACTTCTTCTTATCGATTTGCGCACCCGGCGCTGGCGTAGACATGGGCCTTAGGCTCCCACATATCTGGACAAGGGGGGCCCTGTCAGGGCAGAAAAGTCCATTAGGCAGGATGCACTCATGCGGCTGGACCACATCTCATATGCCTGTACCTCGAGTGAACTTCCTGACGTCGTTCAGCGCATTGGCGCTGACCTTGGCGCCTCATTCCGCGATGGCGGCCGCCACCCACAGTTCGGTACTCGAAACTTCATTTTGCCGTTGGCAAATGGCTGCTACATCGAAGTGGTGTCTGCTCTTGATCACCCAGCTGCCGACAAGGCTCCGTTCGGTCGCGCTGTCAGCAAGTTCGCCCAAGATGGCGGTGGCTGGATGAGTTGGGTCGTCTCAGCTGATGACATCGCCCCAATAGAGGAACGCCTCGGCCGGGATGCCACACCAGGTCACCGAATCCGCCCTGACGGTGTGCGTTTGGAGTGGAAGCAAATCGGCTTGTTGAACACCATGGAAGATCCACAGCTGCCATTCTTTGTTCAGTGGATTAGCGATCCGGCCCAACATCCTTCATCGGGAGCAACGGACATCACCGTTGCCCGCATTGAAATTTCTGGTGATCCAGCAACAGTCAACCCTTGGATAGACGGTTCCTTCATGGATGTCATGGATGGCGTGTACGTCGAATGGGTTGACGCTGACGAGCCTGGCGTGATTGGCGTGGTCTTCAATACGCCAAATGGCCTCGTTCGTATCGACTAAAACTGAACATCGGCATTTTGCTCGACTTGTTCTCCCCCAAGCACCAAAGTTTTTACCCCTTCATGGTCTAGCGTTCCCACTAACGACCTTCGAAAGGGTTCGAACTGATGGCTAACGACGAAAACGTTCCGGACACGTTGCGCACCCTTGCAGGGTTCACTTGGCGAATCTTGGTCGTCGTTGCCGGCCTCGTGCTCGTGCTGTACATCTTCAATTCAATCTTCCCAGTGATGTTCGCGCTCTTCTTCGCGCTACTCGTCACCGCGTGGACTCAACCAGTGATGAATCTTTATCACAAGATCATGCCGAAGGTCATTGCGCTGGTGTTAGCGCTCATCACCATCATGGCCTTGATCGTTGTGATTTTGGGAACGGTGATTAAGTCCAGCATCGCCGAAGGTCCAAAGTTGGTTGATTCAATAGGTACTGGGCTCAGCGATGTTGAAGGCTGGCTCAAGACTGGCCCACTTGGACTTTCCAATGATCAGTTCTCTTCACTCATTACGAACTTGCAAAACTGGGGCACCTCGATTCTGAAGGGTTTCGCAGGCGATGCCTTCGGAGCCCTGGGCTCAATTGGCACCCTGATCATCGCCGGCTCAGTCTTTATCTTCGGTGTGATTTTCTTCCTGATGGCGCCACAGACAATTTGGGACTGGTTGATGAATTGGATCCCAAAGAATCTGCGTACTCATATCGACGTATCGGGACACATTGCTTGGGACTCAATCGCTGGCTACACCCGCGGCATCGTGATCATCGCTTTCTTGGACGCCACCCTCGTATTCATCGGTTTACTTATCCTGCAGGTTCCGTTAGCGCCTGCACTTGCCGCGGTGGTATTCCTTGGAGCATTTATCCCAGTGATTGGTGCACCAATCGCTACATTCTTTGCTGCCATCGTGGCGCTAGCTGAAAACGGTCCGGTGACCGCACTTCTGGTCATCGTGCTCACGATCATTGTTGGCAGTTTTGATGGCGATGTCATGCAGCCATTAGTCATGGGCAAGGCAGTGAACCTGCATCCTCTAGCGATCGTGATTGTGATTGCTGCAGGTTCGATCGCTTTGGGAATTGTTGGTGCGCTCATCGCAGTCCCTGTCGCAGGTGCGATTTACGGCGTAGCCAAATATGTCACTGGTCGAGACTCCGAGCATCCTTATAAGCCGACCGAACCGTTCGATCACTCAACTGCGTAATCGCAGCCAATCACTGACCGATCCCCAGTGTCGTCGTACCAATAGATCGCGAACTGAGCGAAAGCCGCGGCAAGCTCACATGCACGTTCTTGGGTAATCCCCCAGACCAAGAACCCCGGTTCAGCGAAAGAGCCATCGGGTGCAGTATTGAGCGCCTGCCAGATTGCGTACCCCGACAACACCAAGCGGGTACGCAATTGTTCATTGCGTTGCTCATTGACTTCGCTTGAGTACTCAATGAACCCGGGATTGCACGCAGTGATGACCGCGCAGGGTTCATGTCTGAGCACACAAAACAGTGCTGGATCACTCCATGCTGCATCAGGATCCAGAACTTCAGGATCCAGGGCTGCCACGATCCCGGCCTCGTAGAGGGCAAATAACTGCTTGCGATCGTTCATTGGAACCACTCTAACGAGGAATTTTCCGAACTGCCGACTCTGGCAAACCATGCTCATGGCAGACTGTTGGCCCCTCATCCGGGATCACCGGCAAGTGGGGCTGCCACAAGGGGGTGCAATGGACCGGTCACTTCAAGACGAGCAAGCCTATGTCGATCATTGCTATGCGCTCTTGACATCGTATGTCGAGCACCTCGAGGAACGCATTGATACCACCTCGCACCAACTGAGCACCGGTACCGGCCAAGATGAACTCGAACGTGAGGCCATGATGGATAACCTCACGGCTCAGATTCGTCAGGCACGCGCGTCGGACACCCGGCTATGTTTTGGGCGCATTGACGGAGAACTCGGCAGCCACCACATCGGCCGTATTGGTTTGCGTGACGCGGCCGGAGATCCAGCTCTTATTGACTGGCGCGCACCTAATGCTGCACCTTTTTACCAGGCCACCTTCGCAAATCCACAAGGCATCCAACTACGTCGCCGCATTGTGTTGCGCGATCGCACTGTGACCCATGTTGAAGACGAAATACTCAACGATCCAACCTTGACGGAATCACGTGCGGCAGCTGCAGCCTTGGATGCTCCTCGCGACGGACGTATGGGCGACATCATCGCAACTATCGCCGCTGACCAAGATTCAATTATTCGTAGCCCGTTGAATCAACTCACAGTTGTGCAAGGTGGGCCAGGAACTGGCAAAACTGTGGTGGCCCTGCATCGTGCAGCCTGGTTGCTCTATACCTTTCGAGACAAACTTGCACGCGACGGCGTATTAGTTGTGGGCCCTTCACCCACGTTCTTGCATTACATCGATCAAGTGTTGCCCAGCCTTGGTGAAACTGATGTCGTATTACTGACCCCCGGTCAGCTCTATCCGGGTATTGATGCGCGCATCCATGATGCTGACGAAGTTTCAGCCGTCAAGGGTGACCCGCGCATGGCCCAGGTGATTGCCAACGCAGTAAAACAACGCAGAAGAATTCCCAAGGATGACGTCGTGATCACCCTCGAAGATCGATCACAAGTCAAAATCACTGCTCGACAGCTTCAAGATGCGGAACGATCTGTTGGACGTCATCAGAGCTTTCATGGCGGACGCGATCCATTCCTGCTGCGTGCCCTTGATTACCTAGCAGGTTACCGAGCAAAGCAACGCGGTGAGGACTCTGGCGATGCCGATCTGCGTAAGGACTACGTCAGCGAACTTGTTGAAGACAAGAACATCCGGCGTGAACTCAACTCAATGTGGTTGCCCGTAAAGCCAGAGGATTTCATTCGTCGCCTCCTCAGTGATCCATGGATGCTTGCCGACGCAGCAGATGGCATTTTGCGATCTACAGAACAGCTTCGAATTTTGCGCGATGCCTCAGACCCTTGGACCATCGATGACATTCCATTAATCGATGAAGCTGCCGAACTCTTGGGGCCTTGGGATCCAGAAACGGCACGAGCAAATGCACGTGAATCGGCAGAACGTAGGCATGAACTTCAACATGCATCGCAAGCGCTCGCCAACACTGAGATGGGCGGCTGGATCGACGCGGCAGGCCTCGTGGGTCGCATGAATAGTTCCAGCGAGCGACGCTCAGTGGCCGAATTAGCCGCCGCCGATCGTACGTGGGTCTACGGCCACATCGTGGTGGATGAAGCTCAAGAGCTTTCCCGCATGGCTTGGCGCGTACTTTCACGTCGAGCAACACGTAAATCCATGACGATCGTGGGCGACGTACAACAAACCAGCCATCCTGCTGGCGCTCGCAATTGGGAAGAGGCACTGGGAGACGTCAAAGGCAAACTCGACTTACATGTGCTGACCGTTACCTATCGCATCACGCAGCAAATTGCTGATGTTGCCACCGCCCTGCTCACTGCAGCAGGTGGCGATGCACCCGAACTCCATCCCGTGCGCGACGGTGCTCCAGTGATTGAACATCTCATGAGCCCAGATCAACTCGCTCAACTCGTCACCAGCACGGTTGCAGATCTCGCTGGGCGTACCGCCGTAATCGTTCCCGATGATCAAATTGATGCACTTGCCCAGGTCTTGCTGGCAGCAAGCGGTGAATTTGGCATAGGCGACACCGCATTGGATGCACCAATTGCCATATTGACTGCGCGAGACACCAAAGGATTGGAATTTGACGTGGTGTTCGTGATCGATCCAGAGGCAATGTCACTTCAGACAAAACGAGGCGCGGATCTATATGTGGCAGCGACTCGAGCAACACAAATCATGCACTTAGTGCGTTGGCGGCACTAGTCACCTAAGTATTTCGCGAGGAACTCTGCCCTTTGACGAAATACCCTCGGCAATAGCTCTGGGCTGAACACTTCAAACCCGTGTGGTGCACCGTGACGCAGGTGGAATTCAACTTCAACGCCGGCTGCTTCAAGGTCGTTGGCAAATTTTTCGTCTTCATCACGGAACAAATCAAGAGTGCCTACTTCAACATAGGTTGGCGGTAACCCTTGAAGATTTGTTGCACGAGCGGGAGCAGCGTATTCAGGGACGTCATCTGTGCCTGCTTTGCCTTCAAGCAGTGCATTCCAGCCTGTTTGATTATCAGCGACGGTCCACGTTAAAAACTTCGAAGCCATCGTTCCTGCACTGTTGGTGCGATCATCAAGCATCGGGTATACCAATAACTGGCAGGCAATTGGGTACTCACCTGCATCCCGCAATCGCAAACAGACTCCGGCAGCGATTCCGCCACCTGCACTTTCACCAACCAAGCCGATGTGTGCCCGATCGATGTTGAGCTCACCGGCATGTGAATGGGCCCAAGCAATGGCTTCAATCACATCATCTTGTTGCGCTGGATATGGATGCTCTGGTGCCAGTCGGTAGCCAACGGAAAGCGCCGTGATCCCTGTGCGTTCAACGTAACGAGAGACCGTGCGGTGATTGGAATCAATGGAGCCCATGATCATGCCGCCGCCATGGACGAACACCATTAAGCCCCGGTTCGTTGCGCCTTTCTTGCGATATACCCGAGCAGGAATTCTCTGTCCATGGCGCCCCGTGACCACAATGTCTGTCGTCGTGAGCTCGGCATGCACATCATCAAGCTCAGCTAATTTCTGATCGAATTCTCGGTAGGCACTTCGACGCGATTCAACATCGCCTACTTCACTCGTTGAGCCTTTACGCATGCCCAAACCAAGCTTGATCGACTCAGTGATTCTCTTCAGCTTCACGTGTTGATGCTAGGCCATTTGGGCGCCAAGGCCCATGCACCGCACTTAGGAACGACGACGATTTCCTCGCTTGAAGGCTGGGTTTGGTGCACTGTGGCTCATCCCTGGTGCCATAAAGCCCACTGGACAGATTGCATCGATTGCATCCAGGGTTGCGGCGTCCAACGTCACGTCTGAAGCCGCAATCGCATCATCTAGCTGTGCACGCGTGCGTGGTCCAATAATCGTTGCCGTAATTGCTGGATGCGCATCGACAAAGCCATAAGCCATCTGGGTCAACGTAAGTCCTGCTTGTTTGGCCACTTCGTCAAGACGCTCCACGAGGTCGTACCTAGCATCCAAAACCTCGGGTTGCTCATCCAACTTGGACATTCTCGCGAAGTTGCTGCCACTGCCAAACCGTGAATCCTTTGGGAGACCAATCTCGCGGCGGTACTTTCCGGTGAGCCAACCGCCTGCCAATGGGCTCCAAGGGATCACTCCCATGTTGTGGCGCGAGGCCGTTGGCAAAACATCGGTTTCAATGCCCCGAGCAAAGATTGAGTACTGGGGCTGTTCACAAATGAATCGCTGCGAATTGCGCCGACGCGCCGCCCACTGCGCTTCAACGATCCACTCTGCTGGATACGTGGAAGAACCGAGGTACCGCACTTTGCCTTGCTGCACCAACCAGGACATCGCGTCCATAATTTCTTCAATATCAACAGTCCAGTCCAAGCGATGAACCTGGTAAAGGTCGATGTAATCGGTATTCAAGCGGCGCAGCGAATCTTCACACGCTTGAATGACCCATCGGCGCGAGGTCCCCCGACGATTGAGTCCTTGGCCAATCGGATTGAAGACCTTGGTAGCCACCACCACATCGTCGCGACGTCCTTGTAACGCCTTGCCAAGAATAATTTCGCTTTCACCCTGGGAATACGCATCTGCGGTGTCGACAAAGTTAATTCCAGAATCAAGAGCGTGATGGATTTGGGAAATGCAATCGTCATGATCGGTATTGCCCATCGCCCCGTACATCATTGTTCCAAGACACTGAGAACTTACTTCAACGCCAGTAGATCCAAGTGTGCGGTAGCGCATGACAACTCCTTCAACTTCACGATTGCGAAGTGTTCACATTACAAGGAATTAGGCATCTCGGCGGGCGAATAACCAGGCTGCTACAGCAAGGCTGAGAACCACCCATGCGATAAACACCAGCACTCCAGGCACGAGAGCTAACAAATCAACCCGAACATTGACTTCAGTGAATGGTGCGGCTGCATTAGATGGCAAGTATTTCAACACTGACCGCCAGCTTTCAGGCAACAAAGCAGTCAGCAATGCAGGAAGAATGAGTACACCGCCGATCACTGTGGCAATTGCTCCGGGCATTGAACGCATGGCCATGCCAAGAGCCAGACCAATAATTGCCATGCCGGTGATGTAGCCGGCTGTGCCGACTAACACTCGTTGAGCAGCAGTGTCCCCCAGCGAAACGGTGTCGTGCCCAGCAGCAGAAAGTACCGCCATTCCAAGGTAGAAGGCGCCTAGGCCAGCAAGAATTGCCACTGGAAGCACGAAAGCGACAAGCACCACGACCTTTGCCCACAGCACGGGCAACCGTTTTGGCACAAAAGCCAACGTCGTGCGAATCATGCCGCTGCCATATTCACGTGCCCCAGAGAGCACTCCAAACACCGCCATGATTAACAGCGCAAACCCAGCACCAGCAAGGACGGTGGTTACCGGATCAAGCCCCAACGATTGCGGTGGACCTCCTCGACCATCTTTAATCTGACCCGTTGATGCCAACGCAGCAATCGCGCCAAAGGCAATGAATAACACCAGCATCGAACCCAGCAAGATCCAAGTAGAGCGCAAGGTGCGCAGTTTGATGAACTCAGAACGCAAAATGCGCGGAAAACGAACTCCAACTTTTGCCGGGATCTGGCGCGATGAGGTGCTCATGCTGCGACCTCTCCGGTATGAAATTGCACCGAAGCTCTGGTTAAGTCCATAAACGCTTCTTCTAATGAAACGTTTAAGGGAGTAAGTTCCAAAATCGCGATGCCGGCATCAAAAGCAGCCTTGCCAATATCTGCTGCACTTAAGCCGGTAACTATCAAGGCACCATGAGTATCGGCCTCTAAGGATTCGGCAGAACCGGCTAATACTCCTTGCAATGCTGAAATATCCGAAGCGATCACTCTGACGCGATTGGAAGACCAAGAATCAATAAATTCCTTCATTGAAGTGTCAGCCAGAATTTTCCCTCGGCCGATGATGATCAACTGATCTGCAATCAATTCCATTTCTGTCATCAAATGTGAACTCAAAAACACCGTACGACCTTCATCCGCGAGTGCTCGCAACAGCGTACGAATCCACAGCACGCCATCAGGATCCAAGCCATTCACCGGTTCATCCAGCATGACAATGCCCGGGTCTCCCAAAAGAGCGACGGCAATGCCCAGTCGCTGACCCATACCCAAAGAAAATCCGCCAGCCTTCTGACGAGCAACCTCAGCAAGCCCCACCAGTGCCAAAACCTCATCGACCCGGGCAACACTGATACCTGCCGATGCAGCAAGCGCGATCAGATGATTGCGAGCCGAACGGGCCTTATCAAAACCCTTGGCTTCAAGCAGGGCCCCAATCTCATGAACCGGCGCTGGTGACTTGCGGTAACGAGAGCCATTGACCAGCACGGATCCCCCAGTGGGCCGATCGAGCCCTAAAATCATCCGCATGGTGGTCGACTTGCCTGCGCCATTTGGCCCCAGGAACCCGGTGACTACCCCGGGGTGAACGGTGAATGAAATGTCATCAACCGCAGTGACACTCCCGTATTGCTTGGTCAGGTTACGGACTTCAATCATGACCCCACAGTAACCTTTGAATGTTGAATCACGGGAACCTCTCGTGAGCGTGCCACGTCTAAGTTTCACGTTTCCGCAACCAAAGGATGAATCATGCGTAAGACCACCTCAATTCTTGCTGGCACCATCGCTGTTGTGGGCGCCTGCGCTCTCATCGCACCAAGCGCAATGGCAGCCAGTGCTACTCCAACGCCAACTGCGAGTG
>CANFTO010000035.1 GCA_947449945.1 Actinomycetota bacterium | reverse complement strand
TGGAACTTGGTCACTGCAGCAGGCATCATCACCGCGATCCTGCCAATCGTGGTGTTCCTTGCACTGCAGCGTTACTTCATTCGCGGCTTAACTGCCGGTTCTGTAAAGGGATAAATCGCACGCGCGATTACTTTCTTATGAGCAGGTTGGTTCACCTTCAGTCATCGACTGTTTCTGTAGTTCTCAGTACGAATCGAAACACTCTTTCGCTGCTGTATTGGGGTTCGGCACTTGGCGAAATCAGTAATGAACAGGATTTCCTCGCGATTGCTGACGATGGCCAATCATGGGGTGTCGTTGATCAGCCCGTGCACCCAAGTTTTTGGCGTGAAGGTGCCGATGGTTTCCATGGTGAGCCTGCATTGGCGGGCCATCGGGGAAGGAAAGACTGGTCTCCAAAATTCACGCTGACCAAAGTGGCGCACGAGGATCAAACCCTCAGCATTGAAGCCAATGACGAGCAAACTGGGTTACAAGCCCACGTGACCCTCACTCTTGATGCGTCAGGTGTGTTGTATGTCGGACAAAGCATCACGAATACTGGATCCGCGCCGTACACCCTCGATGGATTGATGACATGGTTGCCGCTTCCTGATCGAGTAAGTGAGATTCTCGACTTCACGGGCCGCTGGATTAAAGAACGACAGCCACAGCGCACGCCAATCAATGTTGGAACATGGACTCGAGCAGTTCGCGAAGGCCGTAGCGGTCATGAGCACACCATCGTGCAGTTAGCGATGACTGAAGGCACGAGCTTCCAGCAAGGTGAAGCGTGGTCTGTTGGACTGCTCTGGAGCGGTAATGGTCGATACAGCGTTGAACGTACATCCATGGGTCGAACCTCGATTGGTGCCGGTGGCTTACTGCTACCAGGTGAAGTGGAATTAGCAGCGGGCGAAACCTTCCACGCACCAAGTATTGGAGCGGCATACAGCGATGCTGGTTTTGATGGCATTACTGATGCTTATAACTCATGGTTCCGTTCGCGCCCAGAGCATCCAACCAATATCCGCCCACGACCATTAACACTGAATGTTTGGGAAGCCGTGTGGTTCGACCATCGCATTGAGCGCCTGAATGAACTCATGGATGTTGCTCAAGAAATTGGTGTGGAACGTTTTGTTCTTGATGACGGTTGGTTCCATTTGCGTCGCGATGATTACGCAGGCCTAGGAGACTGGTGGGTTGATCCAGTTGTGTGGCCGCAGGGTCTAGGTGAACTCATTGCTGGGGTGAAGGCCCGCGGCATGGAATTCGGTTTGTGGTTTGAACCTGAAATGGTGAACGCGGATTCCGACCTCTTCCGCGAGCACCCAGACTGGATTTTGCACGTAGGGGAGCGCACCCCACCTGAGCAGCGTCACCAGCAGGTGCTCAATCTTGCAAACCCACAAGCTTTCCAATATGTGTTCGATCAGATGAATGCAATCTTGAATGAATACGACATTTCATATATCAAGTGGGATCACAATCGAGTACTCGTTGAACCGGGTTATGACGGTGCACCAGCTGTTCGCGCGCAGACCTGGGCTTTTTACGAACTTGTGCGTGCTTTAAAGGCAACTCACCCAGGTCTTGAAATTGAAAGCTGCGCTTCAGGTGGTGGACGTATTGATTTTGGTGCAGCCATGGCCTGTGATCGGTTCTGGACCAGTGATTGCAATGAAGCCTTGGAGCGTCAACACATTCAACGCTGGACGGGCATCGGGATTCCACCAGAAATGTTGGGCACACATATTGGGCCGCCGAAGGCGCATTCAACAGGTCGCACACATTCACTCGGTTTCCGTGCAACCACGGCGCTGTTTGGTCACGCTGGTTTGGAATGGGACATCACCGAAACAACTGCAGAAGAACGCATTGCGTTGCGCGCATGGGCTGATTATTACAAGGCAAACCGAGATCTTCTCCACAGTGGGAAAGTAGTTCGAGCCGACGGCATTGATGCAAGTGCGTATGTGCATGGAGTTGTTGCCCAAGATCAAAGTCGGGCCATCTATTCCTACGCCCAACTCACCCCTGCTGGAGCGGTGAAGCCGTCCAATTTCTTGCTTCCAGGGCTTGATCCGAAGCGCACCTATCAAGTGCGCAGAGTCGAGTTTGGGGGCTCTGCTGGAGTCTTAGAAAATCCGGCACCAGCATGGGTTGATGGCGTTGAAGTGACTGGAAAAGTGTTGGCAGAGCTAGGACTTCGCCCTCAACGCATCTACCCAGAGAATGCCTTTGTCATTGAGGTGACGGCCGCCCCGTAGGCTTAGGCCGCTTCGCCCCTGTAGTCCAACCGGCAGAGACACCCGGCTTAAACCCGGCACAGTATGGGTTCAAATCCCATTGGGGGCACTGAGGACGCGGATTTTTACTGTATCTGAGCCCATCGTGACAACTTTGCCCTAAGTGGCACACTTAGTTGTGTGGCGCTCGCAGTAGTTACAGGTGGATCTCGAGGACTTGGCTTTGAATGCGCAAGAGCGCTACGAAGGTTGGGACACAACGTCGTGTTAGTTGCTCAAGATCACGATCGTTTGGTCACGGCCGCAGCTGCGTTGAATTGTGATTTTCGATCAGTGGATCTTGAAGATATTGAAGCTGCAAAACATTGCTTTGATGAAATTTTACAAAGTTTTGGCGTTCCACAAATGCTTATCCTTGCCCACGGTGTCATGACTGCAAGAGACGCAAAGACTTTGAGAACGGATAACACAGAGTGGCGTCGAGTAATGGCCATCAATCTTGACTCCGTTTTTTGCGCCGTAAACACCTTGGCAGCTCCAATGGCGAAAGCACGTGACGGTCGGGTGGTCATTTTTTCTGCATGTCTTGGCCGTATGTCTGGGCCAGGGAATGCTGGGGGCTTGGCGCCGTATCGCATTAGTAAGGCTGGTGTTAATGCGCTGGTTCGAAACTTGGCGCATGAAACTGGATTAGGCAGCCGAGGGTTTTTCGTTGATGCGGTCTGCCCGGGCCATACGCGCACGGATATGGGCGGGCCTAGTGCTCCTCGATCTGTGGAAGAGGGTGCTGCAACCGCAATCTGGTTAGCGACTCGCACGATCGACCCCGCAGGGATCACTGCGCAAGAGAAATCAACCGGATTGTTGTGGGAAAACATGCAAGTAGTTGAATGGTGATCCAGAGTCATCGACACGCATGTGGATTCAAGTTTGCGAGAATCCGCACACTTCGCTTACCGTTTCTCCATGGCTGATAACTCGCGTTTCAATTCTTCCAACAACCCTGTGCTTTCTCGTTATGAGAAGCCTGCCACTGAAGGTCAACCAGGGTTTGCGTACCAAGAGGGTCAGAATGCGCTGACGCATGCATCGGGCGGCACGGTTACTCCAGATCAGCAGTTCGACCACGTCACTGCAGGAGGCGGCGCCCGCATCACGATCGCTGATGTGATCATCAAGACCACCTTCATTTTCGCCATAGTTGTGGTGTTCGCCATTGTCGGCTGGAACACCTATGAAGCCAATCCATGGATGTTGTTTGTTTCGCTCTTTGCAGGTCTTGGCCTTGGTTTTGCCAATGCACTCAAGAAGAAGGTTTCGCCGCTGCTTGTGATGTTGTACGCAGTGTTCGAGGGCTACCTCCTTGGCGCAATCAGTTTTGCCTACAACGACTATGCCGAATCAATTGAGTACTACGGATTGATTCAACAGGCTGTACTTGGCACCTTTACGGCATTCGCAGTGATGCTCTTCCTTTATGGCACTGGCATCGTGAAAGTCACCGGCAAGTTCATGCGCGTGATGATGATTGCGCTCATTAGTTACGCACTTATTGGCTTGGTTTCACTCTTCGGTGCAATCTTTGGCCTGGGCGATGGCTGGGGTTTTTACGGTGTGGGCACGCTGGGACTCATTCTGTGCTTGGTCGGTGTAGCGCTCGCAGCACTCACACTGATGCTCGACTTTGAAGCAATCAAGCAAGGCATTGCGATGGGTGCGCCAGAGCGCGAATCCTGGCGCATGGCCTTTGGTCTTCTTGTGACCTTGATCTGGTTGTACTTGGAGATTTTGCGCTTCCTTGCGATTTTTGCCGGTCGCGACTAATCGCTAGGGCAGAGCTCGCCGCGCATCGGTGAGCGCAGAAGTTGCTGGCACCAAATGAGTTTCGTCGATCGCTGCGTTACGCACATCCTGGGCCAGCACTGCAATCACATCGGCGTAAGTGCGCGGCTCAATCGCAGGAAGAGCTACGGGAGCAGCGTCGCCAAGTGTTGCCGAACATGCCAAGAGGGCTTCGGTGAGAGCGAGGGCTGTTCCTTGCACATCGCCAAGCTTGTCAATTGGTAATGAACGCAGGCGAGTGACAACACGGTTGAGTTCAGCGTCGAATTCCTGTGTTGGCGTTTGGGGAAGCATCGCTACACGAGTTCGGGCAAAGGCACACCAGTGAGCGCATGGCAACGGTAACCATTGGGATGTACTTCCAAGTACCGCTGATGATGAGCTTCGGCTGGGTAGTAGGTGAAGTCGTCAGCGGGGAATATCTCGGTAGTAATTTCTTCGTAACCCTTGGCGATGAGCACATCGTTGTACAGTGCACGTGTGCGCTTGGCTAAATCAAGTTGTTCAGCATTCGTGGTGAAGATGGCGCTGCGATATTGCGTACCAACGTCATTGCCCTGCCTCATGCCTTGGGTTGGATCGTGGCGTTCCCAGAAAATACGCAAAATTTCAAGAGTCGAAATTTCAGTTGGGTTGTACACAACCCGCACAGTTTCGGTATGCCCGGTACGGCCTGTACAGACTTCCTCGTAGCTGGGATTGGGGTAAATACCCCCCATATAGCCCACATTGGTGCTCTCAACGCCGGGAGTAAGCCAATAGATTTCTTCGGCTCCCCAGAAACAACCCATTGCTACGTAAAGGGTTTCTGAACTTGATGTTGTGGTCATTGCCTAAGCGTACGTGAAATTAAGCAATAGCTGGTGCGCTCTTGCGAACGCGACCCAAGGTTTCTGGCATCGCCCACACCACCATGAGTGCGAGCAACGAGAGCACAGTGCCAACGCCAAAGGCCCAGTCGTAATCGAGCATGTCCACGAGTAGCCCGGCAGCCAATGGGCCCAGGATCATTCCGAGGTCTGAAGTCATCTGGAAGGTTGCCACGACGATGCCACCGCGCTTACCGCCGACGATGTCACCAACCACGGCAGCCGGTGCTGAGCCAAGGAATGCAGCAGAGACACCCTGAATGGCCATTGAGGCGAAGAAGAGCGCAGGGCCAATAAGCGATGCAGTGCCGAACCCATTCGTGAGAATGTCAGATGCGGTAAGCACCAGCATTCCAAGCGTGAGCATTGCAGTACCAATACGCATGGCTTTGCGTCGGCCAACGGTGTCGGCCATGCGACCAGCGGGCATGAGAAGGAACGCTTGCACGATTGCGGCAATGAGGAAACCAAATCCGGCAAGGGATGCCCCGCGATCAAGGGCTTCTGTGATGAACAGCGGAACGATAGAGATCCGCAATCCAAATGAGACGAAGCCGGTAACAAGGTTGACCATTAGCGCTGCACGATAAGCGCCATCGCCCAAGGCCTCGCGCAATGATTCAGTCTTCTCTTCTTGGCCATTGGATACCACTGTTTCAAGTTCTTCGAGTTTAGCTTTGGCAAGGAAAACCCAACTCACGATTGCTGCGACTAACAAGCTGGCCGCATACACGAAGAACGGTGCGCGAATTGACCACGCAACGATGAGACCACCAAAGGCAGGACCAGCGACGCCACCCAACAGAAAGCCACCTTGGAAGGCACTCGCAGCTCGACCACGTTGATCGGGCTTGGAAACGCGTAAGAGCAGCGCAAGTGCTGAGACTGTGAACATCGATGAGCCAACACCTGTGATGCCTCGCCAAAACAGCAACTGCCAATAGTTCTGGCTCATGCCCGCTGCCAGGCTGGTGAGTGCTACGAGGAACAAGCCAGTGGTCAAAATGACGCGCTCGCCAAAACGGTTACCCAAAATGCCAGAAAACGGCGACATGATGAGTCGCGTCAATGCCATACCTGAGATCACGGCACTGGCTTCTAGAGCAGTGACACCAAAGGAGCGGGCGAAGACCGGGATCGACGGCGCCAGAATGCCAAAGCCAATGGATACGCAAAAAGCGATGGCAGAGAGCACGGCAACTTCAGTAGGGAGATCGCGAAGCCACGGCGATCGTTGCACCACATGGTGCGGGCGCCAGGAAGTCATGAGTCCTGACCCTATCCTCGTTGAGTGGCTGCTCGTGGAGGTTCCAATATCAAAGATCTCGACCGCTCATTGGTGTATTCCGCTGAAGATCTCTGGTCCAAGGCTTTGGATCGTGGCGGGATTGTGAATTTCTTTGGCTCCACCTTCACCCTGCCTCAGCAGAGAGTCTTCGGTGATCTTTCAGCCATGCAGCGAACAGTTGATTTTTGGATGCAGGCCAAGCCCTTGCAACTGCAATTTCCCAACCTTGCGCCGCTCGTGGTGAGGGGCCGTCAGGGTGAACGCAAGGCGCACTATGAACCTGATGGCGTCATCGCGATACCACTTGATCAGTCGTGGGCTTGCCGGGAATCAGTTCTCGCACATGAGTTTGCGCATCACTGTTCTTGGAACCCAGATGCTCCCGCGCATGGACCTGCCTTTCGGCATGCGCTCGTTGCTGTTGCTGAGTGCGCCTTGGGTGTTGAAGCAGCACTGCTGCTGAGAGCTGCTTATGACGGAGCGGGTCTTGAGGTCACTCATGCCTCTTGAGCGCATTAGTGCGCTGCTAGCAAAAGCTGAACGCACGGATAACGAACATGAAGCCGATGCCTACTTGATGAAAGCTCAAGCGCTTGCAACAGCAGCGAGTATTGATCTCGCGCTAGCTCAGGCGCACATTAGGAAAAAGGAAGAGCGCACTGCTCCTGAAATGCGCACCGTCAGCATCGGGGAAAAGGGTAAGCGCGCAAACCAACATTTAATCGCACTCTTTGTTGCCGCGGCGCATGCCAATGATGCGCAAGTCGACATCGCGTCGAATTCCACTTTCGTCATTGCTTACGGCATGCCTGGGGATTTAGACGTCATTGAAACGTTGTTCACTTCACTTGCGGTGCAAATGGTGACCGCTGGGCAACGTTGGGTAAAGAACAATTCTTGGCGCGGTGAGACTTATGTTGCTGTCACTCGCGAGCGCGGTCGTGCTGTTCGCAAAGTGAAACCACACACGGCGCACACCGTGCGCGTTGCCTTCTACAAGGCGTACATCGAACGCATCTCAGAGCGGTTGCAGGAAGCTCGAGTAACGGTGGTGCAAAAGGTGCAGGCTACTTCCAGTCAAGGCGCGTTGGTGTTACGAGCCAAGTCAAAGGAAGTGTCAGACTTTCACCGGGGCGAAAGTAAAGCTCGAGGAGCTTGGCAGGGCTATTCAGGCCAGATGCGTAGTGATCGCGGGAGTGCTTCACGGGCAGGTCGAACGGCCGCCAATAGCGCGAGGCTAGGTCAACAATCAGGTATTTCAGGTAAGGGTGAACTCAACGCTTAGTGCGCGTATGTTTCAACCTTGCGAATTTCCACAGACATTTCTTTGCCGTTGGCTAATTCGTAAGTCGCGGTTTCTCCGACGCGCTTTCCAAGTACGGCTGCTCCAAGTGGAGAGGTCGGTGAGTACACCTCAACTGAGGCCAACGCAGCTTCTTCACGTGAGCCAAGAAGGAACGTTTCTTCGTCACCAAAGGCTGTGAAGAGAATCGTGACGACCTTGCCTGGAGCTACTTCATCCTCTTCAGACTCTGGGGCACCGATTTTGGAATTCTCGAGGAGTTGCTTGAGCTGGCGAACACGCGCTTCGTTTTTACCCTGCTCTTCGCGGGCAGCGTGATAGCCGCCGTTTTCCTTGAGGTCGCCCTCTTCGCGGGCCAACTCGATGCGCTTGGTGATTTCCGTGCGCTTTGGCCCGGTCAGGTGGTCGTATTCCTCCTGAAGGCGGTCAAAGGCAGCTTGGGTTAACCAGGTGGTCGGGATGGCGCTCATGATGGCCAAGGGTAGTGGCCACGCGGTGATCTGCGAAGTGGCTAGGGAGTCCAGGGCTGACTTGGTGGTGCTACTCCGTAAGGGAATTGCGGCCCGGGGACCTTCGCATCGCCGCAGCCCAGCACCTCGGCGGTATAGGAGGGGATGGCGGTGCGAAGCGAGTAGGTCGTGGCAATTTCCCCATTGATTGGCTTGACTTGGACGGTTGCATAGCCAACATCAGCCCGGGATTCATCCTGTGCCCGCAGGATGCAGGTCATCGGATCGTCATTTCCCGTTTTCACCTGGAAGGTGATGTCGGTGCGGTCTGGGGCCACAACCTTCCAAGAAATCAATGAAACCTCAGCCCCTGGCCGAGTGATCTGGAAGGCCACGTAGCCAAGTACTACGGCGAATAACACGGCCAAGGTGTAAGTAACGACCCGAGAAATAACAGATTTATGGTTCAGGCCATAACGCTCCACCATCTCTGGGGAGAGGTGACCTGGCTGAAATGGCGATGGCATGGTGACTCCATTGTGCCCGGTGGTGGCCGCACGTTGCTCTGGGTAGGCCAGTTGGGACAATAGGACGGTGAGTTCTTCCCTGCGCCTAATGGCCGTCCATGCACATCCAGATGATGAGGCGAGTAAGGGTGCAGCGACGACTGCTAAATATGTGGCAGAGGGCATCGAAGTCATGGTGGTCACCTGCACTGGTGGAGAACGCGGTGATGTCCTACACAGTGCTGCTGATGAAGATGTAGCTCAGTGGGGAATCGCGCAAGTTCGCCGTCGTGAGATGGCGAATGCGGCGCAGATCTTGGGCGTGCGGCATGAGTGGTTGGGATTTGAGGATTCAGGTTTTCCAGATCCCGAATTCCCACAGCCCTTGCCTGAAGGATGCTTTGCTGATGTCCCGCTCGAAGTTGCAACAGCCCCTTTGGTGAAACTTATTCGCGAATTTCGTCCGCAAGTGATCACCACCTATGACGAAGAAGGCGGCTATCCACATCCTGATCACATTCGCACACACGAAATTACGATCGCAGCCGTCAGTGCAGCAGCAGATCCTGATTACGCGTGTGGAAGTGCACCTTGGGAAGTGTCGAAGATTTATTACAACATGCAATTCATTCGTGCGCGTGTGTATGCATTGCATGAAGCGATGTTGGCTGCTGGCCTTGAATCGCCTTACCTTGAGTGGATTGAGCGGATGGAAAAGCGTCCCGATGTTTCCAGTCGAGTGACGACCAGCATTGAATGCGCCGACTTCCTGCATATTCGCGATGCAGCGCTCATTGCGCATCGCACTCAGATTGATCCTGATGGATTCTTCTTTAAAGTGCCGCTGGAAATGCAGAAGCAAGTTTGGCCAACTGAAGAGTTTGAATTGGCAAAATCCCTTGTTCCTTCTGAGCTTCCAGAAACTGACCTATTCGCAGGATTGAGGAACTGATGTTTCTATACGCTCAAGATGATCAACTGAAGACCGTCATCGATAAAGCAGGTCCTATTGCTCTGCTTTTTGTGCTTGCGCTTGGCGTTGCGTTGTATTTCTTAATTCGTTCAATGAATAAGCAACTGAAGCGAGCAGACGCAAACCTCACCGATGAGCCAGCTGCAGCAGTGGCTGATGAACCAACTCAGGTAGATGGCCAAACCACGAGCGAGTGAGTTGTTTCGCCTCGCGTTTACACCGAAATGGTTGATGCGCGCGGGGCTAGGCGTCCTCATCATCGTTGGATTTACTTTTCTTGGTCGCTGGCAGTGGGAGCGGTCCCAAGATGTGCTCGCTCAAGAACAAGCAGCACTTGCCCAACCCGTTGCTGTTGACTCATTGAATCCAATTGGCTCTGACATCACGAGTGAAACTGTTGGTCGCGCTGTTACGGCGCGAGGAACGTACGTCGGCGATCAACAACGATTTGTGGTGCACCGCGAATCTGCTGGGAAGCCTGGCGTTTGGGTTGTCACGCCGCTGCGACTTTCTGATGGATCACTGATTGCTGTGATGCGTGGGTGGCTACCAAACTCGACCTCACCTGGCGTAGTTGCACCGAAGGGTCCGATCGCTTTACAGGGCACCTTGCAAGCAGATGAATCTTTTTATAGAGGTGCTACCGGTAGCGGCAATACTGTTCCCGCGATATCTAAGGAAACATTGATGCTGGGGTCGCAAGCCCGTTGGGGATATGTTCGACTGACGAGCCAAATTCCTGATGTGCAGCCCGCCCCAATTCCGGTGCCAGTGCCGCCAGCACTAGGGCAAGCGCCATTCCCGCTTCAGAACTTCTTTTACGCCATTCAATGGTGGGTATTTGCACTGTTTGTCGTCGGCGCCTACCTCCGGTGGCTCTGGTTGACCGCCAAGGAGTCAGCGCATTCCAAGTCAGACAACGCGGTCGGCTAGGTTTTCGTTCATGATTACTGTGATGGGTGAAAACCTCATCGACATCATCGTGTCGCCAGCCGGCGAGGTGACGTCGGTAGTAGGCGGAGCGCCGCTGAACACTGCTCGCACCTTGGCCCGCCTTGGACATCAAGCATCGTTCTTGGGGGGTGTTTCCCATGATTCTTTCGGCAAGCGAATCAAGCGCCAGCTCGATGCGGATGGAGTGGGGTATGCACTCGGTGAACTCACCCCGCAATCGACAACCTTGGCAATTGCAGAACTTGATGACGATGGTGCAGCGACTTATCGGTTCATGTTCGAAGGCACTGCTGCCGCATCGTTAACAGCCGAAGTTGCGGTTGCAGCGTTGAATGCCCAAACCTCAGTTCTCCACGTAGGCACGCTGGCATTGGTGTTTGATCCATTGGCCCATGCAACTCAGGCAGTTGTGCAAGCAGTGGCAGATGAATGTCTTGTGATGGTTGATCCGAATTGTCGTCCATCAGTGATGACCGATTCAACTTTGTTCAACGAGACGCTCAAAGTTGCGCTTGATCGAGCAGACCTCGTGAAAGTCAGCGGCGACGATCTTGCGTTCCTCTGGCCGGAACTACCAGCAATAGATGCAGCCAAGAAACTCCAGCGGGATTCTGGTGCTGTGGTGTTATTCACCGATGGTTCGCACGCTGTGCGAGTCATCACGAGTGATACTGAAGTTGTACTCGAAGTGCCTAAGGTCAATGTCATCGACACTGTTGGCGCTGGAGATTCTTTCAGCGGTGGCTTCTTGGCATTCTGGATTGAATCAGGTCGAACTCGCGCAGACCTTCAAAACATCGACGCCATTGTTGAAGCAGCGAAGTTCGGCATTCGGGTTGCTGGATTAACGTGCCAGCGCGCAGGCGCAGAGCCACCCTTTCCGGCAGATCTCGAGATTGGCTAGGTTAACCACGTGAATTCAATTGCAGGTGCAGCTCTTCGTTACCGGATCATGGCCTACGTCACGGGTGTTGTGCTGGCAACAGCCTTTACGTGGATGGTTGTGCTGATCATCATGTGGATGGCGGACGGGAATTCATTCTCAACGTATTTCTCAGGCGACAGCAACAAGCCAGGGTTCTATGGCGCTCTTTGGATCATTCACGGATGGGCGTACTTCCTATACCTCATCGTGGGTGTTGATCTCGCATTCCGCTTGCGTTACTCCATTGGCCGCACAGTACTCATCCTTCTTGCAGGAACGATTCCCTTTATGTCGTTCGTTGCAGAGCGTTACGTCCATAAGGATCTTGCCAAGCGCGCTGAGCCGACCTCAATTAGCTAGGCAATTCCCAGCGAATTTTCTCGGCACCTTGTTCTTCTAGCAATGTATTTGCGCGGCTAAACGGTTGCGAACCAAAGAACCCGCGCGACGCTGCTAGCGGGCTTGGATGCGCCGTTGCAATCATGGGCACATCACCGAGGAATGGCGCAATAGTTTGCGCAGCGTTACCCCAAAGAATCGCAACAAGTGGTTGATCGCGCGAGGCCAGAGCACGAATTGCAACTTCAGTGATGTGTTCCCAACCTTTGCCACGGTGACTTCCGGCATTTCCAGCTTCAACAGTGAGCACTCGGTTCAGGAGAAGCACTCCTTGATCTACCCAGGGTTGTAAATCGCCATTGGTTGGCTGTGGGCAAGCCAGGTCTCTGCAGAGTTCCTGATAAATATTTCCCAAG
Source organism: Actinomycetota bacterium (assembly GCA_947449945.1). Lineage (GTDB taxonomy): Bacteria > Actinomycetota > Actinomycetes > S36-B12 > S36-B12 > UBA11398. The sequence goes on along the minus strand of CANFTO010000035.1, from coordinate 3,620 downwards.
CTTCGCGGGAGCGGCTTCACGTCGGCAGCGACGCTAAATGACAACCCCACTGCATGCCCAGGTGTGGGGTAAGGATCCTGACCCATAATCAACACGCGCACAGAATCGAAGGGCTGTGAAAAAGCGCGCAAGATTAAGTCCTCGTTTGGCAGCCAAGAGCGCCCAGATTCAGTCTCTTGATTTAAGAATTCTTCAAGTGCGATAAACGTCGCCCGCTCAGAGGCAAGCGCTGGCATCCAACTGGGGTGCACGTGTTCGAGTAGGTGGGTTAACACATGCCAAGCCTATGAGGACTATTCGTGGTTAAAACCTGAAGAGAAGGATTTACTGTGTTACTCATCGCATTTGGGTTGATTCGTATGCGATGCCGAGATGTCCAGGGGTAGTTTGAGCAAGTGACGAATCCTGTGATTGATGCATACGACGCTTATGTTGATGCAGATGCTGTATTGGCCTATGCCCTAGCTACAAATGATCCAAATGAGCTGTGCTCTACCGGAGTCAAGGCCGCACCTCTGGTTACTGCGCCACACGTAGTGCGCGCATTTATCGCAACCAACACCAAGGCTGTTCCTGAGGGAACGATCACTGGCACACGCGCTGGCGTCCATGCAATGCATGACGTCCATTACTTCCAACCAATAGTACTGGGATCCGTGGTGCGCGTTGAAGGCCGCAATCATGCAGTGAAACAAACGTCTGCAGGTGTTTCCATTACATCGGATTTACGGGTTCTCAATTCGGATGGTGAACTGCTGTTGCAGCATTTCTGGACCACGATGATGGTGGGTGGAACAACATCAATCGAATATGGGGAAGCATCCCCTGCGCATGCCTTCCCCGATGATGCTCGACATGCGCCGGTTGGATCCTTCACCTTTGACGTCACACGCGATCAAGCCTTTCGTTATGGAGGTGCTTCTGGAGACCGTAATGGCCATGCGATTGACGAAATGATCGCCAAGTCCGAGGGCTTCCCAGGAAAGATCGTTCAGGGTCTTTGCACATTCGCAATGGGCAGCGGCGCTGTGGTGAATCTCATCGGTGGAGGTGACCCAGAAAATCTCACTCGAGTTGCTGGGCGTTTCTCGAGCCCCGTATTTCCAGGAAGCACACTCACAATCGATTTATTTGATGCAGGTGTGAATGCTGCAGGCGGCCGCATGATCGCGTTTGAAGCCACCTCGAATGGTGTGACGGTGGTCAAGCACGGTCGAGCTGAATTCAAGGCGTAACTGTTTAGTGCAGGTCGCCAAAGATGAGGCGCGCTGCTATGAGCAGCATGATCACACCGATTGCAGTATCTAGTACACGCCAGGTACTCGTGCGAGACATCAGTGGAGCTAGGGATCGCGACCCAAAACCTAAACTAATAAACCAGGTTGCGCTTGCGATTGCAGCGCCTAAGGCAAACCACCATCGGTCTGATCCGTATTGATTTCCAATCGAACCAACGAGCAATACGGTGTCGAGGTATACGTGCGGGTTGAGAAAAGTGAACGCCAAGGTAGCGGCGATGACTGCAGAAAGTTTTCGAGAGGTTTGCTCGGATGGAACGAGAGCATCAGGGAAGCGGGCTTTCCAAAATGACCGGAGCGCGAAGAGAACGAGGTAGGTAACGCCAACCCACTTCACGATTTCTAACGCAAGATCAGATTGTTCTACGACGACGCCAAGGCCTCCGATACCCAGTGCAATGAGTAGGGCATCACTGGCCGCGCATATCGCCACGGCCGTGAATATGTGGTTCCGTGCGAGACCAAGGCGCAAGAGAAAGGCGTTTTGAGCTCCAATCGCAACGATCAAACTCAGGCCCGTAAAGAAGCCAGGGATCGCTGCATGCACACCAAGACGCTAGGCCATGACCGATGAAAACCGTTGTTGCGACGTGCAGGAGGATGGTCTGGTGGGAAATCAGCTGATCAATTCAACCTCGCCATATCTGCGCCAGCACGCGGACAATCCGGTGCATTGGCAGGAGTGGTCCGACGCTGCCTTCGCGCAAGCACGCGAACGTAACGTTCCAATTTTTCTATCAATTGGATACTCGGCTTGCCACTGGTGCCATGTGATGGCCCATGAATCCTTTGAAGACGCCGAAGTCGCCGAGCTCATCAATGCCAATTACGTCGCGATCAAGCTCGATCGTGAAGAACGACCAGATATTGATGCCGTGTATATGCAGGCAACCTTGGCGCTTACGGGCCATGGCGGTTGGCCAATGTCTGTATTCCTTGATCATGATGCGCAACCGTTTTATGCAGGGACCTATTTCCCTAAGACATCAAGAAATGGGATGCCTGGCTTTATTGAGATCTTGAGTGCACTGACAGAAGCATGGAAAGAACGACGTGATGACGTCACTGCAGTCGGGAATCGAGTTGTCCAAGCGATGAGTGAACGAGCCGCGTTCACGCTTGGGGGCGCACCCACAGGTGAAATCCTTGACCGAGCTGTTGAACGGTTGCAGAGGGATTTCGATGAAGTACATGCAGGATTTGGAGGGGCACCGAAGTTCCCGCCATCGATGGTTTTGGAATTCTTACTTCGTGAGGCAGCCCGCACAAATAATTCAACTGCACTGTTTATGGCAGAACGCACGCTTACGGCGATGGCCCGCGGTGGAATGTATGACCAGTTAGGCGGAGGGTTTGCCCGTTACTGCGTCGATACCACTTGGACGGTCCCGCACTTTGAAAAGATGTTGTACGACAATGCACTGTTGTTACGCGTTTATCTTCATTGGTACCGATTAACAGGTTCGACGCTCGCAGAACGGGTAGTGCGTGAAACTTCCGTTTTTCTGATGAACGAAATGCGGACGCCAGAAGGCGGTTTCGCGTCAGCGCTTGATGCGGACACCGATGGTGTTGAAGGAAAGTTTTATGCTTGGACACCCGCGGAAATTATCGAAGCCCTCGGTGCTGTTGATGGGCAATGGGCTGTTGCCTTATTAGGCGTGAATGAACAGGGCACTTTTGAACATGGTTCATCAGTCTTGCAGCTTGAGGCAGATCCAGACGATGCAGCCCGCTGGGTCGACGTGCGCGAGCGTTTGTATTCCTTCCGCGCACTTCGCACGCGACCAGGGCGAGATGACAAGGTTGTTGCTTCGTGGAATGGCCTAGCAATTGCAGCGCTTGCAGAAGCGGGCGCATTACTTGACGAGCCTGAGTGGGTTGAATGTGCGCTCATTGCTGCGGATCTTCTCGTAGCACTTCATTTAGGAGCACATGGTGACGATCGACTTTGTCGCACCTCACGCGATGCTAAGGCTGGTAACAATGCAGGGGTACTTGACGACTATGGCAGCGTTGCTGAAGGTTTCCTTGTGCTTTTCCAAGTAACCGGCGATGACTCGTGGTTAGCACTCAGTGGAGTGCTCATTGATGTGGCGCTCTCCCATTTCAGTGATCCGCAAGGAGGATTCTTTGATACTGCTGATGATGCACCGCCACTAGTGCAACGCCCGCAGGATCCTTCTGATAACACGGAACCATCGGGATGGTTTGCGATCACAAATGCGTGCGTGAGTTACAGCGCTCTCACGGGAATCCAGGAATATCGAGTCATTGCCGAACGTGCACTTGGTGTGGTGTCAGAACTCGGCCCGCGCGCTC
>CANFTO010000034.1 GCA_947449945.1 Actinomycetota bacterium | reverse complement strand
TAAAGTCGTTGACCGCACGTGGCTCATTCTTGACATCTTCGCGCAGCATGCACGAAGCCGTGAAGGTAAAGCCCAAGTAGCGCTCGCGCAATTCCAGTACTTAATTCCGCGCCTTCGTGGTTGGGGTGAAGCACTTTCCCGGCAGGCGGGCGGAGCCGGTGGTGGCGCTGGTGGCGGCGTGGGCACACGTGGACCAGGTGAGACCAAGATCGAAACTGATCGTCGCCGCATTCGCGATTCGATGACCAAGCTGCGCCGCGAACTTAAAGAAATGGAAAAATCTCGGGTCACGCAGCGTGCAGCGCGTAAGCGTGCTCAGGTTCCTGCGGTGGCGATTGCTGGTTACACCAATGCAGGCAAGTCGAGTTTGTTGAATCGCATCACGGGCGCAGGTGTATTGGTGCAGAACGCATTGTTCGCAACCCTGGATCCGACTATTCGAAAAACCAAAACTCCAAGTGGTCGTGAATTCACGATTGCTGACACTGTTGGTTTTGTTCGCCACCTGCCGCATCAGCTCGTTGAGGCCTTTCGTTCAACCCTCGATGAGGTCAAAGATGCAGATCTAATCTTGCATGTGGTTGATGGAAGCGATGAGGCTCCATTCGAACAAATCGCTGCAGTGCGCGCAGTGCTGAACGATATTGATGCCGGGGGAGTGCCCGAACTCATCGTGATCAATAAGGCAGATATTGCTGATCAGGAAATGATTAATCAGATCCTTCGGCGCGAGCCTGGTGCAGTGGTGGTTTCGGCGGCCACAGGTGCCGGCATTGAAGAACTCTTGTTAGCGATTGAAGCGGACCTACCTCAGTTCCTTGAAGAAGTTGATCTTGTGGTTCCTTACTCACGTGGTGATCTCATCTCGCGTGCACATGAGCTTGGCGATGTGTTGGAACTTGAACATCTTGAGGGTGGCACAAAGATTCACGCACGAGTTCCCAAACATTTAGCCTTTGAATTGCAGCAGGCACGTGTCTGAGATTGATGATGCGCTCGACAAGGTCGTAGAAAAGATCGGTGGCGAGCGGCGTGAGGGTCAGCACGCCATGGCCAAGGCTGTTGCCAGCACTATTCAGGGTGATCGTCACGCAATTATTCAGGCTGGCACTGGTACCGGTAAATCTTTGGGTTATCTCGTTCCTGCTGCGATCGCTGCTATCGCCAATAAGGAACCCATCGTTGTGGCCACGGCAACCTTGGCGCTACAGCGTCAGTTGATGGATAAAGACCTGCCCTTGATGGTCGAGGCATTACAGGATCAATTCGATCGGCCAATTACGTATGCCGTGCTGAAGGGTCGCAACAACTACATCTGCCTCCAAAAACTCCACGGAGCGGTCCCCGATGATGAATCAGATGCACTTTTCAATACACAGCGCAGCGCGCTTGGCGAGCAAGTGGTTGCGGTACGAGCATGGGCAGAAAAGACCGAAACGGGCGATCGCGATGAATATGACGATGAAATCGATCCTCGAGTGTGGCGAAGTCTGACCGTTGGGCGTCGCGAATGTGTGGGGGAAAGTAAGTGCGTCTATGGCGAGGATTGCTTCACCGCTAAGCGTCGAGCGCAAGCCAATGAAGCCGACATCATCATCACCAACCATGCAATGTTGGCCATTGATGCATTAGAAAACATCCCAGTGCTCCCCGAACACGGTGCGGTCATCATCGACGAAGGTCATGAGCTTGTTGATAGGGCGACCGGATCACTCACCAATGAACTCAGCGTGGCGATGGTTGAGCGATCACTTGGACGATCCAAGCGTTTGGTTGATGAACCGACTCTTGCGCAGTTGCAAGATGCCATGGATGCCTTTGATGATGAGCTACGCGAGTTATGCCTTGATCTCAAAGGCCCAACCAGGATTGACCCAATGCCTCAGTCGCTCACATTGGCGTTGACCCTTTTGCGCGACAGTGGGCATCAAGTGATGACTGTGCTCAATGCAAATAAGGAAGAAAAGGATCCTGACGCGCTAGCGAAACTGCAGCAAGCTAAAGCGGTAGTTGAAGAAATGCATGACACCGCAGGCTTGATCATCAATTCGGGTGATTACGACGTGGTGTGGCTTGATCCCGGTGAGAATCGCGCGCCGGTGATTCGCCGAGCACCGCTATCCATTGGTGGCCTTCTTCGAGATTCACTGTTTGCTAAGAGCCCAGTAGTGCTGACCAGCGCAACACTTACTGTTGGCGGCGGTTTTGATTCACTTATCTCAAGCCTTGGACTGACCGATGCTGATGTGAACACCATGGATGTTGGCTCACCCTTTGATCACGCCAAACAAGGCATTTTGTATGTGGCTCGTGAATTACCTGCGCCTGATCGCGATGGTGTGCCCATGGAAGCCCTCGACACCTTGGCTGAATTGATTGAAGCAGCAGGTGGGCGGACCTTGGCGTTGTTCTCTAGTTGGCGTGGTGTTGAACGCGCCGCTGAATATTTGCGTGTGCGTCTAGATAACAAGAAGTATCCGATGCTCGTGCAAAAGCGCGGCGACGCAGTGGGCACGTTGGTGAAAGCCTTCGCGGATACCCCAGCCACCACGTTGCTCGGAACTGTTTCCCTTTGGCAGGGCGTAGACGTGCCAGGGGAGAGTTGTATTTGTGTGGTCATTGACCGCATTCCGTTCCCACGCCCCGACGACCCGCTGATTGCCGCACGTCAACAAGCAATTGACGATGCTGGTGGTTCAGGCTTCCGTGCGATCTCGGTACCAAAGGCAGGCCTACTGCTTGCCCAAGGTGTTGGGCGTTTGATTCGCGGGGCAAACGACAAAGGCGTCGTGGCTGTTCTTGATTCACGCCTAGCTAATGCTGGTTATGCAAAATCGTTACGCGCAAGCCTGCCACCGTTTTGGTTTACCACCGATAAAGAAATTGTCGTTGGATCATTGAAGCGTCTGAATGAAGATTTCCTAAAAGACTAGTGTGTGCCTTCCGGTGGAATTTCATCATTGAACAATGGCGGCCGGTGAGTTGAAGCGGGTAGATGAGCATCCGATTCTTGGTTCGATGGCAATCTGTGGACGCCAACCCAGGTGAGTGGTGCCTATGGATATCCGAAATGCCCCCTTTTAGGCGAAGAAACCCGTAGAATTCACGGTGAACGTTCGTTCACCTACGGAAAGCGATTCATGCAGTTCAAGCGGAATTTCTCGCCGACTATCACCATTGCGGTGTTGGCGACGTCAGGCATGGTCATGGCGATTATGCAGACGATGTTCATTCCGCTGTTGGCCCAGATCCCTGGCATCTTGAATTGCACTGCTGACAACGCTTCGTGGCTTATCACGGCGACCTTGATTACTAGCGTGGTAGCCATTCCAACCATGTCGCGTCTTGCCGATATGCACGGCAAGCGCAAAATGATGCTCCTGAGCATTGGGATGATGGTCACCGGTTCACTCGTTGGTGCGCTCAGCGAAAATCTCGGTGTGCTCATCCTTGCGCGCGCATTGCAAGGATTTGCGATTGCGATGATTCCACTTGGTATGAGCATCATGCGCGACCTCGTTCCACCTGAACGTCTTGCATCAGGTGTCGCATTCATGAGTGGCTCGATGGGTGTGGGCTCCGCGATTGGTTTGCCTTTTGGCGGCATCATCTTTGAAAGCTTGGGTTGGCACTGGATTTTCTGGGTGTCAGTGATCACCGGAAGTTTGTGTGGTCTTGCGATCTTTGCAGTGGTCCCTGAATCGAAGGTGCGCGCTGGTGGTCGTTTCGATGTGCGAGGTGCGGTACTGATCTCTGTTGCACTCACAGCGTTCCTACTTGGCGTCACCAAGGGATCACATTGGGGCTGGCTGAGTCCTGGAATTCTTGCATGTTGGGTAGTCACGCTTGCAGTGATGTTCTATTGGTTCCCCTATGAACTTAAAAGCGGCCATCCAATCATTGACCTACGAACAAGCGCGCAAAAAGCAGTGTTGCTCACCAACATTGCGTCGATCCTGGTTGGTTTTGCCATGTACGCAAACATGCTGAGCAGCACGCAGTTCCTGGAAATGCCTGAAGCTAGTGGTTACGGCTTTGGCTTCACCGTTTCGCATGCTGGCCTTTTGATCCTTCCGGCATCGCTGTCGATGGTGATCATGGCGCCAGTGGCTGCACGCATCACGAATGTGTACGGGCCAAAGGTTACGTTCATTTTGGGTGGAGGGCTGCTAGGTGCTGGCTATGTCATTCGCCTGTTCTTCATGGGTGCTCCCTGGCAAATCATGATCGGTGCGATTGTGGTGTCTCTTGGAACGATGACATCTATGTCGGCAGCTCCAAACATCATCATGCGTTCGGTGCCAATCACGGAAACTGCCTCGGCTAATGGTTTGAATAACGTGATTCGTAACGTCGGTATGTCAATCTCCAGCGCAACGGTTGCCGCATTCCTCACAGGTATGACCATCGTTGTGGGAGGAAAAATCTACCCAAGTGAATCCGCATTTGTTGCGGTGTACGTGGCAGCCGGGTTGTGTGGATTCGCAGGCACGATTGTCGCAATCTTCTTGCCGGCACATTTGGCTAAGCGAAATGAAGCGCTCAGCGTTGGCGCGGGCGCTTTGGCGAAAGAAGATCCATCTCAACTCACGGTGAAGCCACATGAGTTCGTCGTTCGGGGAACAATCCGCGATGATCAAGGTCATCCTGTTGCACGGGCAAAGGTCACCTACATCACTGAACTCGGTCAGCAAATCGATTACGAGCGCACGGACGTCGATGGCAGCTATTCGATCGTGCTTCCGCAACCCGGTGCCTACCGTGTCAAGGTGCAAGTTGAGGGGTCCGATCCAGTCGAATCCCTCGTGAGTGCAGCGCCAGATGTAGCCCTCCAAGAACTCACCATTTAGTTAGACAATTCGCCCACAATTTCGCACCTTCTCTGGCACGATTCGGCTACCTGCCAAGGAAGGTTGTTTGCATGTCAGTCATGACCGAAGAACGCGAGGCGCTCAAAGCAGCTGTCGCGGATTACCTCGATGCCACATTCCCCATCGACAAGGTCCATCGCATTGCCAATGGCAAGGAAGACGTGCCTGCCGGTGAGTGGACCAAAGCCGCTCAAGGCCTTGGTCTTGCCGGTTTGGTCATCCCTGAAGAGTTCGGTGGGCAAGGGGCCAGCCTTGGTGAGCTTGGTGCAGTACTTCAGGAGTTCGGACGCACCCTTGCGCCGCTGCCAATGCTTTCTAGTGCGGCGCTTGGCACTGTTCCATTCTTGGTATGCGACAACGCCAATGTGAGCAAGCCGTACCTTGAAGCCCTCGCTGCTGGCACCGCGACAGCTGCATTGGCACTCAGTGAAGCCGCGAATCAGTGGCCGGCAACCATCAACAACACCACCGCAACTCCAAGTGGTGACACATGGTCCATTACTGGCAGCAAGAGTTTCGTGCTCGACAACGGCGGCGCTGATTTTTACATCGTCAGCGCGAGCACCCCACAAGGTCCAGGAATCTTCGTTGTTGATGCTGCCGACGTGCAACGCACCGACCTCAACGCAATGGACCTCACACGTAAGCAAAGCGCAATCTCCTTGAACAATGCCAAGGCGACACCGCTGGCCATCAATGCCCAAGAGCAGCTCACCAAGATTCAAAACCTTGCTGCAACCTTGGTCGCAAGTGAGCAAATCGGTGGCGCTGACGCAATCCTGAAGATGATGGTCGAGTACGCAAAGATGCGCGTGCAGTTCGGTCGCATCATTGGGTCATTTCAAGCTATCAAGCACATGTGCGCAAACACCTTGGTTGAAGTTGAGCAGGCACGTGGCGCCGCAGAGGATGCCGCTGATCGAGCAGCCGAAGGTGAAGACATCACCTTGTCTGCAAGCTTGGCAAAGATTGCGTGTTCAGAAGTGTTCAGTGATGCAACACTCACCAATATTCGTGTCCATGGTGGCATTGGTTACACCTGGGAGCATCCCGCTCACCTTTACTTCCGTCGCGCACGCAGCACAAATGCTTTGTTTGGCACACCTGCGCAACATCGTGAAGCACTGCTCGTTGGCTTGGGTTACTAGGAGAGATGACAATGACTACAGCAATTGAAACTCCAGCAAATCTCGAAGAGTTCCGCTTAAAAGTGCGTGATTGGTTCTCAAGCAACGCTACGCGCGAGGATGCCGAAGCTAGCGGCGAGAGCAGTGAAGTTGAAGAGGGTGAAACCGAAGACTTCCTCGTTGTTGCGCGTAAATTCCAGAACACGTTGTATGACGCTGGTCTTTCGGGACTTTCCTGGCCAAAGGAATACGGCGGCCAAGGTCTGACGATGAATCACCAGCAGGTGTTCAACGAAGAGGCAAGTGGTTACGTGCTCCCAAGTACGCCATTCATGGTGACGCTAGGCATGTGCGCACCAACTATTCTTCAATACGGAACCGAAGAGCAGCGCAAGCGTCACATCGGCCCAATGCTTCGTGGAGACGAAATCTGGTGCCAGCTGTTCTCTGAGCCTGGTGCAGGTTCTGACGTTGCAGGTTTGACCACCAAGGCCGTCCAGGATGGCGATGAGTGGGTTATCAATGGGCAAAAGGTCTGGACCTCAGGTGCGCACTACGCAAGTTTTGGCTTGATCGTGACTCGCACGAATCCAGACGTGCCAAAGCACAAGGGCATCACGATGTTCATCGTTGATATGAAGGCTCCGGGCGTCACTGTTCGACCATTGCGACAGATGAGTGGTGCCAGCGGCTTCAATGAAGTGTTCTTCGACAACGTGCGAGTTCCAGCAACAGCGCTCGTTGGTGTGGTGGATCAAGGCTGGACGGCAGCAATTGGCACCCTGATGAATGAGCGCGTGAGTATCGGTGCAGGCGGCGGCGGACTAGGCCGAGGCACAGGCACAGTCCAATTCGATCGCTTGGCTGAACTAGCAACGAGCACAGGGGCAATCACCGATCCTGTTACTCGTAATGAATTGGCCACCATCTGGGTTAAAGAGCGCACGTTGGCAATCCTTGGTGATCGCATGCGTGCCAGCCTGAAGTCAGGCAACGCTCCAGGTCCAGAAGGTTCAATTGCCAAACTGGCTGGTTCTGAATTGGGCAGTCGAGTTGCTGATATGGCGATGGATTTGCTGGCTGAGTCAGGTCAGGCGTGGAATAACGATGACGAAGAATCATTGCGCTGGGCAACCAACGTGCTGGCTTCTCCTGGTGGTGCAATCGCTGGTGGAACGCCAGAGATCATGCGCAACATTCTTGGCGAACGTTCCCTGGGCTTACCAAAGGAACCGCAGCTTGATCGCGATATGCCGTTCAAGGAAATACGAACGAACTAACTGCATCACATAACGTCACGAGGGTCTGTAGCGAAAGCTGCAGGCCCTCAACCTTTTCCACAAATGAATGTTGCTGTGGGTTCGCATCCACAGATTCCGTTTGGTCATTGCAGAGCGAAATCCAACGTCTTTAGGTTCATCAAGCCGGCCTTCTTTGCCGCGATCACACACAGCGGGTGTGGTCGTGGTGAAGAAGGGAGGTATCGGATTGGATCGATTCGATTCAGTGATGCGAAGGGCTCTGACCCTGTGCACAATTCTTAACGGAATTACACAGACGGTCAGAGCCCTTGCAGAACTACTCCGGACCCTTCGGGGTTACGGATAACTCCGGTTAGGGGCATCAGCAGCAGGAACTGCTGGTGCCCTCATAAAGTACAACAACGCCAACGTGTTTTCAAGGTTTCCATCCACAGTTACGCGGCGTTGGTGGCTCTCATCCACAGATTTCATTCGGACGTGGCGCAAACATTTCCTCGTATTTATGTTCAATTCACCGCACCTTTTTCGCCGCGGTTGTGTCAATGAGATACAGCCGCGGTGAAGAAGGGAGGTGGAGGAGTGGATCAGGAAACTGGTCGGGGAATGCGAATGGCCCTGGCAGTGTGCGTAATTCTTAACGGAACCGCACAACTGTCAGGGCCATCGCGGACCTCATTCGAGCCCTACGGGGCTACGGATAGCACCTTCGGGGCATCAGCAGCCTGAACTGCTGGTGCCCCACCAAAATACAACAGGAGGTCGAGAAAAATCAATAACCGCAATGGTTGTTAGATCTTGCGCAGCACGCTCACGATCTTGCCCATGATGGTTGCGTCATCACCAAGGATTGGAGCGTAGGCAGGATTGTGCGGCATTAACCACACGTGACCATCACGACGCTTCAACGTTTTCACGGTGGCTTCGTTGTCTAACAGTGCAGCAACGATTTCGCCGTTTTCTGCAGTGGCCTGACTGCGCACGACAACCCAGTCGCCATCGCAGATTGCTGCGTCGATCATTGAGTCACCGCTGACACGCAACATAAACAGTTCGCCATCGCCAACAAGATCGCGAGGCAATGGGAACACTGCTTCAACTTCTTGTTCAGCAAGGATTGGCCCACCTGCTGCAATGCGACCAACCATGGGCACAAGTGCTGCGCCGTTTCGCACGCGTGAGTCGGCAACCGCTGCTGGATCTTCGGTGACCACTCGCAGTGTCGGAGTAGAGCCGGAAGTTGAGTCTGCGTTCATCGAACCGCCATCGCCAAGGGCTGCTGGCAGGGGAGCTGACGGATCAGCCACGACCATGGCGCGTGGGCGATTGGGGTCGCGGCGCAAGTAGCCAAGCTTTTCCAGGCTCTTGAGCTGGTGGGAAACCGATGACGAAGAGGTCAGGCCAACGGCCTCGCCGATCTCTCGAACGCTTGGGGGATAGCCGCGATCATCGATGGATTCACGAATCATCACCAGGATCTGGCGTTGACGCGTGGTGAGGCCGTCGCTATCTGCCGGGCCGTCAGGCAGTTCCACGATCTTGCTCATTTTCACTCCAACCATTCGAACATCGGGCATTTCACGGGGGAAACCTCTCGAACATCTGCAATGTCAGACCCTCAAGACAGGGTTCACGTTAACCGATGCGACACGCCAAATCAAACACATGTTCGAATGTGCTGGACGTGTCGCTAGGGAATCTGCTAGAAATCGCACATACGTTCGATCGAACAGGTGTTCGAACGAATGAGGCAAGACCAGCAAGACCAGCAAAACCAGCAAAACCAGCAAAACCAGCAAAACCAGCAAGACCAGCAAGACCAACTGAACATTCTTCCCCGAATGAAAGGCACGACCATGGCGATCGCACTCTCAGTAGCTCCAGTTAGCCGCCCACTGCCACGGGCACCTCGTGCGGCCGGTCAATCCCACCGGTCGGCAGCGGCGAAAGTCGACGCCACCACGAATAAGCAGTCACTGCGCCTTACTCGTCGCGGTCGCCTGGTCGTGTTCTTCGCCGTTGCAATCGCGTTATTCGCAGCGATGATGATGTTTGGTTCGATGGCGAATGCAACGTCAACCAATGCGGGTCCAGCAACTGCGACTGTTGTCGTGCAGCCAGGTGAATCGCTGTGGTCGATCGCGCAAACCATTGCTCCTGATCAAGACCCACGCGCAACGATCAATGACATCAAGGATCTCAATGGCATGAATACTGCAGTGGTTTCTGTTGGTCAGTCGATTGTGGTTCCCGTTATTCGTTAAGCAGTTTCGAAGTAAAACTCAAGCGCATCACGAACGACGTCGCTCACACATGATTGATCGAATTCAACCCGTGAACACAAGCGTTTGTGGAGTTCAGGGCTGAGTTTGACTTGAATAGTTTTTGCAACACCTGATCCCATTGTTGGACGCCCGCGCTTCTTATATCCCAGTTGCTCTGGTGTGTATCCGCGTTCAGCTTCAGCGGCAAGTGCATCGATGACTGACTGAGTAATTGGTATCCCTTTGGAGTAGCCAAGGATTTCTTCGTCTTTCTTACTCATCGTGTATGTCCTTTCACAATCCAGTGGAACCTTCGGGTTAATCGCATAGCGTGTATCGCGATGGTGCGGTCTCTATCAGTGTGCAAGGTGACGACTTCAATTGGATTTCCTGCAAGATCAGGGCCAACGTGCAGTACGCGCCTGGGGGAGTCATCATCAATCGCTCGCGTGTACAGACTCCATTTGACGGCGTGTTCCATGTCGGCATCGGATATTCCATGCTTCCTTGCACTGGAGTTGATGATCAACACCAGATGCCAATTAACGTAGTACGAAAATACCCAGATGACAAGGGTTGAGGCTGATTCATGAGGCGAGCCTGGGATGTGGCAAAGCCCAGTGGAAGCCGCGTACCTCGATCTGTGGATGAGATCCCAGCGATGAGGCCTTGTGGAAAACCCAGACTGTCAGCGTTGCTTATTGCATATTTTTGTGCACTCGTATGACTGATCAAACCACTACATTCATGGCAGTTGGAGTAATCAGCGTGTGACGTGAATTCACGAACACCGCGAAGCATGGGAGCTGCTGTGAAACGTGTGGTCGTCGCAATTCTTTTTGGCGCTGTTGGTTTAGCTGGTTGTTCGACAACGGGCACCTCGTCATCAGGTAATGACCCAAAGACAAATGCCGTGGTGATCGTTTCTGGCGGCGGTGCAGTAAGTCCTTTCACCACTCCTGATCAGGCATGCTCAAGTGATCAAGGTTTTCTTGCGGCAGGAAATTCCGACACTGCACTTCGTGAGTACTTGTTGAGTAAAGGTAAGCAGGTTTACACCGCTCCGGCTATGGACACCTGGGGAACGGTTGCAGCTCCGGATCCAAAAAGTCTTGGACCCTTTAAGGATTGTCCTGCTGCGTTGCCTGAGTCGATGACCATCATGTCGGCGGGAGACATTGACAACAGTGGCGAAAAGTTGACCAGATTCTTGAACTATCTCAACAGTGAATATGGCGTCACGAATGTCGATCTTGTTGGTCATTCCAACGGTGGTCTTTTTGCACGCTCGGCGATAAAGCTCCTCCAGGGAACACAGTCACCCATCGTGGTTCGTTCACTCACCATGTTGGGTACTCCAAACAGTGGCAGTGTGCCCGGGAGTTACACGTGGGGTGAGTACTCACAGTCAGATTGCCGTGGGGTTGCGTTCTGTTTGAAGTTCAATGAAAGCTGGTTGTCGTATGCCAAAGACACCGACCTTGGCCTCAACCGCGAAGACACGATGAAATACCTCGATGGACCTACGGGTTGGAACCAGGCACAGGGTCATGTTCTTGATGACATTCCCGTCACGATGTTGGCGGGTACGTTTTTTACAGCGACAGGCGGCAAGGCAACCATGTGGCCAAACGATGGCCTGACTTCGCGGTACAGCGCATGGGCGCAAGGCGTCTCTGACGCCGTTATCCCGCACCGCTCATGTTGGGAAGCTCCACTCACGCACAGCATTTTTGTGTCAGAGGCCTACAACACTTTGGTCTCTCCACCTAAGCCAATTGATTGGCAAACAGCATTGACCTGGAATACCGCAGCACTTGAGCGAGTCAATCAGGCCATTGATGAAGCAGACACAGCGTTAACCCAGCCCTCCGGTCAAGGCTGTTAACGACGGTTCAGGGTTCATTGACCCCAGAACTGGCGAAAAGGAATCTGTAGATCAGGGGGTGTCCGGACCGCCCCGGTATGTCCCGAGCGGAATAAAAAGCCGTGAGGATTGTTGAACAGGACAACGGTCCGAACACGCCCCGCGCCCCCATCCCGGATTCGTGGGGAATCCAAGGTAAAGTCCGCCTCCTTCGACCATGTACGTGGCGAAGAACATCAAGGAGAGCTCGAACACCATGGCAACTGACTACGACGCCCCGCGTAAGACCGACTCTGAAGAGGCAGCCGAAAGTCTTGAGCACCTCAAAGAGGCTGCTGCTGCCCAATCGCAGACCCCCATTGAGATCGATGAGAACGACATCAGTGCCGAAGACATCGAGCTTCCTGGTGCTGACCTGTCGGGCCTTTCCCTTGAGGTTCGCGTGGTGCCTATTCAGTCAAACGAGTTCACCTGCACTCGTTGCTTCCTGGTGAAGAACAACACCCAGCTTGCTAATGGCGATCTGAAGAAGCCTGTCTGCCTGGACTGCGACTAGTCGCTAGCGTCAGCGTCAATCACGGATCGAATGAGAACACGTTCGATCGACTTGTATTTATGGAATTGCAAGAGCAGCACGTAATCCATCATTAATTGAGCGCATCGTGTTAGGCGATAACGCGCCAAGATCACGCAAGAGTTCAAAGTGATAGAGCTCGACGATGTCGTCACACAGTGCACGTCCAACAAGTGGATCGCCGGCTGATAGTTCAACTATCGATGACAGTGAAGGCTTGACCGAAGTTGTCAGGCGTACGGCCAATGATGTTGGCAGTGCTTGATTGCGTCGATTGTTAGATACGACAACGAAATACTTCTCGTTTTGGGTGGCTTCATTGAACGCCGCATAAATGCGTCCGCGCACGCCATTGCGTATTGCTGACATGGTTGTTAGTCAGTCCAGCTTGCACGGTTGCGGGTGGCGTAATGACGCCGCTCTTCGACTTCTTCAGGTGTGAATGAAGCTGCAAGATCTAAATAGGCCTTGCCTTCGGCGTGTTCACGAACGGCGCGTATGCCGCATACCCAAATAGCGTGAACCAGAGCTGACTCAGTTACTTCAGTGGTTGTGAGTTCACCCTGCATGAGTTCATCAAGGGCAGCCCGAAGCGATGGGTCGGATTTCATTCGTTCTAAATCGGCAAGATCGCTGTCGGTTAGGGGCAGGGTTGCCCGACGTGCGATACGTCCAGGAGTTCGAGTTGCCATAATCAACATAGTGCTGCACTTTCTGTCGCAGATCAATAATTTCGGATGGTTGATTGAAGAAATTTTTGTGAATCTGAGGAATTCCAAGGCTGACTCCAAGGCGTGGGTGACGACCTGTGGACGCAATCCAGACATTCCACCTGCAGTGGATAACCAAACGAGCGCTCAAGGGCAAAGCAGGGAAACCCCAATGTCAGAGCTAGCCCCTATATATAGGGCTTGTGGATAACGCGAAAGTTGAACAAGTGGGGCAGCAGGCCCCAGGAAATCCTCAAAAGCTCGAGCAAAACCCACAAAGAATGACCAAAACAGGGGCAAAAAAGAATCGCTCCGGCGTGTCTGAGTCGTTTTCTTGCAAAGTGGCCTAGCGCACAGTAATGTTTCGACCCCTAGATGTAGTAGTTACAACGTCGTGATTACTCCACAGGTAGTGGTTCGCTAACCACAGGTTGTCCACAAGATTTCCCAAAGAAATCCCCAAGACGGCCGAAGAAGTGAAACAGATGTTACGGAAGTAAACAGATGAGAAGGGAGAGACACCGATGAGATGCCCATTCTGCAAAGAAGACGATTCCCGCGTGGTCGACTCCCGGGCGGCTGAGGATGGCCTAGCTATCCGTCGTCGTCGCGAATGCGCCCAATGTGGTCGCCGGTTCACTACGGCTGAGACCTCAATCCTCCTGATCGCGAAGCGATCTGGCGCTCTGGAAACCTTCAATCGCCAAAAGGTGGTCAATGGTGTGCGTAAAGCCTGCCAAGGCCGACCAGTCAGTGATGACGATCTTGCTCGACTCGCCCAACAGGTAGAAGACACCTTGCGTGCCGCTGGTGCGTCAGAAGTCCCTACCCAAGAGGTTGGCCTAGCCATCCTGGGGCCGCTTCGTGAACTCGATGAAGTTGCCTACCTCCGCTTTGCTTCCGTCTACCGCTCCTTCGACACCCTTGAGGATTTCGAAGCCGAGATCGCTCTGCTACGCGCAGAGGGTGAACCACTCGGACAAGAGCCGAGCACCACCAGCACCACCAAGTAGTTCCCCACAAAAGGCTTCCCGGTCCTTATCCGAAAATGAAAGAAAGGCACCACCCATGTCGGTCACCACAAGTACTCCGGCCAGTACCAAAGAGGGTTTTATTCATAACACCCTGAACAAGCCAGGCCTCGTTATCGATCGCCTGTACACAAATGAGGGCAAGCACCCGTACGACACAGTGACGTGGGAACGTCGCGACGTTGTTCAGACGAACTGGAAGACCGGCGAGATCGTCTTCGAGCAGCGCGGCGTTGAGTTCCCTGATTTCTGGAGCGTCAATGCTTCAACCATCGTCACCACCAAGTACTTCCGTGGTGCAGTGGGCGCAGAGAACCGCGAGTGGAGCCTTAAGCAGCTCATCGACAGAGTCGTGCTCACGTACACCAAGGCTGGCCGCGAAAACGGATACTTCCGCACCCAAGCTGATGGCGACATCTTCGAGGTTGAACTCACCGACATGTTGTTGAACCAGGTGTTCAGCTTCAACTCACCAGTGTGGTTCAACGTTGGCACCAACTCACCACAGCAGGTGAGCGCATGCTTCATCCTCAGCGTTGACGACACCATGGATTCGATCCTGAACTGGTACCGCGAAGAAGGCATGATCTTCAAGGGCGGATCAGGCGCAGGCTTGAACCTCAGCCGTATCCGTTCCGCTAAGGAACTCCTGAAGTCTTCAGGTGGCACCGCATCAGGCCCAGTGAGCTTCATGCGCGGCGCTGACGCATCAGCAGGCACCATCAAGAGCGGCGGCGCAACTCGCCGTGCAGCAAAGATGGTCGTGCTCGATGTTGATCACCCAGACATCGAAGAATTCATTGAGACCAAGGTCCGCGAAGAAGACAAGATCCGCGTACTTCGCGACGCTGGCTACGACATGGATCTTGGTGGCAAAGACATCGTTTCCGTTCAGTACCAGAACGCAAACAACTCAGTTCGCGTCAGCGATCTGTTCATGCGCGCTGTTGAGAACGACGAGCCATTTGGTTTGACCGCACGCACCGACGGTGCAGTGGTTGAAACCATCAATGCAAAGCAGCTCTTCCGCAAGATGAGCGAAGCAGCATGGGCATGTGCTGATCCTGGTATCCAGTACGACGACACCATCAACGACTGGCACACCAACCCAGAAACGGGCCGCATCAACGCATCAAACCCATGTTCTGAATACATGAGCTTGGACAACTCTTCTTGCAACCTTGCAAGCTTGAACTTGCTCAAGTTCTTGAAGGAAGACGGCACCTTCGACGCCAAGCGTTTTGCTAAGGCTGCGGAATTCATCATCACTGCAATGGACATCTCCATCTGCTTTGCTGACTTCCCAACCGCACCAATTGGCGACACCACTCGTCGTTACCGTCAGCTCGGCATCGGTTACGCAAACCTCGGTGCTTTGTTGATGGCAACTGGCCTTCCTTACGACTCAGAAGCTGGCCGCGCATTTGCAGCAAGCATCACCAGCTTGATGAACGCTTCTGCTTACAAGCGCTCAGCAGAGCTCGCAGGCATCGTTGGTGCTTACGACGGTTACAAGCGCAACGAAGAAGGTCACAAGCGAGTCATGCGCAAGCATGCTTCGGCTAACGACAACGTGCGTGCCTTCTCATCCCTTGATGGCGATGTGCTCAAGGTTGCAACCAAGACCTGGGCTGAAGCACTCAAGACAGGTGAGAAGAACGGCTGGCGTAACGCGCAAGCATCCGTGCTTGCACCAACCGGCACCATCGGCTTCATGATGGATTGCGACACCACCGGTATCGAGCCTGACTTCTCATTGGTCAAGTTCAAGAAGCTCGTTGGCGGCGGCTCAATGCAGATCGTCAACCAGACCATTCCGTTGGCGCTTCGTCGTTTGAACTACACCGAAGAAACCATTGAAGCCATTGTGGAATTCATTGGCGAAAACGGTCACGTGATCGACGCCCCAGGTTTGAAGCTCGAGCATTACGCGATCTTCGACACCGCTATGGGTGCTCGTTCCATCACCCCAATGGGTCACGTGCGCATGATGGCAGCAGTGCAGCCATTCATCTCCGGTGCAATTTCAAAGACCGTGAACATGCCAGAAGATGCCACCATCGACGAAGTTGAGGAGATCT
>CANFTO010000033.1 GCA_947449945.1 Actinomycetota bacterium | reverse complement strand
CCTCTCAGGCCGGCTACCCGTCGTCGCCTTGGTGAGCCATTACCTCACCAACTAGCTGATAGGCCGCGGGACCATCCCAGACCGAAAAACTTTCCACACTCGAAGATGCCTTCAAGTGTGAATATTCGGTATTAGCTACTCTTTCGAGTAGTTATCCCAAAGTCTGGGGCAGGTTTCCCACGTGTTACTCACCCGTTCGCCACTGATCCAGGGAGCAAGCTCCCCTTCACCGTTCGACTTGCATGTGTTAAGCACGCCGCCAGCGTTCGTCCTGAGCCAGGATCAAACTCTCCATAAATGAATTGTTGTGAAACTGGCAGACAGAGCTGACTTGCTCTAATTAGTTCTGTACTACCAAAGGAATCCGTCTGGTTTTGACCATTACTGATCAACCCCAGAACGGGGTATTGGCATTGACATGTAACACGCTGTTGAGTTCTCAAGGTACGGATGCGCACCACCAACTCGGCTTTCGCCTTGTTTTTGGGGCAACATTCCTAACTTACTTGTTTTGCTTTACCTCGTCAAATCGCACATTTCTGGCGTGTTGCTTTGGTATTGCAAGTGCTTCGCGATGAACCGGCCTAGCTTGGCGCAATCAGAGCAAGAAGCACTGTGCGGCTTGGTGTCCGTTCCTCCCTCGCGGGCATGGAGAACACTATGTCATCGCTTCCACACGGGTCAAATCGGGGTCCCCTTTCGGGATAAAACGCCCTAAACGACCTGGATTCCGCCTACGTTTTTCTTGCCCCTACGCAGCACTAACCACTTGCCATGTAACAGGTTTTCGGCATTTGGGCGCCAGGTGTCCTCAGTGATGCGCTCATTGTTTGCATAGGCGCCACCCTCAGCAATCGTGCGTCGAGCTGCAGACTTGCTTGCCACCAATCCACAACGCACGAGTAATTCGTCAATTTGTGGCAACGCACCATCAGTTATCTCATCTATCGCTACTTGTGCGTATGCGGCCTGCTTCAACGCTGCTGCAAGGGTGCTTTCTCCCAATGCGCCCAGGTCACCCTGCCCAAAGAGTGCTTTGCCGGCTGCCTCAGCACCCTCTCGTTCAGTTACTCCATGGACAAGCTCGGTGAGCTCTACCGCGAGGGCACGCTGCGCAGCACGCTCATGAGGTTTCTCGGCAGTGACCGCGATGAGTTCGTTGATCTGGCTTTGCGACTTAAAACTAAACGTATGCAACAGCTTTGGAACATCACGATCGTCGGCGTTGAGCCAGAACTGGAAGAACTCATAAGGGCTGGTCAAAGCGGGGTCTAGCCAAATGGTTCCGGATTCGGTCTTACCAAATTTTGTGCCATCAGCCTTGGTAATCAAAGGAGTTGTCAATGCGTACACCGATGTTTGTTCAGTACGTCGAATGAGATCTACACCTGCCGTGATGTTTCCCCATTGGTCAGAACCACCCGTCTGCAAAACACATCCATAACGACGGAAGAGTTCTAAGTAGTCGTAAGACTGCAATAACTGGTAACTAAATTCGGTGTAAGAGATTCCATCTTTGGCTAAACGTGCTGCTACTGCTTCACGATCAAGCATTCTGTTCACGCTGAAGTGCTTACCGATATCACGCAAGAATTCCAACACTGAAATATCTTTTGTCCAGTCGTAGTTATTCACCACGATTGCAGCATTGGGGCCTTCAAAGTCATAAAAGCGTTCTAACTGGCCGCGAATGCGTCCAACCCATTCTTCAACGATGTCTTGTGAATTGAGATTGCGCTCGCCTGTCATCTTCGGGTCGCCAATCAACCCAGTTGCACCACCAACGAGTGCGAGCGGACGGTGACCTGCCTGTTGAAAGCGACGAACTGTCAGGATTTGTGCCAGATTTCCTAAATGAAGGCTCGGCGCCGTGGGATCAAAACCGCAATACAGCGTTATGGATCCCGTCGAGAGCACCTCATGCAAAGCACCTAGATCAGTGCTTTGTGCAATCTGTTCCCGCCACAGCAATTCCTCGATGATGTCCACGGGAACATCCTGACGCACGCCTGTATCCATTGCGCTTCGGGCACACCGAATGACGCCCGAAGACTCCGATTAGCTCCAGCGCAAGCGTTCGTTCTCCAACATTGCATCCAGAGCAGTGAGCTGTTCGACAACACGTGCTGGAGCAGTACCGCCATATGCGTTGCGGGAATTCAAAGAGCCGTCCACTGAGAGCACCGCGCGTACCTGGGGGTTGAGGTGCTCGCTGATCTCGACCAGATCAGCGTCCGTGAGATCCCATAACTCAATGCCAGATGCCTCTGCACGTTGTACACATGCGCCAGCAACCTCATGTGCAACTCGGAAAGCCACGCCCTCGCGCACCAGCCATTCGGCAATGTCAGTGGCCAAGGCAAAACCTTGGGGTGCGGATTGCGCCATGAGCTCCGTGTTGAATTTCAGCGTTGCAATCATTCCTGTCATAGCAGGCAGGACTAACAGCAACTGTTCGACGGTATCGAAAACAGGTTCTTTGTCTTCCTGTAAATCACGGTTATACGCAAATGGCAAACCCTTGAGTGTCGCCATGAGACCAGTGAGGTTTCCAATCAATCGACCTGATTTTCCACGTGCAAGTTCAGCAACATCAGGGTTCTTCTTTTGCGGCATGATCGATGAACCAGTTGACCACGCATCATCAAGTTGCGCCCACTGAAATTCGCGAGAGGTCATCAAAATGACTTCTTCACCGATACGAGAAAGATGAACACCGATCATTGCGGCGACAAACAAAAATTCAGCAACCCAGTCACGATCACTTACTGCGTCAATTGAATTCGCTAGTGCTTCATCAAATCCAAGATCCTGCGCAACACTTTGCGGATTCAAACCCAAGGATGAACCCGCTAAAGCTCCTGCGCCTAGCGGAGAGCGGGCAGTGCGCTTATCCCAATCAGAAAGGCGCTCTAGATCACGCCCTAATGCATGTACATGCTTAGCTAATTCGTGACCAAATGAAACTGGCTGCGCATGCTGAAGATGCGTGAAACCCGGTGAGGTCGTATGAACGTGGGCCTTGGCTTGCACAAGGAAAGCCTGTTGCAGGGCAATGACTTCTTGCGCGATGTAGCGAACTTGATCTCGCAAGTACAAACGGAAGTCTGTTGACACTTGATCGTTGCGGCTACGGCCTGCACGTAACTTTCCACCGAGGTCTCCGAGCTTCAGCATTAAATTTCGCTCAATTGCAGTGTGAACATCTTCGTCATCTGCATCAGGAATGACCTCACCCGAATGCACCTGAATCAATAGTGCACTCAGTGCATTAGTGACCAGCGCGAGTTCGTCTGCCGTAAGCAACTTCGCGTCGTGAAGGACCTTTGCATGTGCTTGTGTCTGGGCAATGTCATAAGGAGCCAAACGCCAATCAAAGTGCACCGAACGACTGAGTGCCGCCATTGCATCGGATGGACCATCGGCGAAGCGTCCACCCCAGAGTCTGGTTGGCTGTGCTTGCGTCACGAAGTTCTCCTTTGTTTTGCATTGAAATCAACGCTGTCAGACTTACGATCTGCGAGCGAAAGTAGATTGGCACAGAATTCCTCTGCGGCTTCATTGGTGTGCATCACCACCATGATCGTGTCGTCCCCAGCAACGGTTCCCACGATTGAATTGAAATGCGCACGATCAAGATAACCCGCCAAATAGTGCGCTGCGCCTGGCGGGGTGTGAAGAACAGCAATGTTCTGTGCTGCAACGGCACCAACGAGTACCTCTGTGACAACACGGCTAATCGTGGTTGGAACAGCTAGATGAGTCACCACGGGGCTTCGAGAAATCACATACCGCGAGCCAGACGAGGCATCATGGGTTTTCACAGCCCCAAGTGCCTCTAAGTCGCGACTCAGCGTTGCCTGAGTTACTTCCATGCCTTCGTTGGCAAGCACGCTTCGGAGCTGCTCTTGTGAACTGACGGTGCCAGATTCAATGAGCGACTCGATTCGCGCGCGCCGCGCGGCCATAGTTGTGAGCGCACTCATGACTGCTCGCCTAATTCGGCAATTGCGTCAGCCCAACGCACCATCACTTCGTCAATATCGGCATGAGTGATGTTGAGTGCAGGGGCCATACGAATTGCATCGCTCGCAACCGCATTCGTCAGCAATCCGTGCTTGCGGAGCAATGGTTCTAGGACAGCACTTGGAACATCTGTCAGCACTGCGGCCCTAAGTAGCCCTTCACCACGCACATGGGAAACACAACCACGCGAGATTGCAGGCAACTCGGCTGCTAAACGTTCTCCCATACTCTGAGCATGTGACAGAAGTCGCTCATCTTCAATCGCATCAAGTACCGCAAGACCGGCCCGCGCAGAGATCGGATTGCCGCCAAATGTTGATCCATGGGAGCCTGGAGTGAAGAAGTTCGCTGCATCACCGAAGGCGACTACTGCACCAATCGGAAGACCACCACCCAAACCCTTAGCCAACGTCACAACATCGGGCATGACTCCCATGCCTTGATAGGCAAACCAATGACCGGTGCGACCAATACCCGTTTGCACTTCATCGAGAATTAAGAGCGCACCGGTGTCATCGCAGTACGACCGTGCGTCGGCTAAATACCCCAACGGTGGCACGACAACTCCGCCTTCACCCTGAATCGGTTCAAGGAATACCGCAGCCGTTTCCTTTGTGATGGCAGCACGAAGGGCTGCGCTATCGCCATACGGAACTACGGTCACCTCACCAGGAAGCGGCCTAAATGGATCCTGTTTGGCAGGTTGAGCAGTCAACGCAAGTGATCCCATAGTTCGGCCATGAAAGCCTCCATCGGCGACCACCACATGGGTACGTTCAGTGAGTCGACTGAGTTTGAATGCTGCTTCATTAGCTTCTGCACCTGAATTACAAAAGAACACTCGTGAGCCCACTGGCGCCTGACTTAACTGCAGCAAGCGTTCGGCCAAATCAAGGCCAGGTTGCGTTGCGTAGAGATTGCTCGTATGACCAATGGTGTTCAGTTGTTCTGTGACAGCCGCAACCAGCGCCGGGTGGCCATGACCGAGTGCGTTTACGGCGATGCCCGCAATGAGGTCCACGTACTCATTCCCAGCGTCATCCCAAACGCGAGAGCCCGCTCCTCTAGTCAACATCAACGGAGGTTGCCCATAGTTCTTCATCATGCTGGTCTCCCAGCGCGACTGCCAGTTCATGGTTGCACCGGATGCACCATCGTGCCAATGCCATCATTGGTGAATACCTCAAGGAGCACTGAGTGCGCAACCCGGCCGTCAATCACGTGAGCCTGAGGCACCCCACCGTCAATTGCGCGAACGCATGCTTCCATCTTCGGCACCATGCCCGATTCAAGGGAAGGAAGCATTTTCCTCAAAGCATCAACATCAATTTGCCTGATGATTGAATCTTTATCTGGCCAGTTGGCATACAGGCCTTCAACATCTGTCAGCACCACAAATTTTTGCGCACCCAATGCCTGAGCCAGCGCCGCCGCTGCTGTGTCTGCATTGACGTTATAGACCATGCCATCAATGTCCCTGGCCACCGTTGACACGACAGGAATGAATCCGTCATCGAGAAGCTTTACGACAAAGTCAGGACGCACCTCGGTAACGTCACCAACCTGACCAATGTCAACCAACTGGCCATCCACAGTGGCATCACGCCGTTCTGCGATAAATGTGTGCGCATCTTCGCCTGACATACCCACAGCGAAAGGTCCGTGATCGTTGATGAGCCCAACAAGCTCCCGCTGCACTTGACCAACTAACACCATGCCAACAATGTCCATTACTTCTGGCGTGGTGACGCGAAGTCCACCCTTAAATTCCGATGCGACACCGAGCTTTTCCAGCATGGAATTAATTTGAGGTCCGCCACCATGTACGACAACAGGCCGCAATCCAGCCAACCTCATGAACACGATGTCTTCAGCAAAGCTGGACTTCAATGCGTCGTCGGTCATCGCATTGCCGCCGTACTTCACCACCACAGTTGCACCGTGAAAGCGCTCTAACCACGGCAAAGCTTCGGCGAGTACCGCTGCTTTTGATGATGCTTGATTCACGTCCGTCATGTCTTGCCTCTCAGGTTGAGTACGCAGAGTTCTCGTGTACATAATCTGCAGTGAGGTCATTGGTCCAGACTGTGGCCTCACTTGATCCAGCTCTCAAGACAACAGTTATGTCCACTTGGCGATTGGCCAGGCTCACGAGCGAACGATCTTCACCAAGCCCGCCGTTTCGACAAATCCAAACGCCATTCATCGACACATCAACATGGTCTGGATCAAAAGTCGCTTGAGTTGTTCCTGCTGCTGCCAAAACTCGACCCCAGTTTGGATCTTCGCCGTGAATCGCACATTTCAAGAGGTTGCTTCGTGAAATGGCACGTGCAACATCAAGTGCCTCACTGGTACTCGCTGCTTGCTCAACTGTGATCTTGATGTCTTTGGATGCACCCTCAGCATCGTGAATGAGCTGCTGCGCAAGCTCGGCGCAAACTTGGGTGAGCACAGATGTGAATTCCTGGGCCTCAGGCTGCACACCGCTAGCTCCGCTTGCAAGTAGCAAAACTGTGTCGTTGGTGGACATACATCCGTCAGAGTCGATGCGATCAAAGCTCAATGCAGTTGCGGCCCGAAGAGCCTCGTCGGCGACATCAGCATCGATAACTGCGTCTGTCGTAATGACTACCAACATTGTTGCAAGCGCCGGAGCAAGCATGCCCGCACCTTTAGCCATGCCACCCACGACATAACCAGCTCCCAAAACCTCACTCTTTTTCGGAACACTGTCAGTTGTCATGATGGCTAGAGCAGCATTTGCCCCACCATCATTTGATAGTTCTCTTACGGATGCGTCAATACCTGCACGAATCTTGTCCATTGGCAAACGTTCACCGATAAGACCTGTTGAACACACCGCAATTTCTCCAGCTCCAACTTCAGTGCCCAACGTTGCAAGTGCATTTGCTACATACTCAGCCGTGTGGTGTGCGTCTGCGAACCCTTCAGGGCCTGTGCATGCATTTGCACCGCCAGAATTGAGAATGACAGCCCGTAACGCTTGATCGAGCAATACTTGCTGTGACCACAGCACCGGAGCGGCTTTAAAGCGATTGCTTGTGAAAACACCCGCGGCAGTGAACATTGGACCCTGATTGACCACAAGCGAAACATCATGATTTCCGGAAGATTTAAGCCCCGCTTTGACTCCAGCTGCGACGAATCCTTGAGCGGCGGTAACACTCATGGTGCAACTCCGTTCGTTGTGAGACCCAGAGTCTCTGAAAATCCAAGCATGAGATTGGCATTTTGAAGTGCCTGACCGGCTGCACCCTTACCCAAGTTGTCAATTGCGCTCACAACAATCACGCGCTGAACATGTTCATCAAATGTGAGTTGAATCTGTGCCGCATTCGTCCCGAAAACAGATGAAGTTTGCGGTAGTACGCCCGGCGGAAGTACTGACACAAAAGTTTCTGACTCGTACGCTGTAGTCAACGTGGCACGAAGTTGTTCATAACTCACGCCGGCCTTCACCTTTGCGCTACAAGTCGCCAAGATTCCGCGAGGCATAGGAGCCAGTAACGGCGTAAACGATAATGAAACGTCTAGGCCAGCTGCACGACTTAATGACTGTTCCATTTCAGGCGTGTGCTGATGTAACCCGCCAACTTTGTACGCACTCATTGAACCCAAAACTTGAGTCGCAAGGAGTGAATCCGTTGGTTTGCGTCCAGCTCCGGATGTTCCTGAAGCTGCAACGACGAGAACATCGTTGTTCTCCACCAACCCGGCAGAAAACAGCGGGGCAAGCGCCAACGCAACTGACGTTGGATAACAACCTGGGTTTGCCACCCTGGTTGAACCCTTCACCTTGTC
Source organism: Actinomycetota bacterium (assembly GCA_947449945.1). Lineage (GTDB taxonomy): Bacteria > Actinomycetota > Actinomycetes > S36-B12 > S36-B12 > UBA11398. The sequence goes on along the minus strand of CANFTO010000033.1, from coordinate 7,976 downwards.
GCGATTGCCGTCGAGCTCGGGTAAGCCATAGGTCCAGGTGCCCGCATGAGGCAATTTGTAGAACTTCTCCCATTCATTTGGGTTCGATAAGCGGAAATCTGCTCCCAAATCAACGATCGCAACTGATGAGGGCAACTGATGCGCAATCGCAGCACTTTCACCGTGTGGCAGTGCAAGGAACGTCAGATCTGCGTCGGCGAGGGCGTTGACTTCGGTGTTGTCAAAAGTGCGATCTGCAAGCGCCGACAGGTTGGGATGCACATCAACGATGCGCTCCCCTGCTTTCCCTCCAGCCGCAATGCAACCCAATTCAATTTCTGGATGCGCCAACAAGAGCCTGAGCAATTCGCCCCCGGCATAGCCCGAGGCTCCGGCAATACTGATCTTGACCATGTCATAAGTATACGCATATGCGCATATTTATGCATCACCTGGGGTGGAGACCCTCGTCAGGCTCCGCGCAGGGTGGCTCCATACCGAGAAACCACAAGGTCAATGGCGCACAGACGGGCCGCTGCAATCTCTGTCGCTTCCAAAGTCCGGTCCGGCGCCCTAAATCTGAGCGCGAAGGCCAATGACCGAGCACCAGTTGGAACCTGCTGACCACGGTAAATATCAAACAGGCGCACTGACTCCAACAACTCCCCAGCACCTTCGATGATGGCTTCCGTGACTGCTGCAGTATCCACCTCATCGGAAACAATCAGAGCGATGTCTTCCTTAGCTACAGGTTGCCCTGAAACGGCAGGTGCCGGTCGAGAGCTCACAGAGTGTGAAACCAAAGCATCAAAATTCAACTCAATTGCACATGTCCGAGCTGGCAACCCGCACGCCTCAATAACCCGAGGATGCAGCTCTCCTGCAATCCCAACCGCGGTTGCGTTGATAGTCAGCTGTGCACATCGACCGGGGTGGAATGAATCATCAGACCCACGAGAGACTTCAAGCTCTGCGCCAGTTGTGTGAGCAATCACCTTGGCAATTTCAATGGCATCAGCCCAGTCGAAACTACGCGATGCGTCCGACCATGTTTGTAAGGACTGTTGACCCACAAGCACCGCAGCGACTGAGGTCGACTGCGTAGGAAGCATGGCATTGAGTCCCGTCCATTCATCGACAGTTGGCTTGTGCGCAACGCTGGGTCGGGCAACCGCTTTGCCTAGACCGCTACGCACCACGGAACCGAGTTCGAAGATGAACAGATCCTCATTTCCACGGCTGATGTTGCGCTTGGCTGCAGAAATAAGACCCGGCAGCAATGAAGCACGAAAATATGGCTGCTCATCGTTCATTGGATTAGCAAGGCGAATTGAGGAACGCCGAACATCGCTGGGAGCAACGCGCAATGCATCAAACTCTGAATCACCGACAAACGGATAGTTGAGCACCTCAACGCCACCTCGCGCAGCCAACGCCATACCCACACGGCGTCGAAGGCGCTGACTCAATGTAAGCCCGTGCCCAACAGCAGCTGTAGGCAAGCGCGAAGGAACCGAATCAAATCCGATAAGGCGAATGACTTCTTCAACAAGATTGGCTGGATCGTTGATGTCTGATCGCCAACTAGGTACAGCAACATTAAGAAGATCAGCATCTGCCTCAACGTCACAACCCACAGCCTCAAGTAGGTCTACAACTGTCGCCTGATCAATAAGCATGCCCGCAATATCACCTGGTTCACTGGCACGCAGTTCAATGTGCGTTGCAACATACGGTGCTTCAACAGCGGTCATACCAACATAGTCACCACCGCCAAATTCCAACAACAATGCAGCTGCACGAGCAGAGGCATACGGGGCTAGCACTCGATCCACTCCGCGTTCAAAACGACGTGAGGCTTCAGAGGACAACTTGTGGCGCCGGGCCATACGGGCGACAAACCCATCGTCGAAGTGCGCGGCTTCCAAGGCGATGGCAGTTGTCTGCTCATCAATCTCAGTAGCAAAACCACCCATGGTTCCCGCAAGGCCTATAGGACCGCGGTCATCAAGAATGACGAGATCATCGCTACTGAGCTTTCGCTTCACATGATCAAGGGTTTCTAACACTGTGCCATCAGCAACGTGACCGGCGCGAACAGAACCCTGCAATTTATTGACATCGAACGCATGCAATGGCTGCCCAAGTTCAAGCATCACGTAGTTCGTTACGTCAACAGCAAGTGATACCGGCCGCATGCCGCATGCCACGAGCCGCTGCTGCATCCATGCAGGTGATTGCGCGCTCGGATTGAACCCCGTGATGGTGCGAAGCGTGAATAGGCCACAGGCTTGTTCGTCATTTGAGCCACAAGACACCGGAGCGCTACTACCTGACGGCGCCGGCAGGTCGGCCAATTCCAAACCTGGATCAACAAAATCCACGCCATAAGCAATCGCGAGTTCACGGGCCAATCCGCGAATGGATAACGCATATCCACGATCTGGAGTGACCGCAATATCGAGGATTTCTTCACCAACACCAACAATCGGTTTTGCATCAGCACCGATGGTGTTTCCCGGACCAAGAATCATGATGCCGTCGTGGTCATCGCCAAGCCCTAACTCACGGGCTGAGCAAATCATTCCATCAGAAAGCTTTCCATAAGTCTCACGCTGCGCGATCTTGAAACCACCTGGCAATTCAGTACCAGGCAACGCAACGACTACTAGGTCGCCCTGAGCAAAATTACGTGCTCCACAGATGACTCCGCGAACACCACCATGCTCAGTGCCAACATCAACCTGACACCAACGAATTGGCTTCTTAAATTCCGTGAGTTCTTTAATGCTAACAACATGACCAACGACCAAAGGTCCGATAACACCCGCACCAAGAGTCTCGACTGTTTCAACTTCCAGACCAGCATTAATCAGCTTCTCAGCAATTGCACGGCCGTCTTGATCAGCGGGGATGGCTACGAATTCACGTAACCATGACACAGGGGCACGCATTACGACTCCAAACCAAAGGCTCGAGTGAAGCGCACATCGCCTTCAACCATGTCACGCATGTCGGTCACTCCATTACGGAACATCAACGTGCGCTCAATACCCATACCGAAGGCAAATCCTCTGTACCGCGATGAGTCGATTCCCACTGCCGTCAGGACACGAGGATTCACCATGCCGCAGCCACCCCATTCAATCCAGCCTTCACTGCCACATGTTCTGCATGGCTTATCCGAATTGCCAATCGATTCACCGCGGCAAACAAAACACTGTAAATCAATTTCAGCACTGGGTTCCGTGAACGGAAAGTACGAAGGGCGCAAGCGAGTGCGAATGCCGGCACCAAACATTTCTTGCGCGAAGTGATCGAGGGTTCCCTTGAGATCGGCCATAGTCAAGCCTTCATCAACTGCCAAACCTTCGACCTGGTGGAACACAGGAGTGTGAGTCGCGTCGAGTTCATCGGTGCGAAACACTCGACCTGGGGCAACAACATAGATCGGAACATCACGATCCAGCATTGCGCGAATTTGAATAGGTGAGGTTTGAGTTCGAAGAACGACTCCGCTATCCGGCGACTCTACATAAAACGTATCTTGCATTGTGCGCGCAGGATGATCAGGTGGAACATTGAGTGCATCGAAGTTGACCCAATCAGCCTCGACTTCAGGGCCTTCCGCAACGTCGTAACCCATTGCAATGAATACATCGCAAATACGTTCCATCAAAGTAGTTAAAGGATGACGACCACCCATAGGTGAGCGATCAACGGGCAACGTGACGTCAACTGTTTCTTCATTTAATACTTGTGCGTCGCGTAATGCCTGTAGATCAGCCTCGCGTGCATCAAGAGCATCCTTGATTTGCCCTCGTGCAATACCCATGCGCTTGCCAGCATCAGCCTTAGCAGCAGGCGGTAGCGCACCAATTTCGCGATTAGCCAAGGCCAGCGGAGAGCGATCCCCCGCATGCGCCAAACGAACATCCTTGAGTTCAGTCAGATTGGTCGCGCCGGCAATCGCAGTAAGCGCTTCGGCTACGACGGCATCAACAGACTCCGCGCCAAGCGCGGAGACCTGCTTTGGGTCAAAGGAGGTGTTCGGTCCAGACATAAGGCCATGAGTATGTCACGTGGTGCCCCTCATAAATCGAAGGCCACCGAGGGAATTATTCGCCCAGAATATGTCGAACGAGCTCACTGGCTGCTGCATCAAGATCCCCAACACCGTTAAGGACGAGATCTGGGTGTTCGGGAGCCTCGTAGTCCTGACCGGCACCTGTCATATTTGGCAAGTTACCTGCCGCAGCTTTGGCATACAGGCCCTTGGGGTCGCGTTCTGCACACACTTCAACAGGTGTGTCCACGTAGACCTCAAGGAAATCTCCACTGTCGAACAGATCCTTTGCCGCACGTCTGTCAGACCGGAATGGCGAGACCAATGCCACGAACACCACGATGCCAGCATCCATCATGAGTTTTGCCACTTCAGCTACGCGGCGCACGTTCTCAGCTCGATCCTCTGGTGTGAAGCCAAGATCCTTGTTGAGACCCATACGAACGTTGTCGCCATCAAGGACATACGTGTGAACACCGAGTGCATGCAACTTGCGCACTGCTGCATCGGAAATTGTCGATTTACCCGAGCCCGGTAATCCGGTCAGCCACAAAACCTTGCCTTGGTGCCCCATGAGTAATTCACGCGCTTCACGATCTACGTCGTAACTGTGGGCTACTACATTGAACGCACGGCGCATGGCGTGACGAGTCAATCCTGCAGCCACCGTGTCAGCAGTGACACGGTCTACGAGCAAAAAACCACCGGTGTCACGCGAAATTGAATATGGATCCATCGGTATCGGGCGATCGGTTGCGATTTCCACACGACCGATGCCATTCATTTCCAACACGCGGGCTGCGTGTTCCTGACCAGTAACGACATCGAGTCGATGGCGCACATTGGTAACCGTGGCAGGAACTGAACGTGACCCAGATACCAGAAGGTAGGAGCGACCATGTGCAAGCGGTTCTTCACTGAGCCACACCATGTCCGCTGCAAAACGATCTGCGGGCTGCAATTGAGTATCGCCAGCAATAACATCACCACGGGTGACGTCTACTTCATGATCCAACGTCAGTGTTACAGCTTGACCCGCAACGGCAATGTCAAGATCGCCACCGTAAGTAACGATGCGATCAACGATCGCCGTGCGACCTGAATCTGCAACAACGATTGAGTCTCCCGGCTTCACGGAACCAGACACCACAGTGCCGGCATATCCGCGGAAGTTTCCTTCTGCCCGAACAACGTATTGCACGGGAAACCGGAAAGCACCTTCAATCGGGTCGGCACCTGGTTCCCACTGTGCCAACGCTTCGAGCAAGGTTGGGCCGTGGTACCACTTCTTCATCGCTTCACTTTGAACAGTCACGTTGTCACCGGTGAACGCACTCATTGGGATAGCAAGCACTTCTTCAACGTCAAGGCGTGCTGCCGATGTTCGAATTGTGCCAACAATTTCTTCGAACGTGGCGTGATCGAAATCAACCAAGTCCATCTTGTTCACAGCGATGATGACGGTCTTCACACCCATGAGCGCACACACTGTGAGGTGCCTAAAGGTTTGCGGACGTACACCGCGCGCAGCATCAACGAGGAGTACCGCGACGTCCCCATTTGATGCAGCCACAGCCATGTTGCGGGTGTACTGCTCATGCCCCGGTGCATCTGCGATCAGAACGCGGCGACCATTGGGTAGATTCATGTGACGATACGCAACGTCGATCGTGATGCCTTGCTCCCGCTCAGCTTCAAGACCATCAGTAAGAAGCGAGTAGTCAACTTCTCCAACAGGAATAGTTGATCCACCACGACGCGTGGTCTTGGCATATTCAAGTTGGTCAACTGGGACGCTCTCGGTTTCAACCAACAATCGACCGATAAGTGTTGACTTTCCATCGTCAACTGAACCACAGGTGACTAGGTGAAGTACTGGTGTGATGGTGGACATTTAGAAGTAACCCTCCGCCTTCTTGGCTTCCATCGAACCGCCACCTTCACCGTCAATTAATCGTCCAGCACGTTCTGAAATACGAGATGTTTCCATTTCAGTGATGAGATCGTCGATGTTGTCCGCTTCAGACTCAACCGCACCCGTGAGTGGATAACAGCCCAAAGTACGGAAACGTACTGAACGCATTTCCACTTTTTCACCATCACGCAACGGGAATCGCTCATCATCAACCATGATCAGCGAACCATCTCGCTCAACCACGGGACGTTCCTTTGAGTAGTACAGGCCAGGGATAGGAATATTCTCGCGACGGATATAGCGCCACACATCAAGCTCAGTCCAGTTGGAAAGCGGAAACACTCGCATTGACTGACCTTCGGCCAGAGAAGTATTTGCCGTTCGCCAAAACTCAGGACGCTGCTTACGTGGCTCCCATCGATGCCCTGGCTCACGCAATGAGAACACGCGTTCCTTTGCGCGACTTCGTTCTTCATCGCGTCGGGCGCCACCAATAGCAGCGTCAAAGCCGTACTTATCAATGCCTTCACGCAGCGCAACTGTCTTCATTAAGCGCGTGTATTCATGTGTACCATGGGTGAAGGGACTGACCTTGTCAGCAACACCTTGCTCGTTGATCGCGATCTTGAGATCAAGGCCAAGTTCGTCTACTCGCTGATCACGGAATGAAATCATTTCCTGAAATTTCCAAGTCGTGTCCACGTGCATCACTGGAAAAGGAATTGGGCCGGGCGCGAATGCCTTCAATGCCAAATGCAGCAGTACCGAAGAGTCTTTACCGATGCTGTAGAGCAACACAGGGTTGCGAAAAGCAGCAGCGGTTTCACGGTAAATGTGTATCGCTTCTGCTTCAAGAGCATCGAGTACTGCTTCATAGGGAACATCGGTCATGCTTCAGACATCACTTCCTGGCCGTATTCATCATTTTCTGCCAACGCCATCGTGCCGTCGCCGAATCTTGGATCCTTGCCCTGTGCCGCGATAGCTGCGGCACGCGCAGCACGCTTGGCTTCGGCCTCAGCTTGCGCATCGGCAATGAAGGATGCCTCAAGCACCGGTGCATGTGCGTCCGTGTGTGGATGACGATCCTGGATCCATTGATCCAATTCCGGACCAGACTCAAGCGAGGTGATCAAGCAGTAGCGGGGTTTGTCGCCGGGATGCCAAACCGAGTGATAGAGGCGCTGCGTATCAATAACAACTTGCGCGCCTGCGGGAAGTGGCACTCTGGTTTCGGTCGCTGGATCATCTTTGTCTTCACGAAGCAACATCACTGAATCTTCATCGTCAGTAAGGTTGAAAAAGGCACGGACAATCCAGCCCGTGCCTTCGGGATTCAAGCGATTGTTGTCATCGCGATGCAGGTTGTAGACCGCATCGGCATATGTGTTCGGCTGTAGTTCGATGACGCGGCAACGGCCAATGTTGGCGTTGAATGCCATCGCTCGTTGGGTCAAGATCGGAGCAATCGCGACATTCTCTTTCACCCACACACCATCTTTATCGGTCTTGGGTGGAGTGTGATTCCAAAAGCCATCACATTCGATATCGCCGTAGGCACTTGCTAACGGCGCGAACCGGGTGTCGCCCGAGGACTTCCAATCAACGTAAATGAGTTCATCCCATTCACGCGGGTCAGCACTCTGATCGTACGAATCTACGATCACAAAACCAGTGTCATTAAGGATAGGAAGCTTTAGGTACGACATGGCACACCCTTTCGCATCGACTTATCCCAGTTTCCCATGCAAACGTGCTGCATCGGCGTACAGACATACAGCGGCTGCTGCAGCCACATTGAGAGATTCCGCACGCCCGTAGAGTGGAATCCGCACCTGCACATCCGCCATACTCCGGGCTTCTTCGCTCACTCCTGGCGCTTCTGCCCCGAAGATCCAGCAGATCGATTGGTTCTTCGGCACTGAACCTAGCCAATCAAATACATCCACTGCCCCATCACCAGTTGCAACTGCGAAGACCATGCGAGAAGGATCGATTGCGGCTGTTACATCGATG
>CANFTO010000032.1 GCA_947449945.1 Actinomycetota bacterium | reverse complement strand
GGGACGCGTGCATGACCAACGCACAACTTTCAGCACTTCCGCGCGTGAGCGTGATCATGCCGGTGCTCAATGAAGAGCGTCATCTTGATGAAGCTGTTGAACAAATCCTCAATCAGGATTACGTAGGTGAATTAGAAGTGGTGATGGCCGTTGGGCCATCAAAGGATCGAACTCAGGAAGTCGCTGATGCGCTTGCTGCGCGTCATTCCAATGTGTATGTCGTAGCAAACCCAAGTGGCAAAACTCCTGCCGCATTAAATGCCGCTATTGCTCAAGCATCAGGTGAAGTTGTCGTACGCGTTGATGGTCACGCCATGATCCCCACTGATTACGTGTCACACGGAGTTGCGACTTTGCAGGAAACGGGCGCTGACAATGTCGGCGGGATTATGGCCGCAGTTGGCTCAACACCTTTTGAACATGCAGTTGCACGGGCAATGACCTCCAAATTTGGTGTTGGCGGAGCGGCATTCCATGTGGGAGGAGAGCCAGGGCCTGCGCTCACTGTGTATCTCGGCTGTTTCCGAGCCGTTGCATTAGCGCGTGTGCAGGGTTACGACGACAGCATGGAGCGTGCGCAGGATTGGGAAATGAACCTGCGTATTCGTCAGTCTGGTGGCACCGTGTGGTTCACGCCGACGATGCAAGTTGAATACCGGCCGCGTCCAAATGTGCGGGCACTTGCTCGGCAGTATCACGATTACGGCCGCTGGCGCCGCGAGGTGGCTCGCCGCCACCCAGACACACTTTCACTTCGTTATCTCGCTGCGCCCGTAACCGTTTCGCTCGTCATTCTCGGAGTAATCGCGGGAGTTAGCGGAGTCGTTGTGGGTAACGATTGGCTGACTCTTCTTGGTTTCTTGATGCCAATTGGCTACGCACTGGGCAATCTTTTTGCGTCATCAATTTCGGCTGCAAGCCCAACGATGCTCAGTTTTTCCTCTGCAGTGCGACTGCCGATTGTGTACGCAACGATGCATGGAGCATGGGGTCTTGGCTTTTTGCGTGGAGTGAAGTCATGAAGTTCTTTGGTCGTCGCAAACTTCGTTGGACCGTGCTGACCTCCGCGCCAGGAGGAAAAGCAGGGGAGCAGTGGGGTGACACGTGGTTTGCTCGTGATCTTGTTGATGCATTGCGCAAGCAGGGTCAAGATGCGCACACCACTTCCCGCCAAAATGCGCATTCACTCGAGCGTGAAAAAGATGATGTCGTTGTGGTGCTCCGCGGCTTGAATGAAGTGAAGCCAAATCGGTCTAAAAAGAATTCCATTTGGATTCTCTGGGTGATTTCACACCCCGAGTTAGTCACGGAAGAAGAAGCGAGCCGCTACGACGTGGTGTTCGCGGCGAGCAACCACTGGAAGCCTGACTTTGTTGACGTGCGACCATTGCTACAGGCAACAAATCCATCGAGGTTTACGCCAAGCGCAGGTATTGCTGACGCGGGGGATCAGGTGCTCTTTGTTGGTTCTACCCGGGGTGTGTTTCGCCCAATCGTGAAAGACGCAATGGAAGCGAATCTGGCTTTGAGTCTTTACGGTGTTGGATGGCAAGAGTACGTCGAAGTCGATCAGATCAAGGCCGAGTTCCTGGCAAACGATCAACTTCCACATGCGTATGCCAGTGCTCAGGTAGTTCTCAATGATCATCACCGGTTCATGGCCGACACCGGCTTCCTGTCGAACAGGCTTTTTGATGCTGCCGCAACCGGAGCGCGGATTATTTCTGACCCGGCGCTTGGGCTGTCAGAAGTCTTTGGCGATCATGTGCGCACCTACTCTTCGGTTGAAGAGCTGGCTGCAATTGCCAGTGATGTTGATGCCGCCTTTCCAAACAAAGATGAGCGAATGAAGTTCGCAAACGAAATCGCAGAGAAACACAGTTTCACTGCGCGCGCGAAGGAATTAATCGCTTACGTGAAAGCAAAGCAGTCACAGTCATGAGCGAGTCAGTCGACGTCAGCCTGGTGTTGATTAAGCCCGCAGAAACCGATGGGGCTTTTGCTGATCAAACTCTTCGCAATATTGAAGTCGTGAGTTCCTTGGATGAGGCGCGAGGCACTTGGGTGATGTTTGCACCTCCGTTCTTTGGTTATGAGCGTCACATTCTGAAAAACCTCATGTTGGCTGCGGAGTCGACTCATGCGGATGTCGTAGTTGGAGCGGTGAAGGGTCCATGGGTTCCCATAGAAATTGATCCGGCAGATTTTGCTGCAGTTCATTCTCAGGTTCCATCAACCCACGCAATGTTTCGAGCATCATGGTTAAAGGAGCAATCGGAGCTCACATCACTGCTGATGAGTGGTGCGGACGCGTTGCACACAAGTGCTCTTATGGGCGCTCGCATCGGCACCATCCCTCAGGATGTTGTCGCAAAGCCAATGAAGAAAGCAGCGAACCCAAAGAATGCCAAAGGTTCGCCTTTTAAGAACATGCCGACTTTGGGTTACTTCATCGCCAAGTACTTGCCTTTGAAAAATGAAGTGCTGTTCGACGTCGAAGGCGATCGTGCTGTCGACACAGCATTGCCAGCATTAGCGGCGCAATGGAAGCAGCTGAACCCAGGTGTGAAACAAAGGTGGATCACACCAAAGCTTCGCGATACTTGGACTCATGCCTGGCACCTTGGTCGCGCGAAGTATTTAGTTACCAATGAAGTCTTCTTGAACCGAATCCCAAAGCGGGAGGGCCAAGTGATGGCGGTGGCTGGCGTTGGCATTCCAGTACTGCGTGTTGGTCGCGATAACCCTGATTGGGTGTTGCAACCCACATCTGAGCGTCGCCCAGCGTGGTCACAGGTTGGGCGATGGGATGTAGCGATTGCCGCATCACCTTTTGCCGAGCAAGTCTTGCGTTCCTCAACTGCCTACGTGAGCGAAGTGGTGCAGGCGTCACCGTTCGCGGACACAATGTCTGACGCGCTCGCAGATAAGGACCTTGCAACACGGTTGGGCATTGATCCTGCGCGCAAACTCGTGGTTTGTGCCTTTTTCACAAGTCAATCCGCACCAGATATCGCTGCTTTACACGAGCGGTTTGGTCATGAAGTGCAATTCGTGGGTGTGACTGATGATTGCAGCATCTTGCGCCTTCCTGCTGGTGTTCAACAAGTTGCAACAGACATTCCAAATTGGCTTGCTGCCGCAGATGTTTTGATCACCGATTGGTCAGCGCTGCTCATGGAGTTTGGTCGCTTGCAGCGCCCGATTATTGGTATTGAGTCGAATCGCTTGGATGTAGTACGCAGGCGTGGCACGTATCTTGATTTGTCTTCGGTATTACCTGGCCAGATTGTTGAAGACGAAGCGGAGCTGGTGGAGGCCGTTGCTGCTTGGCTTCAAGATTCAACATCTGTTCTGAATCATGCAGATCGCAAGGCACAGTTTGCTGAGCTCTGTGGAGCGTCGACGGGTGACAGTGCGCAAAGAATCTGGGCAGCCATGGTGAGTCAATCATGAGCACTCGTGTGGTGTTGCTGGCCAACAACGTTGATGAGATGGGTGGCGCCCAAAAAGTTGTGCAGGTCCTGGCTGGAGGTCTTGCTTCCCGCGGGTATGACGTCACGATTGTGGGCGTCGAACCCGTAGGTGAACGCGCTGCGCATGAAAGTACGAGCTACCAAGTTGAACGGCTTTTGGAAGTTACCTATCCAAAGGAACCTGGACCGGAGCTTGATGCCTTGCGTATCGGCGCGGTGAAGAAACTCCAGAGCATTTTGGATGCAGGTGAACCAGGCATCATCATCACCGCTCAAGTGTGGGCTATGGAACATGTACTGGAATGTGATCTCACAGGCTGGCGAACGATCGGGCAGTTCCACTCGTCTGTTGAAGCAGCAATATTCAACAAAGACATGGCCCGCATCCTGCGTGCTTACCGAGAGGCAGATGCCTTTCTTGCTCTCACAGATGTTGATGCAGTGCGGTTTACACAAGCAGGCTTAAACAACGCCAGCGCCATGCCAAATCCATTAGCGAGCTGGCCGGAAACCTTTGCGGATCCAACTGCTAAAACCATTACTTACTTAGGTCGACTTTCAGCGGAGAAAGCGCCAATGACTCTTGTGCAGGCTTGGCGCATTATGTGCGGAGAAGGTCGCCTCAACGATTGGTCGCTCAACATCATTGGGTCTGGGCCACATGATGTGCAGATCGAAGCGGCTATTGCCGATCTGCCACGTGTGCGGTTGCTGCCACCAGTTTCTGATCCATATGCGGTCCTGCAATCCACAGGAATCCTCGCAGTGCCATCACTTGTTGAAGGTTTGCCGCTTGCAGTGATGGAAGCTCTGGCAAGTGGAGTGCCGGTAGTCGCGAGTGACTGCTCTGCTGGAGTGCGTGAATTACTGGATAACGGTGCCTGTGGTGTTCTGGTGAATCGAGGTGACCCTGCAGATTTGGCCCGTGGCTTATGTGAGCTGGCTGAAAATGATGAGTTGCGTTCCCAACAGGCGGCGCGTGGCCGCGAGCATCTTCAGAAGTATCGATTGGATTCCGTGTTGGACAAGTGGGAACAACTCTTTGCTCTGATTCAACGCTAGAAGCGTTGAATCAGAGATGCTGATTAGCGCGTGAGAGATCCTCTTCAAAGTCCACTTCAACTGCGAATAAATCAGTGATGTCCAGGGGCATCACATTCAAACCATCGCGGTCGATAGCGATTTCAAGTCCGCGCTCAAAGTAGTCGCCGTCTTCACATGATTCCAAGCCGCGAATAAACGTCGCGCGATCCTTAGATGCAATGAAGTTAATGCCAACTGCTTCACCAAGGGCAGGATTCACTGTTTTAGAAAGTGCATCAATGAAACCTTCGGCATTCACGGTGTACTTCACCTCTTCTTCAGCAACAGCAGAAGTGTTGACGCATACGAAAGACTGATCAGCGTCCATCATCGGCTTGCATCGTTCAAGAACTGCAGGGTCGAACACAACATCGCCATTGAGCCAGATCACGCCGCCATCCGAGGCAAGGCGAAGCGCCTTGAGGAGCGAACGGTTGGTATTCGTCTGGTCGAAGTTCTCGTTGTAGGCGTAGGTCACGTTTGGAAAGGCTTCCAAGATCATGTCGAGCTTGAATCCCACGACAGTGAGCACGCGCAGATCGTCGCCAAACGCCTTTTGGAGGTTATCCATTTGCTGGCCCATGATGGTGCGGCCGTCAGCTAGGGGAGTGAGTGGCTTCGGCCAGGGTTTGCCGAGTCGAGTGCCCATTCCAGCGGCCAAGATCACTGCTTGAGTATTCATGTGGCGCATCTCCGGAGTGGTCTTGGTGCTACTGACGAGGAGTGACCTATCGTAACGGCGTGACCGATCAGCCGCGCCCTACACACCCAACGGTGGCCCAGATCCGTGAGGTGTGTCAGCCGCCAGCAATTCGCGGCCGCACGAACTCGGAACATTGGGTTGCTGATGTCTACCTTCGCGATATTTCGCCTTATCTGACCAAGCAGTTGCTGAAGACTCCAATTACCGCGAATCAAGTCACCTGGCTCATGGTTGCTACGGGTGCATCCGCTGCCATTGCATTGTTAATCCCTGGAATTTGGGGTCCGCTACTGGCGGTGTTCCTCGGTCAGATGCAAATGCTGTGGGATTGCTGCGATGGTGAAGTGGCTCGTTGGCGCCGCAAGTCATCTCCGATGGGTGTGTTCATTGACCGTGTCGGTCACTACACAACTGAGGGGCTCATTCCGATTGCGCTGGGTTTGCGTGCTGCGGGGTTTCCCAACGAAGGATGGCTTGATTCCATCTGGCCATTCCTTGGTGCATTGCTTTCCGTCATCATTTTGTACAACAAGGCGTTGAATGACATGGTGCATGTTTCTCGCGCATACAACGACTTGCCGAAGTTGGTTGATAAAGCAGAAGTGGGTGTTCCAACGCATAGCGGCGTTCGGAATCTTCGTTCACTTGCGAAGTTCTTCCCGTTCCAGCGCGCATATCACTCAGTTGAGTTAACGATTCTGATTTTGATTGCCGGAATCATTGACCTGTTCGTTGGTGACCTTGGCGCCACACGAGTGCTATTAGTTGCGCTTCTTTGTTTTGGTGTCATTACGATCGTTGGTCACCTCGCATCAATCCTGACCTCGAGCAAATTGCGATGAGTGTTCCGACTTACGGCGTAGTTGTCCTCACCATGGGCAAGCGCCCTGACGAGCTTGCTCGTGGCTTGCATTCACTACTTGACCAGCAAGGTGTCGACCTAGACATCGTGGTGGTGGGAAATGGTTGGCAGCCTGTTGATCTACCTGCGGGCATCAAAGCCCATGGATTGCCTGAGAATGTTGGCATTCCTGCGGGGCGTAATGCGGGTGTCGATCAGGTTTCGGGGGAGTTGCTGTTCTTCCTGGATGATGATGCTTGCCTTGCGGATCCACAATTCTTAGCAACAGTCGCGCAACGATTCGCACTAGATCCAAAGTTGGGATTGATTCAACCGCGGGTTGTTGATCCAACTGGGCTTGAAGCGCCCGGACGTTGGGTACCTCGTCTACGCGTTGGTGATCACGCAACACCAGGCCCCGCAACAGCGCTTTGGGAAGGTGCAGTAGCGATGCGCCGCGATCTCTTTGATCGCATCGGTGGGTGGCCTGATGAATTCTTTTACGCGCACGAAGGTATTGACTTAGTGTGGCGAGTCTGGGATGAAGGCTTTACGCCTTGGTATGCGGGTGATCTTGTGGTGTATCACCCAGTGATTGATCCTGCTCGTCACGATGTCTACTACCGATTCAATGCACGCAATCGGGTTTGGTTAGCTCGCCGTAATCTCCCGGTGTTGATTGAGCCTTTTTATGTTGGTACCTGGGTCGGCATGACGTTGCTTCGCGTGCATGACAAAGCCGCATTGAAGTCTTGGTTCGCCGGTCTCGGGGAAGGCCTCAAGCACCGACCCGCAGGACGTAAGAAGATGCAGTGGAAAACCGTGTGGGCAATGACCAAAGCCGGCCGCCCACCGGTGATTTAAGACAACGAGCAAGATGAGCGAGAACTTGCGTAGTGATTAAGAAGCGCAGAAGGTTTCGTCGCCGGTATTCAGCTTTGAATACACGTCACCTGCAGCGGCACTAATAATCACTGGCTTGATCGCTGTGAAGTCTGGACCAATCGTGAGTGTCATGCGTTGACCGCTGCCCGTTGCATCAGCCTTGGCACTCGTTGCCCACAGTAGGGTCTTTGCGCTGGTGTCCCACCTAGGGCTGTATTGCACAACGGTCGCGGTTACTGGAGCCTTGGCGTTGCCGACATTTTGTACCCGGTAACCCTGAGCTTTGAGTTGCTTGGCCACCTTGCGGGCCATGCCTGGGGTGGAGGTTCCGTTGAACACGTCAACATAAATGCCGCTTGGTGCGCTGGAAAGTGTTGGCTGACCGTTGGTTGGCTTTGGCGGATATGCCGTGTCTTCGCGCATTGCCTTCCACACTGGGCGTGCTTTCTTCTTGTTTTCCAACACGTTGGCACCATCACCAGCTGGCTTCCACGGCATGGTCAAGAAGGTGAGGTTCTTTGGGCTGATGCCTTTCATTGACAGCACAAGCTCTTGTAACTGCTTGAGATCAGCCATTTGAGGATCAGCGGTGATCGACTGTGTGGCGGCGTCTAGTAGCCCGATTACGGATGCTGGGTTGAGCAATGTGCCGCTAGAAAGTACTTGGCGGGTAAGTGAAGAAATGAATGCTTGTTGCCGACGAATGCGTGAGGTATCCGAACCGTCACCGATGTTGTGACGAGCGCGAACGAAGGCGAGTGCCTCTTCGCCAGACACAACGTGCTTGCCGGCGGAAAGTTTCAATCCGCTCTTAGGGTCATTAATTGGTGTGGCCAAACAAATTTCAACTCCGCCAACAGCGTTCACGATCTTCTTAAAGCCACCGAAGTCGACCTTCACGAAGTTCGTGATATCCATTCCTGTGAGTTCATTCACCGTCTTGATTGTGCATGCAGGCCCGCCGATGGAGTAGGCATCGTTGAACTTGGTGGTTTTGTTACCAACGGTTTGACCCTTGCTGTTCACGCACGTTGGGATGTGGGTCAATGTGTCGCGGGGGATGCTCACTGCAATTGCATTTGTTCGGTCAGCGCTCACGTGCAACACGATGGTGGTGTCGGAACGTTCTCCGTAGTTCATGCCTTTCTTGCCGTACCCCTGGTTGCCTTTGCCGGTGCGGGTGTCGGTGCCCATCAGCACCACGTTCAGGGGTTTCATGTTGCCGTCAGCGTCGTAGACCAAACCGGCTGTTTCTGGGGATGCGGTGGAACCGTTGAGCTGGCCGGAAACGTCCAAACTCTTGATATTTCCCTGGAGGTTACCCATGAGGTGGTTCACGCCGGCGCCGATAACGGCGGTGATGAGCACGATGCCTGCTGCAAGCGCAGCAAGGATGCGTGGCCAGCGTCGGCGCGAGGTTGCCATGAATGTCCTTCGAACAGGGAATGAATAACCATCGTAAGTCGCCAAGAGGCTCCTCACGAATGCTCAGACGGCGTGTTGCCCTGTGAGGTTCCCCGCGAGGAGACCTACGTAACAGTTAGGCCTCAAGTGGCGTGTGCTGATTGAGTCCGCTGCCATCTCCATGGCACCGTAGGTAATTGTTCCCTTCTTCCCCGAAAGGACCCGCATGACGTTTCGAGCCTTTGCTCGCCGTCCCATCGTTTGGGTCACCGCCTCATGTATTGGGGCGGCGGGGTTTGTGTTGCCTGTAACCAGCCTGCCCAGCATCGTTCGCAGCGCAGTTACGCCCACTGAGCAGTCCATTGCTCTTCACGGAATTGACCAACAGGGCATTACTGAATCAGCCGTGGCTATGGCCTCCTGGGGCGGTGATGCGAGTGTTGCATCTCTTGGCCTTGCTCACACTGGGCATGCGCACTCTGTTGTTGACCATCAGGCACACGACGTTGCGCCTGCGATTGCGACCAAGGCGCTTGAGACCGACAACTTTGGCCTCGTGGCAGTAACTGCCGATGCTCCACTCGATCCAACTTCTCGTGTGCTTGTTCGCGTTCGTGAAGATGGAACTTGGGGGTCGTGGGAAAAGTTAGCGATCTCCGATGATCGACCAGATCCAAATTCCCGAGAAGCAGTAAATGCTCGATATGGCACTGAGCCGCTATTGACCTCCGAAGCTGACGGTGTGCAAGTGCGTATGGATACGCCAAGTGGTGTGGAACCAGCAAATACCCAGGTCGTACTTCTTGATAACCCTGTAACCAGTGCCGACGCGAATCTTCCTGAATCCAATGCCAGTAATGATCCGATTGCAACGGTAGAAGCAGGAACCGTCAGTGCACCAATGCCAAACATCATTACTCGCGCCCAATGGGGTGCTGATGAAAGTTTGCGCCGTGGGTCTGCGACATACGCGGGAACGATTAAAGCCGCATTCCTGCACCACACGGTGACGACCAATAACTACACGCCTGAACAAGCCGCACAACAAGTGCGCAATCTCTATGCGTACTTCACCAAGAGTCTTCGTTATTCAGACATGGCCTACAACTTCATTGTGGATCGTTTCGGTCGCCTCTATGAGGGTCGCGCTGGAGGCATGGATCAGGCTGTCGTCGGCGGTCACACAGCGGGTTTCAACCAAGACACGTTTGCAGTGTCAGCGCTCGGTAATTTCCAGTCGGCATCGCCTGCACCAGATCAAATGAACGCAATTGACGACGCGGTCGCGCAACTTTTTGCTTGGAAGTTGGCGCTCAATCATCGAGATCCGAATGGCTCGACGCAGCTCACTTCAGATTCATCAGCGGGAACATCGAAATATCGCGCGGGTCAGGTTGCTAATGCCCTCGTGATCGGTGGCCATCGAGATATCGGTAGCACCGCTTGCCCTGGCAAGTTCCTCGAACCACAACTTCCGGCTATTCGCGCAGCAACAACGGCAAAAATGGGTGTCACTGCGATCAACCCGGCTGTTGGCCCTGCTGTGGCTTGGGGATCGAATCAGCCGCTGGTCTTAAACACCACAACAAATGCGCCTCTGACGTGGACAGTAAATATTTCTTCACGTTGTGGAGCAGTGGTTCGCACGCTCACTGGCGCGCAGACTGCAGCGGGTGCCCTAGCAGTCAACTGGGATCTGAAAGACAACGCAGGAAACGCAGTGCCACCTGGTACCTACACCTTTAATCTGACTGGAACCAGTGGTGCTGATTCTATTTATCCATGGACCGGAACTGGTGTCATCACAACAGCACCAGGTTCACCCATTGATCCGTGTGGTCCTCCTGACACATTCTCGTTGACTGGTGCTGGGTATGGTCATGGCATTGGTATGTCGCAGTGGGGTGCCTACGGCATGGCCAAAGAAGGCAACAACGCCACTCAAATCGTTTCGCATTACTTCCCGAACACTGCAGTTGCGCCCGTCCAAGACGACATGGATTTGCGCGTCAATCTCTTCTATCGCATAGCGCAAACCAAGGTTCGTGCTGAATCACTCGATGCAGGCGGTGGCCAAATTGAAGTGACTGTTGGCGGCAATGTTGTGACCGGTTCGCCAAGTGATGTGTTCACGTTCAATGTTTCCGGTAATGCGGTGAATGTGCAGCGCACGACCGGTGGGCAAACATCAGATTTGGGTACTGCTGCGCAAGCAACAGTGAAATGGGCGGGCAACCGAGATTCGGGAACTGCCGTTGGTCCCGCAACTGCACTGAATGTGATTGGGCCAAATGGTTCATTCACAACGCCTGGGCATCGATACCGATTTGGAAAGCTCGACGTAGTCGCTGCAACGAACTCAACAGGCACTCGCTTGAACGTGGTGAACCAACTTCGTTTGCATGATGAATACCTCTATGGCATCGCTGAAGTTTCGAGCTCGTGGCCTGATGCCGCAATGCAGGCCCAAGTCATCGCTGCGCGTTCCTACGCTCTTGCTAAGTTCAATGCGGGTGAAAAAAAGGCCTGCAATTGCCATATTGATGATGGTGATGGTCCGTTTAATGATCAGGTCTTCGTAGGTTGGGCCAAAGCCACGGCACCAAAGGGTGATCGCTGGGTTGCTGCAGTGAATAGCACCTTCGGCTCAGAAACGACGGGAATCGCAGCGACCTATAACGGAGCACCGATCAGTGCGTTCTATTCATCATCAAGTGGCGGCATCACCAACACGACGAAGGATGTCTGGGGCGGAGCACTTCCATACTCGGTGAATGTTGACGATCACTGGTCACTTTCCCCAGACAATCCAAATGCCAGTTGGACGGTGAACGTGCCACAGGCTGCCATGGCATCTGCCTTTGGGGTACCGGGTGTCTGGAAGGTTGAAGTCGCGGAACGTTTGCCGTCGGGCAGTGTGCGCACGCTTGCGGGAACCTTGCAAGATGGATCAACGCGCACAATCACTGGTGAAGTGATGCGTGCGAGACTTGGATTGAAATCGACCTATGTCAATGCAATCAATGGTCAAGCAGTTCCCGGTGCGCCATCGATCACACCAACACCGGCAACAACCACTGCAGCACCTGTACCCGTAGCTCCTGAAACGCCAACCCCTGTAGCGACGGCCACGATTACCATGAAAATCGGGCCGACTTTGCAACCAAAGGCTGGCTCTTCGTTGAAGTTCAGAGGAAAAGTGGTTCCTGCTGCTGGTGGATTAACAGTGCAACGGCAGATGAAGGTTGATGGGGCTTGGCAAGTTAAGGCAACCACGACAACCAAAGCATCAGGGCGTTTCACCTTCACGATCAAGAAGGCCGTGCCTGCTGGTGCGCAATATGAGTACCGCGTTGTGGTGTTGAAGAACGGCGCAGAAATTGCGGCGAGTACATCAGGTCTTGTAAAAATTCGAAAGTAATTACTGCCAGACCTGAGAAATGCCTTCTTGTTGAGCAATCGCTGAGGTATCAACTGCATTGCTCATCACTACGGAACCTGAGCCATTGAGCGGGAAGAGTGCAGGAATCAACCAAGCACCGAGCGAATCTGATGCCGGCGCATTGATGAGCACTCGATCTGAGGAATCGGGGAGCGAAGATGCGACCCACGCAAGTGCATTGATGCGCGAATAGTCAGTGTCGTTAAGCACCAGCGCAGGCCCGTCGCCAGTTGCCGGTTCGACGAGCAGTGCATCAGGTTGCATGCGTGACAGTCCAGTTGCATCAACGACGGTTGATGGTAGGCCGGCTTCAACCAGCCCAAGTGGATGAAGCGAGACCACCCAGGGTTCATCGGCGTCTGGCAAGCTCAAAGCAGTAGTGCGATCAGTGATGACTAAGTCCGATGAAGTGACATCGCCAAAAGGAACCACAACAGCGCCGATCGTCCAGGCAGCTAATGTCCAAGTGATGCGCTGCCAATGCCAGGGAAGGTGCATGGCAACGGTTGATCCAGGCTCCAAGTCACCTTCATCAACCAAAGCGCCAGCATTCTTGGCAACCGCATTGAGAACGGTCACTCCGGAAAGCTCAGTACGCATGCCATCGGCATCGATCGAGGTGAGAAAGGGCTGACCAGAAAAGCTGCGAACCCGCTGATTGATGAGCGGCCAAAGTGCGCCGTCGAATTGCCCTGCCATAGGCGCGAACTTAGCGGTTCCCAAGCCGGGCGCTATTCGTGTGGCACAGTTACCGAATGACTGAAGCTGTACTCCTCGTAGGTGGGCAGGGCACCCGCCTTCGCCCCCTCACGATTAACACCCCAAAGCCGATGTTGCCGGTAGCTGGAGTGCCCTTCACCGTGCACCAAATCACTCGAGCTCGCGACGCTGGAGTCACGCGCATCATTTTGGGCACCAGTTACAAGGCTGAGGTCTTCAAGGAGTTCATCGATGCCAGCGATTTAGGTATTGAAGTGGTGGTTGCCACTGAGCCTGAGGCCCTAGGCACCGGGGGAGCGATCCGGTTTGCCGCTGAGCACCTCACGAGCGGCCCGGATGAGCCCGTGCTCATCTTCAATGGCGATGTGCTTTCTGGGCTGGATATTGAAGGCCTGGTTGCGCACCATCAGCGCACGAATAGTGACGTCACGATTTACCTCACTCCAGTTGAAGATCCGCGTGCCTTTGGTTTGGTTCCAACCGATCAAGACGGTCGCGTCACGGCATTCTTAGAAAAGCCGACAACACCTGAAGAGATCGTCACGAACAACATCAACGCAGGTTGCTACGTCTTCAAGCGTTCAGTGATTGATCAAATCCCCGCAGGTCGCGTTGTGTCTGTTGAACGCGAAACTTTTCCGCAGCTGCTCGCCACAGGCGCCTTAGTCACCGGTGTAGTCGATCCCGGTTATTGGCTCGACTTAGGAACACCACTCGCGTTTGTGCAAGGTTCAAAAGATCTCGTGCTTGGTCATGCGCCATCACCTGCAGTTCCATCAACGGGTGACTTCCTAGCTCTCGCTGGTGCACGTATTGATGCTTCAGCACATGTGCACGGTGGCTCTGTCGTTGGAAAAAATGCGTCGATTGCAGCGCATGTAATCGTGAATGGTTCTGTTGTATTCGATAACGCCGTGATTCACGAAAGTGCACACATCACCAACAGCATCATTGGTGAGAGTGCGGTGGTTGGTGCGCACGCAATTATCGATGGCGCAGTGATCGGCGACGGTGCAGTGATCGGTGCGCATAACGAGCTGACTGCCGGTGCACGCGTGTGGCCGGGAGCACAGCTGGGTGACACGGCAATTCGTTTTTCAAGTGATCGCTAACGCCTCACTATTCACACGAGTCACAAATTCGACCAACACTTGAGGTTGAGACTTTTACTTGAGGGTTGCAATTTCGTGAGGGAATTCAACACCCGCCAGTGAAGACCTGGCTTGCACACGTGTAATTCATGGAAATTGCAACGAAAAGATTCGTCCAGTTTTGTGCAAATTCCCGCCTCGTAAATGTCTGTGTTTTACGGGGCATAGATTGGTCATTGATCAGTCATTTTTCGGGTGAAACTTGTGAGGCCGCCACTCACAGAAAGTCACCGCAATTCACGCACTCGTTCGCTTCATCGAAACGCTGCTTCATGCGCGTTTCGTGATGAGTCGCGCTGCGATACGTCGAGTGGCAATTGCAGTGACGTTTGCGATGGTTGCATCGCTCAGTGCACCGATGACTCAAGTGTGGGCAGCGGATGCATCAGCTACAGATACAAATCAAGAACAACCAGCAAACACTGATCCAACGGATCCGATCTGTGATCCAAATGTTGCAGTACGCATCGCTGCAACTCCAGCTGCATCGTTGAGTGCAACTCCTAGTGCGAGTACAAGTGCAACTGCAACTGCAACTGCAACAGCAACAGCAACAGCAAGTGCAACAGCGTCACCAACATCAACAGCAACAACCCGACCTACGTCGAGTGCTTCGCCAACGTCATCACCAAGTGCAACCTCAAGTGCGACTTCATCAACGTCATTGGCGCCAACTGCATCTGCTTCGACTGCATCAAGCGCGGCGACAGCAGATGTGAGCGCAACACCATCAGTGAGCAGTCGAAGCGGTGCGGTGCGCGCGCGGGCGATGGTTGAAGCAACGGCATCAACAACACCGACAGCAAGTGATGCGCCAAGCGCAGCGACAACTCCAAGCACATCGACTCCAACTCCAGCGGCATCCACCACGCCAGTGGTGACCGCGAGTTCAACACCAACGGTCACGGCTTCGGCCACACCAACCAGTTCGGTCACCGCGACAGCCACGCCAACTGGATCCGCGACCCCATCGATTTCTGGAACGCCGACTGCTTCAGCTACCCCGGGGGTCACTGCGGTGCCTGCTCCGGCTGCTGGGGCGGACGGCAAGGTCTCGCCTTGTGCTGAGATCCCAAGCGGACTGCTCGCTAACCCTGGCGACAACTCAGCTCAGGTCTACTGGAACCTGCCAACCAAGGCTGGGTTCTCAGCCCCAACCTCCTACAAGGTGGTTGCGACTGCAGTTGATGATCCAGCGGACACCTTGACCGTCTCAGTCGATGCAGGGGACATCTCGATCTCAACGAACGCAACTCCTGAGCCAACGCCAAGTGCCTCGGCAAGTGCTTCACCTAACCCAACCGCGTCAGGAACTCCACGCCCAACTGTCAGTGCCACGCCTTTCTCAACGCCGACGGCGACAGCAACAGCAAGCGCAACGCCAACCACGTCAGCTACGCCAAGTTCAACACCGACACCAACAGCAACACCAACCTCAACGACCTCGGCAAGTGCCCGCACAGGCGTTCTGCCAGATGTATCAGCGAGCCCAGAGGTTCTTAGCAGTGCAACACCGGGCGTATCTGCAACTCCTGAAACTTCTGCAAGTGCAACACCCATCGCATCTGTTCGGCCGTCTGCATCGACTACTCCAACTGCATCTGCCACTCCTACCGCCACTCCGAATGCAACTGAAAAGCCAGCTCCCGCAGCTTTCGTCACTCCGGATCCGTTAACTACGAAGTCTGCGTTGATTGCTGGTTTGAAGAATGGTGTTACTTACTCGATTACCGTTGCGGCAGTAACTGATGCTGGCAACACAGTGCCAAGCGAAGCAATTGAGGTCATACCAACGAACGGCATGAACGGCGAAGTTTCACGTTTGGTTGTGGAGTACGAAAAGGGTGTTGCTCCTACGACGGCGCCAAAGGTTGCAACGGGCGCGGATCTCGTTGAAGACATTGCATTGAAGCCTGGTCGCGAACTTGGTGATGGCCTGCGCACTGTTGTGTTGAGTGAGCCGGTTACGTTGCAAGAAGGTCAAGCAATCGCTGACAAGCTCACAGCAGATCCTCGCGTTGTTTCAGCAGAACCCGATCTTGTTGTTTCAGCGGCTTCCTTCCCGGAAACTCCACCAAACGATGCCTCGTATGGCGATAAGCAGTGGAATCTCTGGGATGCATACGGCATTGGTGCTGGTCGTACTGCCAATGCGATGACCACTGCGTAT
>CANFTO010000031.1 GCA_947449945.1 Actinomycetota bacterium | reverse complement strand
CGAGGCGCAACTGTGCTTGGCCAAGAAGATACGAGTGCCAGGATGAATCGCATTGCCAAGGCTGAATTGCAAGGGGAGGAGTTGGTGAGCATTGATCAACTCCTTGAACGTGTCGATGAAGTTACCCCTGATGCGGTTCATGCAGTGGCAGCAGAGTTGCTTTCGCAAAAGTCGAGCTTGGCAGTTATCGGACCGTTCGAGGACGCTTCTGTTTTCGGCTTCAAAGAGTAAGGTCGCGACATGAGTAATTCAGGTCAGCTGATCAAAGTCGGAGTCGTGGGCGCCCGCGGGCGCATGGGTCAGGCTGTTGTGAAAGCGGTCACGGATGCGATTGACTGTGATCTCATCGCGAGCGTTGATCAAGGCGACGATCTCAATCTCGTAAACGACTGTGATGTGGTTGTTGATTTCACTACACCTGATGTAGTGATGCCGACCTTGGAACATTGCATTGCTCGTGGCGTGCATTGTGTCGTTGGCACCACTGGCTTTGATGATGATCGGTTAATGAACATACGTGGTTGGTTGGACAAGGCCCCAAATGTTGGCGTACTGATTGCTCCAAACTTTGGCATCGGCGCAGTTCTCATGATGCAGTTTGCGCAGCAGGCAGCGCCATATTTTGAATCAGTTGAAATTATTGAGCTGCATCATCCTGACAAAGTTGATGCACCCTCAGGCACCGCTCGACACACAGCAGAACTCGTAAGCAAGGCCAGATCAGTTCATGGTGTGGCGGTGAGTCCGGATGCCACCACTCAAGAAATTGAAGGTGCTCGCGGTGCAAATATTGGGGATGTTCGTGTCCACTCTGTGCGTGCCCGTGGTTTGGTCGCCCATCAAGAAGTGGTGTTTGGTGGCATTGGTGAAACGTTGACGATTCGACATGACTCGATGGATCGCACATCGTTCATGCCTGGTGTGCTTCTCGGCGTGCGTCAAGTGGCCGATCACCCCGGTCTTACCGTGGGCCTAGACGCGTTCTTGGTTTAGTGATGAACATTCGTGTGATGGCATTTATCTTGGCCATCGCTGCAGGAATTTATGCAGTCTTTGTATTTTGGCGAGCCTGGGCGCTGTTTGAGTCTGGAGATCCGGTTGCTATTGCGCTGGGTCTGGCAATCATCGTTATTCCCATACTTGGTGTTTGGATGCTCTATCGAGAAGTGAAATTTGGGTTCGGGATGCAAGCCATGGGGCGAGCCCTTGGTGCCGAAGGGGGCCTTCCTCTTGACGACTTGCCTAAAACACCGTCTGGCCGCGCAGATCGCGATGCCGCAGACCTCAGATTCGCTAGTCGCCAAACAGAACTTGAGGCTGCGCCAGACGATTGGCGTGCTTGGTACCGACTCGCATTGGCCTACGACGATGCTCGTGATCGAAAGCGCGCTAGAGGCGCCATGCGTCAAGCGCTGTCCCGCTTTAGTAGCTGATGCCTACCGGGCATGACCATCTTTGACCCATATTCCTGAGGTTTTGAGTGGACAGTGAACAATCTTCACGATGAACTTGCGTTAGCCGGCGAGTGCGGGGGACTCGCCGGATTTTTCTTTTCCCGGTGCCCTTGGGTTGGTCGGGAATCACGATGGATCCGCGGCTAAGGTTGGCCCGTGGACGTGACCTTTCGTAGTGATGTAACTGTTGAACTTGTTCGTGGTGCTGCAAGCGATGCTGACGTAGTTTTTGCCGCTCGCGTATCGACCGCCGGGGAGCAGTCACTCGACGATGTTGAGGCGGATGCTTCCGGATCAAAGGGCCTGATCAACTACCTCATGCGTGAACGCCACGGCAGTCCCTTTGAGCATAATTCGATGACCTTCTTTGTTCAGGCTCCTATTTTTGTCTGGCGCGAACATATGCGTCACCGCATGGCCAGTTACAACGAAGAATCGGGCCGCTATCGGGAACTAAAGCCTGTGTTCTATTTGCCAGCGCGCGATCGCAACGTGATTCAGGTGGGTAAAACCGGAGCCTATGAATTTCTCCCGGGTGATGAAGCTCAATATGACTTGATCGAAAAGCGGATGAAGGAAGCCTGTACCGAGTCGTACACGGCCTATCAGGAAATGCTGGATGCTGGCGTTGCGCGTGAAGTTGCCCGCATGGTGTTGCCGGTTTCCATCTTCTCGAGCGCCTATGTCACGGTGAACTCCCGTTCCTTGATGAATTTCTTATCCTTACGCCGCAAGGTTGAGGGTTCGCATTTCCCTTCCTACCCTCAGCGCGAGATTGAAATGGTTGCTGAGCGATATGAAGAGGAATGGGCAAGGCTCATGCCATTGACCCATGCTGCCTTCGTGGCCAACGGCCGCGTTTCCCCATAACGCAGTAGTCTCTTACCCATGCCTGGCCCACAAAGCGATCGCGCGCCCTTTGGCGTGATGCTGTCTGCCATGGTGTCGCCCTTTCACGCGGATGGCTCCCTTGATCTGGACGGAGCTCAGCGTCTTGCGGCCCACCTCGTCGACAATCTGGCCCACGATGGGTTAGTCATTAACGGCACCACAGGCGAATCACCGACTAAAACCGATGAAGAAGACGTTGCAATCCTGCGTGCTGTTGTTGAGGCAGTGGGAGATCGGGCAACCATTATCGCTGGCGTAGGAACAAACGACACCGCGCATTCAGTCAACGCCGCACGTGCCGCCGCACATGCCGGGGCCCACGCGTTAATGGCGGTTACGCCGTATTACAACCGCCCACCACAAGAAGGTCTCGTTGCACACTTCCATGCGATTGCTGATGCGACACATTTACCGATGATCACCTATGACATTCCTAAGCGCACAGGAACTGCCATCGAAACGGAAACGCTCGTTCGTATTGCAGAGCATCCAAGAATCGTGGCGAATAAAGATGCCAAGGGTGATCTTGAAGCATCTCAATGGGCCATGGCTCGTACTGATCTCGCTTGGTATTCAGGTGACGATGCACTGAACCTTCCGCTGCTGGCCCTTGGTGCAGCTGGAATGATTTCGGTCGTTGGTCACGTTGTTGGTGATCGTCTCGTTGCTATGGCAAATGCTTACGAAGCAGGTGACGTAGTGGGCGCGCGCGAGATAAACGCTTCACTACTGCCCGTTTACACCGGTATGTTCCGGGCCCAAGGTGTTGTGATGACGAAGGCTGCGCTTGCGGATCTGGGATTGCCAAGCGGTCCTGTGCGACTTCCTTTACTGAATGCCACTGAAGATCAGCGCGCCCAATTGCGCCGGGATCTTGCAGCTGGTGGCGTTGCCGGATTCACTGCATGATCCATAACGAACTTCCATCTCCGCCACCGCTTGAGCAGGGTGCAATGCGTATCTATGCACTTGGTGGAATCGGTGAAATCGGTCGCAATATGACCATTTTTGAATATGACTCGCGTTTGCTTGTACTGGACTGCGGCGTGCTTTTTCCCGAAGATTCTCAGCCTGGTGTTGATCTCATCCTTCCCGATTTTGGGCCGATCAAGGAACGTCTTGATGACATCGAAGCTGTTGTACTGACGCACGGACATGAAGATCACATCGGTGCGTTGCCGTACTTGCTACGTTTACGTGAAGACATTCCTGTCTACGGCTCCCGTTTCACCCTGGCCTTACTTGAAGGCAAATTGCGCGAGCATCGAATTAAGAATCAAACAAATTTGATTGCCGAGGGTCAGCATTTACAACTCGGTGATTTCAACCTTGAGTTTCTCGCGGTTAATCATTCGATTCCAGATGCGCTGGCACTTGCCATTCGCACTCCGGGTGGAACCATCTTGCACACGGGTGACTTCAAAATGGATCAGATTCCACTTGATGGGCGAATCACCGATCTCAATGGGTTCGCCCGCATTGGCGATGAAGGTGTTGACCTACTCATGGTCGACAGCACAAATGCTGAAGTTCCAGGGTTTGTAACCAGCGAGCGAGATATCGAGCCCGTGCTTGATGCTGTTTTCTTGCGCGCCGAGGGACGAATCATCGTGGCTTCTTTTGCAAGCCATGTGCATCGTATTCAGCAAATCATCGACATGGCTGCGCTTCACGGTAGGAGAGTGGCTCTTGTTGGTCGCTCCATGGTTCGCAACATGGGTGTAGCGCGTGATTTGGGAATTCTCAATATTCCTGGCGGTCTTATGGCCACTGTTGATGAATTAACTGGATTACCTGACGACCAAACCGTATTGATCTGTACGGGTTCACAAGGTGAGCCGATGGCCGTTTTGGCACGCATTGCCAATCACGATCACCCAATTTCCGTGGGCGACAAAGA
Organism: Actinomycetota bacterium; assembly: GCA_947449945.1. GTDB lineage: Bacteria > Actinomycetota > Actinomycetes > S36-B12 > S36-B12 > UBA11398. Next base: position 11,647 of record CANFTO010000031.1, on the reverse strand, counting down.
CACTGTCGTCCTAGCGTCGTCGTTGATTCCCGGTAACGAAAACTCGGTGAATCGCGTCATCAATGGATTAACAAAGCAAGGTGCCCAGGTCGTACATAAAGGTAATGCGCTGGTGCATGTGTCAGGACACGCAGCCGCAGGCGAGCTTAGGTATCTGTACAACATAGTTAAGCCGCGCAACGTATTGCCAGTGCATGGTGAATGGCGCCACCTTCGGGCGAATAAAGCAATCGCTGTTGGAGTTGGGATTGATCCAGAACGCGTGTTGCTCGCTGACGACGGTGTGGTCATTGACCTTCATGAAGGCGAGGCCTCAATTGTCGGATACGTTCCTGTTGGCTTTGTTTATGTTGACGGTTCGAGCGTAGGCAATGTCACCGAAACTTTGTTGAAGGACCGTCGCGTTCTAGGTGAAGAAGGATTCATCAGCATTTTTGCCGCGGTTGACATGATCGAGTCCAAGGTTGTTGCGGGCCCCGAATTACACGCACGTGGCTTGGGCCTCGAGGATTCGGCATTTGAGCCTGTCGTGGAGCAGGTGCGCATAGCTTTGGAAGAGGCCCTTGCCGAAGGCATCACGGAAGTCCATGAATTACAACAGCGGGCTCGAAAAATTGTAGGCAAGTGGGTAGGAACGCAACATCGCCGTCGCCCGATGATCGTTCCAGTGATTATTGAGGGCTAGCGCGTTTTCGTTCTTGCGTTGCCTAGACTGAGCACATGGCTGTTCAAGACATTCGACTCTTTGGTGATCCTGTACTGCGCACTCCTGCGGCTGAAGTCACGACCTTTGATCGCGAACTGCGCAAACTTGTAAAAAACCTAACCGATACGATGATGGATGCTCCAGGTGCTGGCCTTGCCGCTCCACAAATCGGAGTCTCTCTGCGAGTGTTCACCTATTGGGTTGACGATGAATTAGGTCACCTGATCAATCCGAATCTTGACCTTTCAGAAGAACTACAAGATGGTGACGAAGGCTGCCTGTCACTTCCAGGGCTTGCTTATGAAACCAAACGATCAATGCGTGTTGTGGCGAAGGGCTTCAACATGTACGGCGAACCGGTGGTCATAGAAGGTTCTGATTACAAAGCGCGTGCGGTTCAGCATGAAACAGATCATCTCGATGGAATTCTGTTCATCGATCGGCTCGACGAAGCAACCCGCAAAGCTGCGATGAAGGAAATTCGCGATTCAGAGTGGTTTGGTGCGGCTCCTGGACTTCGAGTAAGTCCGCACCCCATTAATTCGAAGTGGCTGTAGTCACTTGCGTTGTGTGTTTGCCGGTACACCGGAAGTAGCGGCCACGGCATTACGTGCACTCCTTGCTACAGATCACGAAATCGTTGGTGTCATCACTCGGCCAGATGCACCAGCTGGGCGTGGTCGAGGGTTACAGCGCAGTCCCGTCGGCATAGTTGCGGATGAACTTGGCATCCCTGTGTTGACTCCAACTTCGTTGAACGATGCGCAGTTTCGTAGAGCACTGGCCCAACTAGCACCACAATGTATTCCCGTTGTTGCCTATGGAAATCTCATTCCCGCGGATCTCCTAGATGCAGCACCATTTGGCTGGATCAATCTTCATTTCTCGATTCTTCCTGCCTATCGAGGCGCCGCACCAGTTCAGTGGGCAGTGATGCATGGTGAAGAAATCACAGGGGCAACCACGTTTCAGATTGGCGCGGGTTTGGATGATGGCCCAGTGTTTGGCTCCGTAACAGAACGGATCTTGGCTACGGATACTTCCGGTGACCTGCTTGAGCGCTTAGCTATTTACGGCAGTCAATTGTTGATCGGTACGTTGGATGGAATTTCAGCAGGTGAGTTACTTCCGGTTGCACAGTTGTCGACAGATGCAACGATGGCACCAAAACTGACCATGGATGATGCTCGTATTCGATGGACCGATCCATGGATAGGTGTTGACCGTCGAATCAGAGCGACGACCCCGGCTCCCGGTGCATGGACGATGCTTCATGATGAGCGAGTCAAGGTGAGTCCATTGAATCTTGGGCCCACGGGCGAAATTCCGATACTGGCTCCGGGGAAAATATTGGTAACAAAATCATCCGTCTGGGTTGGAACTGCCACCACTGCTGCTTGTTTAGACAAAGTTCAACCAGCTGGAAAGAAGCTCATGAATGCTGCCGACTGGGCACGCGGAGTAGAAATTGATGGGAAGTCATTCGCATGAGCACTGATCCAGCACGTGAAGCGGCCCTAGAGCTGTTACGCGTTGTTCGAGTTGATGACGCGTATGCGAATTTGGCTCTGCCAAATATTTTACGCGAACGCAAACTTTCAGGTCGTGATGCTGGATTCGTAACGGAGGTGGCATACGGAGCGTTGCGCTGGCAAGGATTGTATGACGCAATTTTGGCCCAATGTGTTTCTCGTGATTGGTCCGATGTTGACCCGATGACCAAAGATGCGTTGCGTCTTGGTGTGCATCAGATTATGGCGATGCGCGTGCCCACCCATGCTGCAGTGGATTCAACTTGCCATCTCGTTCGACGTGCGGGAACGCCCGGCGGTGCCAAGGCACGTGCTGGTTTCGTGAATGCAGTTCTTCGAAAGGTGTCAGCACATACGTTTGATGAGTGGATTGACATTCTCAATGTGAATGGCGATAGCGAACAACAATTGGCAATTCGGTGGTCGCATCCGGGTTGGATCGTGCGAGCCTTAGCGCAGGCGCTTGGCGAAAAACGCAGTGAACTTAGCGCGTTGTTACAAGCAGACAACATTCCTGCGCGTCCGTCCCTCGTTGCTCGCCCAGGTCGAATGACCCACGATGAACTCCTTGATTTGCCCGGCGTGGAGGAGGGCCGGTGGTCGCCGTTGGCGGGAACACTCGTTGATGGCATTCCCGAATCCTTGGAAGAGATTCGCACGGGACTTGTGGGTGTGCAAGATGAAGGCAGCCAATTAGTTACCTTGGCGTTGAGTCGCGTGCCCATTACGAGTCACACGCAGCGTTGGCTGGATATGTGTGCAGGTCCAGGCGGAAAAGCTGCCGTGCTTGATGGTTTAGCAATGCAACAAGGTGCAACACTCGTTGCCGTTGAGCAGCATCCACATCGCGCTCAACTTGTCCGCAACACGTTGGGGGAGCAAAGTACAGCCGAGATCATGACCGGAGATGCTTCCCATCACCAATGGTCAGGTGAATTCGATCGAGTACTCGTTGATGTGCCCTGTACCGGATTGGGTGCGCTTAGAAGAAGGCCTGAATCGCGTTGGCGCCGCAAACTTTCTGATGTGGCGGGTTTAGCTCCTACGCAACGAGCGCTTCTCAATGCAGCGGTGGAGGCTGTCGCGCCGGGTGGAGTGATTGCTTATGTGACCTGCTCGCCTCATTTTGCCGAGACGGAACTCGTGGTGCACGACATCTGTAAGGCGCACCCGGAGTTGGTCATCTTGGATGCACCGTCGTTACTGCCAGAAGTCACTGATGCACGAAGGGGGCAGTTCGTGCAGTTGTGGCCGCATCGTCACGGTACCGATGCCATGTTCCTAGCCTTGTTGCAGCGACCCGCTTGATCAAGCTCCGAAGCAGCTAAGGTGAAGCCGTGGGTTTTTTGATTTCGCCAAGTGTCTTGAATGCTGATTTAGCGCGCTTAGCTGACGAGGTTCAGCGCGTGGAGTCAGCTGCTGACTGGATTCACCTTGATGTGATGGACAACCATTTCGTTCCTAACCTCACCTTTGGTTTGCCTGTTATCGAGTCATTAATCAAGACGACAGCTTTACCCGCTGACTGTCATTTGATGATCAATGATCCCGATCGTTGGGCTCCGGCATATGCAGAAGCTGGCGCGGGAAGCGTGACTTTCCACATCGAAGCAGCTCGAAATCCACGCCAGATTTGCCGCGATCTGCGCAATCATGGGGCTCGGGCTGCAGCAGCATTAAAGCCTGGCACTCGCATTGAAGAGATCGAGGACCTTCTGCCTGATCTCGACATGATCTTGATCATGACAGTGGAGCCAGGCTTCGGTGGTCAATCCTTTATGGAAGAGATGTTGCCTAAAGTCCGTAGAGCTCGTGACCTAGCACAAAATGCTGGAACAGATATTTGGGTTCAGGTTGATGGTGGCGTCGATGCGAAAACCATAGGTATGTGCGCGGAGGCAGGAGCGAATATTTTTGTTGCCGGTTCAGCGGTATATCGCGCTGAAGATCCTGCGGTGATGGTGAACGCGTTGCGTGACCTTGCCGTCACTGCCTGTGGGCATTGATGTTGTTACCTTGGTCAAGGTATATGAGTCAGGCGATTGCCTTGGCTCAGTTGGGCCCGCGCTCAAGTAACCCCCAAGTGGGTTGTGTCATCGTTTCCGGTCTTGGTGAAGTTGTAGGTACCGGATTTCATCATGGGGCTGGCACCCCACATGCAGAAATTGAAGCGCTCAGTGATGCAGGTGATTTGGCGCAAGGCTCAACCGCAGTTGTGACACTTGAGCCTTGTCGTCATGTTGGTCGCACAGGCCCATGTACTGAAGCACTCATCGAAGCTGGGATTTCGCGCGTTGTATATGCGCAGAGTGATCCAACTACACAAGCATCCGGTGGAGCTGCTTTATTGCGAAACGCTGGAATTGAAGTTGTTGGTGGAGTGCTTGAAAGTGAAGCGTGTGCGGTTAACCGCGCGTGGACTCATGTACAACTCAGTGGACGTCCTTATGTGATCCTAAAAATTGCACAGACCTTGGATGGTCGAGTTGCCGATGCTCGCGGTGGGCCCACTGCGATCACAGGACAGCAAGCGCAAGCGCTGACTCATAACTTGCGGGCGCAATGTGATGCCGTGATGGTTGGAACGGCAACTGCGCTCATTGATAACCCGAATCTCACCGTTCGCCTACAGGGTGTGGAAACTCAGCCACTTCGTGTGATTGTGGGCGAGAGAGAACTCCCTGGCTCGCTCAATGTTTTTGATGAGAGTGCACCCACGTTGATCATTCAAGACCGGCGGCCGGGAGCGGTCTTGGAGGTCCTCGGCGAATCTGGGGTACAAAAGGTATTCCTTGAGGGTGGGCCAACACTGGCCGGAGCCTTTTTGGGGGCCGGAATGGTCGAAGAAGTCGTGTGGTTTCTCGCGCCAACATTATTTGGAGCCGGTCCAGTGGCTCTTCCTGCTTTAGGGCAGTTAGTCAGAGTCGATGTCACTGAGGTCAAGCGCATCGGGAATGATGTGATGGTGCGTGGGCGAGTGATCCACGATCATGAGCAAGGCGATAGGAATTAACAGCAGTGTTTACCGGCATCGTTGAAGAGCGCGGTCAAGTGTTAGCGGTCACCCCAATGGGAGATTCGGCTCGCTTGGTGATTCGTGCTGCCCTTGCCGTAAGCGACGCAAAGTTGGGCGATTCCATCGCGGTCAACGGCGTGTGTCTGACAGTCACGGAATTTGACGAGGAATCCTTCAGCGCAGATGTGATGGCAGAAACTTTGCTGCGTACATCATTAGGAGCAGCGTTGCCAGGCAGTGATGTAAATCTTGAGCGCGCGATGCCGGCGCACGGACGTCTTGGCGGGCATCTAGTTCAAGGTCACGTTGACGGAACTGGCTCGATTCTGACTATCGAACCAACAGAGCACTGGACAGTGGTACGCGTTGGTATTCCAAGTGAACTTTCTCGATACATTGCTGAAAAAGGCTCCATCACGATCGACGGTGTGTCACTGACGGTCGTAAGTGTTGACGACACATCATTTTCTGTTTCGTTAATACCCACGACATTGCGTGAGACAACGCTGGGTGATCGAAGCATCGGAGATGTTGTCAATCTTGAGATTGATGTCATTGCAAAATATGTCGAGCGACTGCTGGAGGCAAAGCAATGATTCCTGCAGATGAAATGTTTGAAAAACGCGCAAAGAGTGCGACGCAGCCAAAGTCAACACCTGGTCATACACAGACAATGTCATCCAGTGGTGGCGTTGTTCTTGATTCGATTGAAGATGCCATTGAAGCAATGCGCGCTGGCCATTCAGTTGTGGTTGTTGACGATGAAGATCGTGAAAATGAGGGCGACTTAATTTTCGCTGCTAATGCTGCTACACCAGAGCTCACCGGTTTTATGATTCGTCATACATCCGGGTACGTGTGTGTCGGTATGACAGGGCACCTTCTTGATCGTCTGGGATTACCACCAATGACTTCCGTGAACGAGGATCGTAAGCAAACCGCCTACGCAGTTTCCGTTGATGCGCGCGATGTTGAAACCACAGGAATTTCAGCCAAAGATCGCGCACACACGATCCGCGTCCTAGGAGATAGCGCAACTGAGCCCTTCGACTTAACTCGACCAGGCCACGTGATGCCCCTTCGTGCTGTTGAAGGTGGCGTGTTACGCCGGCCTGGGCACACGGAAGCCTCGGTTGATCTCGCGCGGTTGGCTGGATATACGCCTGCGGGTGCGTTGTGTGAACTCGTGAATGACGACGGTTCGATGATGCGTGCGCCTGAATGCCGTGCGTTTGCTGATCAACACGGTCTGAAGATGATTTCAATCGCGGATCTCATTCGTTTCCGACGTAAGCATGAAAAGCAAGTCACTCGTGTCACTGAGGCGAAACTTCCAACAGAGTTTGGCGACTTCACCGCTGTTGGTTACCGCAGCGACATAGACAACATCGAACATATCGCGATGGTCGTGGGTGACATCGGGGATGGTGAAGATGTCATGGTTCGCGTGCACTCAGAATGCCTGACTGGCGACGTGTTCGGTTCTATGCGATGTGACTGTGGTCCACAGTTACATTCTGCAATGCTTCGCATTTCAGAAGAAGGTCGCGGAGTCGTGCTGTATATCCGTGGGCACGAAGGCCGAGGAATCGGTCTGTTGCATAAATTGATGGCCTATAAACTTCAAGATGGTGGTCGAGACACCGTTGATGCCAATCTTGATCTGGGTTTGCCTGCAGATGCTCGCGACTATGGAACTGGCGCGCAGATTCTTGCTGACTTGGGTATTCGAAGCATGCGTTTGCTCACCAACAATCCAGCAAAGCGTGCAGGCCTTGAAGGGTACGGGCTTTCCATCGTCGAGCGGGTGCCGTTGGAAATCCAGGCGAATAGTCACAATGAGGAATACCTACGCACCAAGGCTGGCCGCATGGGCCACGAACTTGGTGAGTCAGGCCTGACACCAAAGGAATCAGCATGAGTGGCCAAGGTGCTCCGCAGGTAGAGGTCAAGGCTCCAGGTGTTCGGGTCGCGATCGTGGCGTCTTCCTGGCACACCGAGGTCATGGATGGACTGATTGCAGGAGCTCAACGGGCCAGTGATCAGGCCGGGGCAGTCGCGACCATCATCAGAGTCCCAGGGGCTTTCGAACTACCGATTGTTGTGAAGGCGTGTGCGGCATCATCGGATTTTGACGTGGTCGTGGCTTTGGGCGTGGTCATCCGTGGAGGCACTCCACACTTTGAATATGTCTGTTCAAGCGCCACCCAAGGGCTCACTCAGGTGGCTTTGGATTATTTAGTCCCCGTTGGCTTTGGTCTACTTACCTGTGACACAGATGCTCAAGCACTTGATCGCGCTGGTTTGGCTGGCTCAAGGGAAGATAAGGGCCAAGAGGCTGTCCAAGCTGCGCTCGTAACCTGGCAGACCCTAGGCACCATCACTGGTTAATCTTCGTCGGCCTCGTCGGTAGGCTGTGCAGGTGAAGACCTTTGATGAGCTCTACGCTGAACTCGTTCGCAAAACCTCATATGGCGATGAGGAGTCAGGCACTGTGCGCCTGCTCGCACAAGGCGTTCATGCCATCGGTAAAAAGGTTGTTGAAGAGGCTGCGGAAGTTTGGATGGCAGCTGAGCACGAAGGTCACGACAACACTGCTGATGAGATCGCTCAGTTGTTGTACCACTTGCAGGTCATGATGATCGCTACAGATGTCACCCTCGACGACGTGTATCGGCGGCTGTAGTTATGTTGAAAGTAGCGATACCTAATAAGGGTCAATTAGCTGATCCGGCGCGCGAGATGCTGCAAGAGGCTGGTTACTTGCGAAACGCTGGTGTGCGTGACCTCGTAGTGCAAGATCCAGCAAATGATGTTGAGTTCTTTTTTCTGCGTCCAAAAGATGTCGCGCTTTATGTTGGAGCAGGCACCCTCGATATTGGCATCACTGGTCGAGACATGCTGCTTGATTCAGGGGCCGAGGCCACAGAGTTATTGCCACTTGGTTTTGCGCCATCAACCTTCCGTTTAGCTGCGCCCATTGGCAATGCACGTTCGTTCGCGGACCTCGAAGGTAAGCGCATTGCAACTTCATACGATGGTTTACTTCGATCGTGGCTTGCTCAAACAGGAATTAATGCCACCGTGGTGCGCCTTGATGGTGCTGTGGAAAATGCCGTAGCCCTTGGAGTTGCTGATGCAGTTGCCGATGTTGTTGCAACGGGTACCACGTTGCGCAAGGCCGGTTTAGAGGTTGTTGGCGATCCAATTCTTATTTCAGAAGCAACGGTTGTGCGTCGAACGGGAGCACCAATGAGCGCTCCTGTCCACACCATGATTCGACGATTGCAAAGTGTGATGGTGGCACGCACGTTTGTATTAGTTGATTACGACATAAAATCAGACAATCTTGCGGCTGCCTGTGCAATCACACCAGGTATTGAATCGCCTACGGTTTCCCCGTTACATGATTCCGATTGGTCGGCAGTTCGTGCGATGGTGAAGTCATCTGACGTGCACCGCGTGATGGATGAGCTCTACGAGCTTGGTGCCCGGGGCATACTTGTAACAGATATTCGCGCCTGTCGGTTGTAGTCGTGAACGATCACAGTCTTGGTCAAGGGCGATCAATAGCCTCGCCACAATTCCCTGATGATGACGGATCGGCTGATCCAGTATTGCGACAAGCCTTCGCAACCGGCGCTCTACCAGTCACATCAAAGATGGCCCGGGATTTAGCACTCGAGTTGTTGATGGGTTCACGACTGTTGGTTGCAGTTGTCGCAGTGCTTGACGCCGTCGATGAAAATGGCGCAGACAAAGACAGCCACATGTCCGTGGTGTCCATGGTCAACCCCGATGGCGAAAAAGGGCTTTTAGCTTTTTCTGGCCTTGATTCGATGGCGATGTGGGACCCGCAGGCGCGGCCTGTTCCCGTGAGTGGTCCAGATGCTGCTCGTGCAGCACTAGAGAGCCAAGCCAGCGCAATCGTGATTGATGTGTCAGGGCCAGCTCGTCATGTGGTTACAGGGGAGCGGTTGGACTTCTTAGCTAAAGGCTAAAGGCCCTTAGTAGACCGGTCCGGTGAGATTCTCGCCTGGACCCATACCTACCGGGTCCGCAACAACTGATGCCTCACGAAATGCCAATTGAAGGGCCTTTAATCCATCTCGGATTGGGGCAGCGTGCATGCTGCCCAGCATTGGGGCCGCGGCCGTCACCAAACCAGCCAGAGCAGTAATCAGAATCCGAGCCTCAGCAAGGTCCGCTGGGCGGTCATCGTCGCCTAGGCCACAGGCAATAGCAGCAGCGCTCATGAGGTGCATGGCAACCGTCAGGACCACTTCAACCGCCGGAACTTCCGCAAGATCAAGTAGGGCAGCGGAGGCATCGGTGGTCTGGATTTCTGGTTGTTCGGTCATGGCTGCTACTCTTTCACTCGATTGATTTGGGCCGCAGGCCCGGGTCGCGCAAGTGGAGCTCCGGTTCCCACCTATGCATCGCATTGAGATGCCATGGGTCAGTCGCACAGATGTACCCCTTGGGGTGCGTTCGTTCGTGCTGTGAATCCTTGCGTCTGATTGAGGGTAACCCCTCAACCTGGATTGCCATGTAACCGCACGAGCAAGGAGGCGCCATCAGCGTCGAACCACGAATCAACGACCGAATTCGCGTTCCTGAGGTCCGTTTAGTCGGACCAGCTGGCGAACAGGTGGGCATCGTGCGCATTGAAGATGCGCTGCGACTTGCCGTTGAAGCAGACCTCGATCTGGTTGAGGTTGCACCAATGGCTAAGCCACCCGTATGCAAGCTCATGGATTTCGGCAAGTTCAAATACGAAGCCGCGCAAAAAGAACGTGAATCACGTCGTAACCAGACGCACACCATCATCAAGGAAATGAAGCTCCGTCCCAAGATCGATCAGCACGACTACGAGACCAAAAAAGGTCACGTCGAGCGGTTCTTGAAAGCAGGAGACAAGGTCAAGATCACGATCATGTTCCGCGGACGCGAGCAAAGCCGACCAGAACTAGGCCTGCGCCTTCTTGGTCGCCTTGCTGAAGATGTGACAGAGCTTGGATTCGTTGAAGCAACTCCAAAGCAGGATGGTCGCAACATGATCATGGTGTTGGCTCCACATCGCCGTAAGGCTGATGGGCCAAAGCCTCGTGTTGAAGGCGAAGCCGAAGAGATGCCAACGGATGAGATTCACGTCGACGCTTAAGCGTTTCCCTGTACACCCGTAAGTCCGAACAACGAGTAAAGGATCGACATGCCAAAGCAGAAGACTCATAGCGGTTCAAAGAAGCGCTTCAAGGTCACTGGTACCGGAAAGATCACGCACGAGCAGGCTGGCCGTCGCCACTTGATGGAAAGCAAGTCATCGCGACGCACTCGCCGACTCGAAGGCGACAAGGTGCTTGCACCTGGTGACGCCGCACGCGTCAAGAAGCTGCTCGGTCACTAATCACTGTCCCCAATGATTGCGCCGTGTAAAGCGGCTTGAAGAACTCAGGAGTTATGAAATGGCACGTGTAAAGCGGGCGGTCAACGCCCATAAGAAGCGCCGCGAAATCCTCGAGCGCGCCAGTGGTTATCGCGGTCAGCGTTCACGCCTGTATCGCAAGGCTCGCGAGCAGGTCACTCACTCGATGGTCTACGCGTACGCAGACCGTCGTACGCGTAAGGGTGACTTCCGTCGCCTGTGGATCCAGCGCATCAACGCTGGTGCACGCGCTAACGGCATGACCTACAACCGCTTCATTCAGGGTTTGAAGATTGCCAACATCGAGGTTGATCGCCGCATGCTCGCTGAGCTCGCAGTGAACGATCCAGCAACCTTTGCAACCCTCGTGGGCATTGCGAAGTCAAACGTTCCTGCTTCTGCATAACGTTGTTGAGCAATCGACCGTTACTGACCTCCCGGAGTTCGGACCGGGTTGTTGCAGTACGGCGTCTGCATTCAAGGAAAGGCCGGCGTGATGCCGGCCTTTTCCTTGTTGAGGGGCCACAAGCCGTTCGCGAAGCTGCCGCCACCTCACTCGTTCAAGAAGTCTTCGTCACCGAAGATTTGGATGCCCAGTTTTTGCAGTTAGTTCAGCATCTGCCCCTGACCGTCGTCAGTAACTCGGTCATGGAAGCCCTAGCGGAGACCAATAGTCCCCAAGGAATTGTGGCGACCTGTCGGTGGGAGAGCGCTTCACTCCAGGACGTGCTTCTAGGTGGGGGTGCACCTGTGGTGCTCCTGGATGGTGTCAGTGATCCTGGCAACGCCGGCACGATCATTCGTACCGCGGATGCTGCGGGTGCAAGCGGAGTTGTGCTCACCCCGGGGTCCGTGGATCCGACCAATGGAAAATGCGTACGTTCCAGCGCTGGGTCAATCTTCCACTTGCCCATTGCAACAGATGTGCAACACATCGATGTAACAGCCGCAATCGATCCTTCTCGCAT
>CANFTO010000030.1 GCA_947449945.1 Actinomycetota bacterium | reverse complement strand
GTCAGCTAATGTCGAGTTGGAACCAAGTGAGAATCTCAACGATCCCCTTGAGGCACGCGGTTCTGCACCCATTGCCAGCAACACGTGACTTGGTTCAGGAATACCGGCCGTGCAGGCCGACCCAGTTGAACAATCAATGCCAGCCGCATCAAGCAACATCAACAATGCGTCACCTTCACATTCATCGAAAGTGAAATGCGCATTTGCAGGAAGGCGTTGATCGCTCGTCAAATCCGATTCACCATTGAGTCGAGCAGCAGGAACAGCTACGAGCACACGTTCAATGAGGTTGTTGCGCAATGCTTGAACACGAGAGGCAAATGCGGCTTGCTGTTCGACCGCATGGCGTACCGCTACTGCAAAACTCGCAATTCCAGCGGCATCAAGGGTGCCTGACCTAATCTCGCGCTCATGGCCACCGCCATGAAGAATGGGGGTCGGTTTGATATCCGGATCGACGATGAGTGCGCCAACACCAAATGGGCCACCAATTTTGTGTGCAGTAATCGTTACCGCCGATGCACCAAGTTGCGTCAAGTTCATAGGCAACTGTCCTAAGACCTGTACTGCATCCGTATGAAATGCGACTCCATGTACTCGACACATTTCAGCGAGCTCGAAGACCGGTTGAACTGTGCCTACTTCATTATTTGCCCACATCACCGTGACTAATGCAGCGTCTTGAGTTGTTAACGCATCGGCCACTTCATCAAGTTTGACTCTGCCCAGAGAATCAACATTGATCCACTGAATCTTTGCGCTCTGATGCTCGCCAAGCCAAACGACCGGATCAAGGACCGCATGGTGTTCAACGTTTGACGCGATAACGCAGTTCTTTCCCAATTCTTGACCTCGCCAGTACAAACCTTTGACCGCGAGATTGTCAGCTTCCGTTCCTCCGCCGGTAAAGATCACTGCGCTTGGGCGGGTCACCAGATCAGCCGCGATACTCTCGCGAGCCTCCTCCACGATCCGGCGGGTTCTCCGGCCGGAATCATGCAGGGATGAGGGATTTCCCACCAGGGAACTGACCTCAAGCCAGCGCTCTTGCGCCAGCGGCAACATGCGCGTTGTCGCAGCGTGATCGAGGTAGCTCCGGGGTTTCACAACTCCCGATGGTAGTGCTCGGACTATTGACCTGTGAACGTTGCTTTCCCTGCCCCGTTTTCCACGAAGGATTGCATTCCAATTCGGGCATCTTGGGTCGCAAAGAGGCCCGCGAAGGCTTGGCGTCCAATTTCAATGCCCGTATTTAGATCAACATCAAGACCTAGGTCGATGGCTCGCTTTGCTGCCTGCATCGCGATCCTGGGGCCTTTGGCTAATTGTTGAGCCCACTCCAGCGCACGATCGAGTACCTGCTCATTTGGCACAACAACGTCAACCAGACCGATATCCAGTGCTTCCTGTGCATCGACGAATCGGCCAGTGAATATCAGATCCTTGGCTTTCGCTGGCCCAATGAGGCGAGGCAGGCGCTGAGTTCCGCCAGCACCTGGGATCAGGCCAAGCAATATCTCGGGCTGACCAAGTTTGGCGTTGTCCGCGCTGACGCGGAAGTCGCAGGCCAATGCAAGTTCGCATCCGCCGCCAAGAGCAAACCCTGTAATTGCTGCAATTGTTGGCTGAGCAATATTTGCTACGTCAGTGAAAAAGGATTCAAGTGCGATCGAGAACTGAATGGCTTCCTGATACGTCATATCAGCCATCTCTTTCACATCAGCCCCTGCGGCGAACACTCGTTCACCGCCGTAGATGACAACAGCGTTGATATCTACGCGACCTGAAATTTCCAATGCGACAGCGCCGATTTCACGCTGCATCTGCGCATTCAATGCGTTCATTTTGGGGCGCTGCAAATGAATAATGCCTACGGAATCTCGAACTTCAAGCTTGACGAACTCAGACATCACTTCTCCGTACAAAATATGGGGTTGAGGCAGCCTAGCGTCGCTTTCGTCCCTATGTGACCCTGTTAGCGTTATCAGGTGCCGCTCACCCACCCACACCGCTGGGATCCTCTCGGTGTTCGACCCGACGGAAACGGCGGCGCCTTTGCCGCGATCTGGGCTCAAGGGGCAAGTCAGGTCTACCTCTGCATCTTTGACGATGAAGGCAATGAACATCAAATTGAGTTAAGCGAACGCGTCTTCAATATCTTCAATGCGCATATCCCTCATATGCCTATAGGTACACGTTATGGATTCAGAGTTCACGGTGACTGGAACCCTGCGATTGGGCACCGATGGAACCCCAATAAGTTGCTGATTGATCCTTATGCCAAAGCAATAGATGGTGAGCTCGCACTCAACGCTGCTGTCAATGGGCACGTCGGCAACGACGACCTTGCCTTTAATGCAGAAAACTCCGCCCCATATGTACCCAAATCAGTGCTCGTTGACACCACCTTTGACTGGGGAAATGATCAATCACCTAATACACCCTGGAGCGACACGGTTATCTACGAGGCTCATGTCAAGGGCCTCACCAGACTTCATCCCAGTGTCCCCGAACACGAACGCGGTACTTACGCAGGCTTAGCTCACCCCAGTGTGATTGAACACCTTGTTGCCTGTGGAGTTACCGCAGTTGAACTGCTCCCCATCCATCAGTTTGTAAATGAAGTTCATTTGATGGAACTTGGGCTCACGAATTATTGGGGTTATAACTCCATTGGTTTCTTTGCTCCACATCATGCATACAGTTCAACGGGCAGTCGAGGCCAACAGGTCAACGAATTTAAAAACATGGTGAAAGCCCTACATGCTGCAGGACTTGAAGTAATTCTTGATGTTGTCTACAACCACACCGCCGAAGGCAATCAATTCGGGCCGACGCTGAGCTTTCGTGGCATTGATAATGATGATTACTACCACCTCAATCAAAACGGGCGCGCCTATTCCGATTACACCGGCACAGGAAACACCCTGAACCTTTCCAACCCACATGTATTACAAATGGTGATGGACTCGCTTCGCTATTGGGTCACTGAAATGCATGTGGATGGATTCCGGTTCGATCTCGCCTCTGCTCTAGCCCGTTCGATGCACGATGTCGAAATGCTGGGAACGTTTATGTCAACACTTCAACAGGATCCTGTCCTGCGCCGCGTTAAACTCATTGCTGAACCATGGGATGTTGGCCCAGGCGGTTACCAGGTTGGCGAATTTCCACCGCTTTGGACTGAATGGAATGACAAATATCGCGACTGTGTACGCGACTGGTGGCGTGGATCAACTGGTATCGGTGAAATCGGCTGGCGTCTGACTGGATCTGCAGACCTATACGGCGGCGATGGACGTCGTCCATTTGCGTCTATCAACTTCATCACTGCACACGATGGTTTCACTATGAAGGATCTGGTGAGTTACGAGCATAAACACAACTTGGCTAACGGCGAAGACAACCGCGATGGAACTGACAACAACCGTTCACGCAATTATGGAGTCGAAGGCCCAACTTCCGATGAAGCCATTGTGAACGTACGTGAACGTCAGCTCCGCAATATGTTCGCGACTCTTGCACTTTCCACTGGTGTGCCGATGATCACCGCCGGAGATGAATTCGGCCGAACCCAACAGGGCAATAACAATGCCTACTGCCAAGACAACGAAATTTCATGGGTCAACTGGGAACTGTCGCAGGCCCAATGGGATTTACTCTCGTTCAATCAAAGAACCATGCAGATTCGTCATAAATACCGCACTTTCCGTCAGCGCTATCACTTCGATGGAAAACCACTTCACGATGGTGGACCCAAAGACTTGGCTTGGATTGGCCCAGATGGAAATGACATTCCTGAGGATGCCTGGCATCAGGGGGATCGCAGAACATTAGGCATGTTCATCACGGGCGAATTACCACACAGCGATGAATTTTCTCCTCAAGCAGACGCATCCTTCTTTTTGATCATTCACGCTGGTGAAGAAACGCAAGATTTCGTTTTACCTGGAAGCCCCTATGCGCATACCTATGTTTGTGAACTCGATAGTGCTGCTGGAGTTGAAGCAAACTCATGGCCGGAAATGCAAGCGGGAGCCACCGTGACGATGGCTCCCTTGAGCTTGCTGCTGTTTCGCATCAGCAGTTAGTTGACCTACTTATCAAACTGCACTGGCTTTTCACCTGCATGCACTTCGGCGGCAACCACTGGCAGAATCTGTAGTCCCATTTCCTGAGGCGACGCTAACCCGCGATGGCTTGGCAGGATGCGAACGGTGTAACCAAATGGACCGTTCTGCGCCAGGTTTAACTTCAGCGAATACAACCAACGGTTTCCGTCGTAACCCTCTACGACATTCATTGCAGGAGTCTGTGCATTGACAATCACATCGAATGAATCAACGCGACCATGGACGACCTGTACAACGATGTCTTCTGGCTTGAGATCACCAAGTGCTACATACGCACGGATTTCAACCTCAGTACCAAGATTGACTGTGTCGCCGACGCCCTGGATTTCCACATGCTCAACTCGTGCCGTGCCCCAAGAGCTGCGCACTTGGGCTTTCCAGGCAGCAACTTCGCGAGCAAGTGCGAAATTGTCTGCTGTTGCTGCACGCCCTGCATCAGCAGCCGGCAAATACAACGTATTCACGTAATCGCGAACCATGCGACTAGCCAGAACCTTCGGACCGAGAGTGCTCAGGGTGTGACGAACCATGCCAATCCATCGAGCAGGAACACCCTGAGCGTTGTTCTCGTAGAAGGTTGGAGCCACAGACTTTTCGATGAGGTCATACAACGCTGCTGCTTCGAGATCATCACGATGATCAGGATCTTCAACACCATCAGCAGTTGGAATTGCCCACCCATTTTGACCGTCGAACCATTCATCCCACCATCCATCAAGGATCGAAAGGTTCAGCGCACCGTTGAGCGCAGCCTTCATGCCAGATGTTCCGGATGCCTCAAGTGGACGAATCGGATTGTTCAACCACACATCGCAACCTGGGTACAACAAAGTCGCCATTGCCATGTCGTAGTTTGGTAGGAACACGATGCGGTGACGAACGCCTTCTTCGTCAGCAAATTGGACAAGTTCTTGAATCAGTTTCTTGCCACCGTCATCGGCGGGGTGTGACTTACCCGCCACAACCAATTGCACTGGACGCTTCTCATCAAGCAAAAGCGCTCGCAATCGATTCTTGTCTCGCAACATCAAGGTGAGGCGCTTATACGACGGAACGCGACGAGCGAATCCAATAGTGAGAATGTCTGGATCCAAAACGCCATCAATCCACTGGAGCTCAGCTTCGCTTGCTCCGCGCAACAACCACGATTCACGCAGGCGTTTGCGTGCATCTTCGATCAATACTTCGCGAAGCTGACGCTTGACTGCCCAGATCCGTTCATCTGATGCTTGCGCGATTGCTTCCCAACCCTGTGGCTCGTTCAACAAGCCAGCGCTGTCAGCACTAAGAGCTAAATCGCGAATCTGGCGGGATACCCAGGTAGGCGCATGTACCCCATTGGTGATCGAGGTAATTGGCACATCGTCTGCATCAAACCCTGCCCATAGGCCCGCAAACATTCCCCGCGACACCACACCGTGCAAGAGACTCACGCCATTGGCGCGTCCTGCGATGCGCAGCCCCATGACAGCCATATTGAAAACGCTGGGATCTCCACCTTCGTAATCCTCAGTGCCCAGCGCAAGAATGCGTTCAACGGGAACACCATCTGCAGCGTTATCGCCACCAAAGGTTTTTGCTACAAGATCGCGTGGGAACCGGTCAATGCCTGCCGGCACTGGTGTGTGAGTCGTGAATACTGTTCCCGCACGCACAGCTTCGAATGCTTCGTCATACGACAAGCCCAGATCTGATTGCACGAGTTCGCGAATGCGCTCAAGACCCAAGAAACCAGCGTGGCCTTCGTTCGTATGGAAAACTTCGGGAGCCGGGGCACCGGTGATGCGGCAATACGCACGCAATGCGCGCACGCCACCAATTCCCAGCAACATTTCCTGGTGGAGGCGATGCTCACCGCCACCGCCGTACAAGCGGTCGGTGACTTCGCGTTCCGATGGCGCGTTTTCTTCAACATCTGAATCAAGCATCAGTAGCGGAACACTGCCAACCTGTGCAACCCAAATATGCGCGTGAATGACGCGTGCGCCATTGAGACCAACTGCGACTTTCGCCGGGCTGCCATCTGCCTCGCGAAGCAAGGTGACTGGGCTGCCATCTGGATCACACACTGGGTAGCGCTCCATCTGCCAACCATCACGTGACAGCGACTGGTTGAAGTAGCCCGCGCGATAGAACAAACCAAGAGCAATAATCGGGACACCGAGATCACTTGCGGTCTTTAAGTGATCACCAGCAAGGATGCCCAAACCACCTGAGTACTGAGGCAAGGCTGCGGTCACACCAAATTCTGGTGAGAAATATGCAATTCCCGCTGCTGCGTCAGGGCCAAGTGATTGATACCAGCGATCGCTGGTGAGGTACCCGCGTAACTTATTGACGCGTTGCTCAACCCAACCGACATAACCGTCGTCGTTGGCGAGCTGTGCAAGTCGTTCAGCTGACACTTCACCGAGCAGCCGCACAGGGTCTTCGCCCACGGCCTGCCACAGATCATGATCAATAGCCGCGAACAGATCACGCGTTTCGGGATCC
The DNA here is from genome assembly GCA_947449945.1 of Actinomycetota bacterium. Taxonomy (GTDB): domain Bacteria; phylum Actinomycetota; class Actinomycetes; order S36-B12; family S36-B12; genus UBA11398. Next base: position 9,441 of record CANFTO010000030.1, on the reverse strand, counting down.
CAGGACCAATGCAGATTGAGGCTGAGTTCCTCAAGGGCTGCAAGGCGCTGTGGAAGGACTGTTCGGACGGTGAATCGGCGTATGGCTCTCACGTGAAAAACCATAGCCGATATGACAGCGTTTACATCACCGAGGAGGTCACAGCCATGTGAATTTCAGGAAACATTTAGGTACCTACCGGGCTAAACGGGCACCCATCAGGTGACGGACTGCCAGATTCCCTCATTCGCGGGTACGGTTTGCGCCATGTCCCGATTCGGAAAACCTCGGTCAGAATCTGACGTAAGCCTTTCCAATTCACCATGGCTAGCCCCGGTCACCACGGTGGCCGCAGAACTCTCAGGTCGCTTCCCCATTACTGATGTCTCCCCGGTCGTGCTCGGCGGCCGCCGAGCCGCAGCTGGTGCGGTTGGCGAAGCCATCCCGGTCCACGCCACAGCCTTTCGCGAAGGTCACGACAGTTTGGGTGTTGAGGTCGTTCTGGTCGCACCTAATGGTCAGGAACATTCTCGAGTGCGCATGAATGCCACTAACGACGGCCTAGATACCTGGAGCGCACATGTGCGTCCAGACTCCATAGGACTTTGGCACTTCAATATTCAAGCGTGGGGTGACCCTTGGGGCACCTGGACGCATCGAGCTGAAATTAAGATTCCGGCGAATCTGGATACCGATCTTGAATGTGAAGAAGGGGCGCGCATTCTTGAACGCGCACTTCCAGCATTCGCGGGCGCGCACCACACGCTCCTCTCAACAGTCATCGGCACCCTTCGATCACAGTTGCCACCACTTGTAAAGCTGGCAGCAGCAACTGATCCACAAGTCGAGCAGGCGATGTACGAGAACCCCCTTCGTGAATTTGTCACTACGAGTGGCCCATGGCCACTTCGCGTGCAACGCCGTCGTGCACTTTTCGGCGCTTGGTACGAAATGTTTCCACGCAGCGAGGGGGCAGATGTAGCGAAAAAAACATCAGGAACATTTGCGACCGCAACACTACGTCTCGACGCTATTGCTGACATGGGTTTCGACGTGGTGTATGTGCCACCCATTCATCCTGTTGGCGAAGTTAATCGAAAGGGCCCCAACAACTCATTGATGCCCAAGTCTGGGGACCCAGGCTCACCTTGGGCCATCGGGTCGAAGGCAGGCGGGCACGATGCTGTGCACCCAGACCTTGGAACCTTGAAAGACTTTGATGCATTCGTGAAACGCGCAAACGCACTCGGCATGGAAATTGCACTCGACCTTGCACTGCAGGCTGCACCTGATCATCCTTGGGTGAGCGCCCACCCTGAGTGGTTTACCACCCGCGCTGACGGGACCATTGCTTACGCCGAAAACCCACCGAAGAAGTACCAAGACATTTATCCACTGAATTTTGATAACGATCCCGAAGGTCTATACCTCGAAGTTGAACGCGTTACACGATTTTGGACTGATCGCGGTGTTCGGATTTTTCGCGTTGATAATCCACACACCAAACCAGTATGGGTATGGGAACGACTCATCGCGGCCATCAATGCAACAGATCCTGACGTACTGTTTTTAGCAGAAGCATTCACCCGCCCACCTATGATGCGCGCGCTTGCAGAAGTAGGTTTCCAACAGAGTTACACCTACTTCACTTGGCGTAATCAACGCGGGGAACTTGAGCAATACCTCAATCAACTCGCTTCGAGTTCAGCTGTAGCCATGCGCCCGAACCTCTTCACCAATACTCCTGACATTTTGACTGAGTACCTTCAAGACGGTGGACCGCATGCGTTCGCCATTCGCGCCGTACTCGCTGCAACATTGGCTCCTACGTATGGAATTTATAGCGGCTTTGAACTCTTTGAGCATGTAGCACTGAAACCAGGCAGCGAGGAATATCTCGATACCGAGAAGTTCCAATACCGCCCTCGCGATTGGAAGCAAGCTGACGAACTCGAGATCACACTTGCACCGATGCTTACCAAGCTCAATCAGATCCGCAAGGATCATCCAGCACTGCAGGATTTGCGTTCACTGAAATTCCACGCCAGCGATAACCCCAATGTGATTGCATTTTCTAAACATGACCAAGGCGACACCATCTTGGTCGTCGTGAATCTGGACTCATACAACGAACAACACAGCAATATCTGGTGGGACTTACCCACTTTGGGTCGTTCATGGAACGAACGTTTTATTGCACAAGACCTCCTGAGCGACCAATCTTGGACTTGGGAACAGCACACCTATGTGCGTCTGGCGCCGTGGGAACAGGTCGCTCACGTGGTTCACCTACCGAAGGGGTCATCAGATGGCAGCGCAATCCGCGAGTAGCGTCGTTGTCCCCCAAAGCGATCTGGATCGGATCGTTGATGGGTGGCATCACGACCCGCATAGCGTCCTTGGCCCACACATTGGTTCTGACTCGGTCACCATTCGTGCACTTCGACCGCTAGCAAAAGCAGTCACCCTGGTGACTGCAAATTCACGCATCCCAATGACACATGAATATCGTGGAATTTGGTACGCAATCGTGCCGGGTACTGACATACCCACTTATGCACTCGACACAACCTACGGTGAAGAAACCATCCCAGGAGACGATCCGTACCGATTTCTTCCCACTCTGGGCGATGTTGATCTGCACCTCATCAGCGAAGGTCGTCATGAGGAACTTTGGAACGCGTTGGGTGCACACGTGCGCACCTACGACACTCCCTTTGGTCAAGTCACGGGAACTTCGTTTGCCGTGTGGGCCCCAAGCGCTCAAGGCGTTCGTGTCAGCGGGGACTTCAACTACTGGGATGGCACCGCGCATCCAATGCGGTCCTTGGGTTCTACAGGTGTGTGGGAATTATTCATTCCAAATATTGGCGACGGCGTCACGTACAAATATCAAATCCTTGGGCAAGACGCAGTGTGGCGCGATAAGGCAGACCCAATGGCCTATGCCACTGAGGTTCCGCCAGCATCGGGTTCACGGGTCTTTACCTCGACATATCAATGGACTGATCAAGCCTGGCTCGCACAACGTGCCGCAACTGATCCACATCGCAACCCCATCAGCATTTACGAGGTGCATTTAGGTTCATGGCGCGAAGGCCTGACCTATCGAGAGCTTGCTACGGAACTCGTTGAGTACGTGCAGCGCACTGGATTCACTCATGTTGAATTCATGCCTTTAGCTGAGCATCCGTATTCACCGTCTTGGGGCTACCACGTCACTTCGTACTTTGCGCCATCGTCACGCTTTGGCTCACCCGATGACTTGCGTTTCTTGATTAATGCTCTGCACGATGCCGGCATCGGCGTCATCGTTGACTGGGTGCCCGCCCACTTCGCCACTGATCCTTGGGCATTGGTGAAGTTTGACGGTTCAGCACTTTACGAACATCCCGATCCCAGCCGCGGTGAGCACCCTGACTGGGGTTCATTTATTTTCAATTACGGACGCACAGAGGTACGCAACTTCTTGGTTTCCAATGCGATCTATTGGCTCGAGGAATATCACGTTGATGGCCTTCGAGTCGATGGCGTGGCTTCAATGTTGTATTTGGATTACTCGCGAAAAGCTGGTGAGTGGTACCCAAACCAATTTGGTGGGCGCGAAAACCTTGAAGCCGTTCAGTTCTTACAAGAGATGAACGCAACGGTGTACAAGCGAGTACCTGGGGTCATGACTATCGCTGAGGAATCAACTGCATGGCCCGGGGTTACCCAGCCAACTTTTAATGGCGGACTTGGCTTTGGCTTTAAATGGAACATGGGTTGGATGCATGACTCACTGGATTACGTCGAGCATGAGCCGATTCATCGCCAGTATCACCACAATGAAATGACCTTTTCGATGGTCTACGCCTACAGCGAGCGATTCATTTTGCCGATTTCGCATGATGAAGTCGTGCACGGCAAAGGCTCACTTATCGGCAAAATGCCTGGTGATCGGTGGCAACAGCTTGCAAATCTACGCGCCTACCTTGGATTCATGTGGGCTCACCCAGGTAAGAATCTGCTGTTCATGGGATCGGAATTCGCTCAGTCCCAAGAGTGGAACAGTGAGAAGAGTCTTGAGTGGTGGCTTCTTGAATACCCAGAGCATCAAGGTGCCCTTGCTGCCGTGAGTGACCTCAATCGGGTCTATCAAGAAACACCCGCACTGTGGCAATTGGACGACGAACCACGTGGCTTTGAGTGGATTAATGCCAACGATGCTGAAGCAAATGTTTTCTCATGGCTGCGGTGGGATGAGTCTGGCAGTTGCGTTGCTGTCATCATCAACATGTCGCCGGTGCCGCATCAGAACTACCGCATTGCCTTGCCATTCGTTGGTGCATGGCAGGAGCTTTTGAATACAGATGCGCTGAGCTATGGCGGCTCAGGAATGGGTAACCAAGGCGAAGTGACCGCGTTGCCAAATGCATGGAACGGACGACCTGCGTCTGCAGACGTGGTGGTGCCGCCACTTTCAGCGGTATACCTCTACTTCGAGCGCGCTCGTAACTAACGCTCAAGGCTGATTAGAACAGCGCACTGGCCAACGCCGCGCGTGCAGGAACCACAGCTGGTTCATCCCCTGCGATCAAGAAGAGTTCGAGTAATCGGGTGCGCACGAGTGCGCGATCATCGCCAGCCGTTACTTTGATAGCAGCAACTAAACGACCAAATGCAGATTCCCAGTTTCCTTCAAGTACATCGGCATCCGCGAGATCCATTTGCGCCTTGACGTCGTTAACTGCCGCGGCTGGGTTAAGCACGGCAGATTCCGTGCGTCCATATAAACCAACCATCGCCAAACCTGCTTGTGCATCAACATCATTCGGTGTTGCTAAGAGAACTGCCTGATACGCACTCGCGGCAGCTTGCCAATCGCCGGCTTCTATTGCATCAAAGGCAGCAGAAAAGCGGGGATCAATTGGATCTTCGAAATCCTCCATTTCATCGACGACTTCAGGAGTGCTACCCACGCTTCCGGTCACGCCTTGTTGCGCCGCAATCTTCATGACTTCAGCGATCACCGCGCGAATTTGTGCCTCTGGCTGAGCACCTTGGAAAAGTGCCGCAGGTTGACCCTTGATTACCGCGAAAACGGATGGAACAGACTGCACCTGAAACGCTTGCGCCAATCGAGGCTGCGCATCAACGTCAATTTTCGCAAGGATCCACTTGCCACCTGATTCAGCAGCAAGCTTTTCCAATACAGGTGACAGCTGCTTGCACGGCCCACACCACGTTGCCCACAGATCCAAAATCACGGGAACGGTTTCGGACTGTTCAATGACTGCTGCTTGAAAACTTGCTTCCGTGACATCAATGACGACGCCCTGGGGAGCATTGGCCATCGCTGCAGCTGCTTGTTCTTGTTGCGCGCGGGCTGCCGCAAGGGCGCCTAAATCAATAGCCCCACGGCCAGCAAAAGGTGTACTCACGTGCACCATTCTTGCCTACGCCTTGGGGCTATCGATCAACGATGTGGATCTTTAGCGAAGAAGGCCACGATTCAATAATGTGCGTCGACGCAGCGGCGCAAAAATGAGGCGTTCAATGAGTACGCCCACAAACAAGATCATGAAGATCGAGCCAAGCACGAGGGCCATGTCGCCCAAGGACCGGCCGTTATCCAACATCTGTCCCAGACCTGGTCCAAGGGCTGGAGACACTGCGATGAGCTCAGCGGCCATTAACGAACGCCACGAAAATGCCCAGCCTTGTTCAAGACCGGCAAGGTACCCGGGCCACGCCGCGGGCAAGATGATGGCGCGCACTCGCGTGAATCCCTTGGCACCCAACACGTGGCCAGCACGCAAGATGATTGAAGGTATTTGGTCAATGCCATTCATCAAACCGATTGCGATTGATGGAACAGCACCTAGGAGAACAACGGTGTAAATCGTTGCATCAGATAATCCGAACCAAATAATTGCTGCAGGGACCCAGGCAACGGAAGGCAGCTGTTGTAAACCTGTGAGCAAAGGTCCAAAAATTGCACGCAAGGTTTTATTGAGACCCAGAGCTACACCAATGGGAGTCGCAATGACCAAAGCGATCAAGAAGCCTTGGGCTGCGCGGCGAATGCTGTTAAACGTTGACTGCCAAAGAATTTGATGCTCCGCTTGCTGACCGAGAGCCGCCCATACCTGTGAAGGTGACGGGATGATGTAGTCAGGCTGCCATTGCAACCAGATGATGATTTGCCAAATCAAAATGACGGCACCTATAGCAATGAGTGGCGACAACAATGAGAAAAGATACTTCTTGACGCTGAACTTGTGGAGCGTTGGTGTTTCTAATGCATCAAGCCCCGCCTCAAGGCTCTTAAGATCCAAGTCGTTTCCTGCAGATACGCCAGGATTTGCTGATTCAGTTGGCATGACGCACGATCTCCTTGCGCAAGTTGTCAGTAATTTCACTAGCGAGTTCAGATACGTAACTTGAGAATGTTGAATCCGAACGCCATGGCTCGTTGGAACCAACGTTCCATTCCTTGATGAATCGACCTGGTCGAGAGGACATCAGCAATACCCGTTCGCTTAAGCGAACGGCTTCGCGCACGTTGTGGGTTACGAAAATGATCGTGATTCCAGTTTCTTGCCAAATTCGTGTGAGCTCTTCATGGAGGAAGTCGCGCGTGATTGCATCGAGGGCCGCAAAAGGCTCATCCATGAGCAATACCGAACGACCCTGAGCTAGTGCGCGTGCGATTGCAACACGCTGGCGCATGCCGCCTGAAAGTTCATGGGGTCGCTGGTCATACGAGCGCTCTAGGTGAACGAGATCGAGCAACTCCTGTGCTTTGTCTTTGCGTTCCTTGCGGGGAATCCCGCGCAACTCCAATGCGAGCTCAATATTTTTGCCAGCAGTGAGCCACGGCATTAATGCCGCCTCTTGGAACATGAGGGTTGGCGAACCTGAGAGTTCAACCGTTCCAGAAGTAGCAGTCTCAAGTCCCGCCAAAATATTGAGCAACGTTGACTTGCCACATCCAGAAGCACCAACCAACGAAACGAACTCCCCTGGTTTCACTGACAAACTCACATCATCAAGCACAATGGGACCATCGGTGCTGAACTGCTTCACGATGTGGTGCAGCTGAACTGCTCCACTAGCGACCGTCATCTGTACCTCTCAAGGGTCATTTCTTCGACATTTCCAAGTAACCCGGTAGACATTACAATTTAGATAGAGAATACTCAAATTTACATGCGAAACGCCGGTGACAGGACCCCCATCCCGTCACCGGCGCCTCGACTACCCCTTATTGCTTGCCAAGACCACCCGCAGATACCGCACGCTGCTTTGACTGCTTCAGCACGCTGTTGAGCAAGCTCAGGTCATAGATGCCGTTCAGTGCACCTGGCTTCAAATTGAGCAGGCCAGCATTAACTGCGTCGTCAGCACTCTTCTTCAGGGTTGATGGCAGCGGATCCCAAGTGAATCGGAGCTGCCCCCAAGCGCGGTTGATCACTGAGTCAGGTAGCGGCTTACCGGTCCACTTAGTGATCTGCTCTTGAACAGCATCCTTTGCAGGAAGGATGTTCTTGGCAATCCACTTGATTGAACTGTTATTCGCCTGAAGTACCGTGCGGACAGTTCCCGGGTACTGCTTCAAGAAGTTCTTGCCAGCGATGATGTTGGTGGTGACAAACTGACCGCCCGGCCAAAGATCTTTCTCATCAACGAGAACCTTTCCGCCACCTTCAAGCACCAGACGTGATGCCCAAGGCTCTGGCACCCAGGCGCCGTCAATGTCACCCTTCTTGAACAGGGTCAATGTGGTTGCGTTGTCGGTAGGAATCACCGTGACATCGCCACCGCCAGAAACGTTGGTAGCAAAGCCTTTGTCCTTCAAGAATGAGCGAAGAGCAACGTCTTGCGTTCCACCAAGCTGTGGCGATGCAATCTTCTTACCCTTGAGGTCCGCAACACTGGTAATGTTTGGCTTCACGATCAACGAAGCACCGCCTGAAGCAACACCTGAAACAACGTTCAGCAAGTCACCATTGGTTGAGGTGTAACCAGCAACGGATGGGTTTGGACCGATGTATCCCACATCGATAGCACCACCCTTGAGTGCTTCGATTTCGGCGGGACCTGCGTTGAACAAGACGTACTCAACATTGGTGCCTTCCTTGTTGAGGTACTGCTCAAAGAACCGCAGCTGCTGGCCAACGAGTGCTGGCGCATGCGTCACGTTGGCAAAGAAGCCAATGCGAACAGTTTGCGCAGTTGGCAACTTTGGCAATCCAGCTGAAGCCGATGGAGTTGGAGTTGCCGTTGGCTTAGGCGCAGCCTGAGCTGCCACTGGCAACAGGGCGACACTGGCAGCCGTCAGAGCAATGATCGCCCGTCTGGAGATCTTTTTCATCATTCCCTTTCGTATTTCTAGGTATTTCCTAGTAAGTTGATGGGAAACATAGTTATAGTTGGCAAAGAAAGCAAATCGGACACACCGAGCGGCAGCTTCACCCTTCCGTACTATTCCCCGCGAAAAAGAGGACAATGGAAACCGTGCATATCTCCGCTAAAGCTGATTACGGCATGCGCGCGCTCCTCGAGCTCACCGCGGTCTATCTGGAAAACCCAAAACAACTCGTAAAAGGCGATGCGATCAGCACTGCCCAGGGCATCCCAGTGAAGTTCCTTGAGGGAATCCTGCGTCAGCTGCGTCAATCGGGGATTGTGGCCAGCCAGCGCGGTGCCGAAGGTGGCTACCGCTTAGACCGCTCACCAAGCGAGGTCTCAATCGCGGATGTGGTGCGAGCACTCGATGGCCCACTTGCGGCAGTTCGCGGCCAACGCCCCGAAGATGTCGACTATGCCGGCCCGTCTGAACACCTCAAAGAGGTCTGGGTTGCCGTGCGTGCTGCGATGCGAGATGTCCTCGAACACATCACCTTGGCTGATGTCGCGGCCAACGACCTGCCTGCCCCTGTGACAAGGCTCCTAGATGAGCCAGGCGCATGGCAGCGACGCAAGCCATAGGGCAAGATTCGCATCATGGATCCCATTTTTAAGCGCGTAGACCACATCGGCATTGCCGTTCCCGATCTCGACGTAGCGATGAAGTTCTACGAAGAAATGTTCGGGATGAAGGTCATTCACGAAGAAGTGAACGAAGAACAAGGTGTTCGCGAATGCATGGTTGCAGTTGACGGCGGTGGCGCCCAGTTGCAATTACTTGCACCTACCGGCCCAGAGTCAACAATTGCCAAATTTATCGACCGAAACGGCCCGGGCATTCAGCAAATGGCATACACCGTGGATGACGTAGAAGTTGCAGCTGATGCACTTCGCGCAAAAGGCATTCGCATGTTGTACGACGCACCTCGTCGTGGCACAGGTGGATCACGCATTAACTTCGCACATCCAAAGGATTGCGGCGGTGTGCTCGTTGAACTTGTTGAGCCTGCAAAGAACACTGACCACTAGTTCTTCTTTTTATGCCCAACGAAATCACTACGTTCTTTC
>CANFTO010000029.1 GCA_947449945.1 Actinomycetota bacterium | reverse complement strand
CGAGCGTCCAAGCGGTCGTTGCTGCATATGTGAACGCTACCTGCGAGGAAAGTTGTGGGGGATTAGGCTCGCGGAGAGTCAATGAAAGGGCAGAGCCGTGAAGCTGGGTTTGCATTTGGGTTACTGGGGGGCGGGCAACGATGCGCAAAACATCGTGTTGGCCAAGGAAGCAGATGCTCTGGGCTACGACATCGTCTGGACTTCTGAGGCCTATGGATCTGATGCTGCAACAGTTGCAGCCTGGGTAGCTGCCCACACTTCCCGCATTGACATTGGCTCGGGTGTCTTTCAGATTCCTGGGCGCACGCCGGCGAACACCGCGATGACTGCAGCGACGTTGGACACATTGTCGGGTGGACGATTCCGATTAGGTCTTGGTCTGTCAGGCCCTCAGGTTTCTGAAGGGTGGCACGGCGTCAAATTTGATCACCCAATGCAGCGCACACGGGAATATGTGGAGATCGTTCGCAAGGCACTTGCGCGCGAACGAGTGGAGTATCACGGTGACAGTTTCACGTTGCCCCTTCCTGATGGTCAGGGGAAGGCACTGACACTCACCATTCATCCTGTTCGCGAGCACCTGCCGATATATCTCGCCGGTATCGGCCCTAAATCACTTGAACTTGTCGGAGAAATTGCAGACGGCTGGATGAGTGTGCAATTTTCTCCGGAACATGCCGATCAAACCCTCGGAGTTGTAGCTTCCGCCCGACGCAAAGCCGGAAAATCAATGGATGGTTTTGAAGTCGTAGCGACGACATCCGTCGTGTTTGGCGATGACCTCCAAGCTTGCGCTGATTCCTTACGCCCAGGTTCTGCCTTATACATCGGTGGCATGGGAAGCCGCTCGATGAATTTCTATAATCAAAATGTCCAACGCATGGGCTTTGAACAAGCGGCGAAAGAAGTCCAAGATAAATATTTAGCCAAGGATTACGTTGGAGCGCAGGCAGCCTTACCATTTGAACTCTTGGATCAGATCTCACTGATCGGGCCGCCTGATCGTGTTGCTGATCGTTTGAAGGTGTACGAGGAAGTAGGCGTCACCAACCTCACATTCACCGCCGTTGGTGACACAATCGACGAACGAATTGCGTGTGTCCGAACCATGGCAGAAGTGCTCGACATGTCAGGGTGTGCAACATGACTGAAGCAGTAACGTGGTTTGAAGCAATCATTCTGGGGATCGTCCAGGGGCTTACGGAGTTTTTACCTATTTCATCAACGGCCCACGTGTTGATTGTTTCGCAAATTTTTGGCTGGCAGGATCCAGGTGCCGCCTTTTCTGCGGTTACACAAATCGGCACGGAAATTGCGGTGCTGGTTTATTTCAGAAATGACATTGCTCGCATCATTTCGATCTGGTTTAGGTCCTTGCGCGATGCCTCGTTGCGCACAAACCTTGATGCCCGCATGGGTTGGTACATCATTATCGGAACGATTCCAATTTCACTTCTCGGTCTAATTTTTTCTGACCAAATTGAAACTGCTGCACGCAATCTGTGGTTGGTAGCCATCATGTTGATTGTGTTCGGCGTTGTTCTTGGCGTCGCAGATGCACTTGGTTCTCGCAAACACGATTTAACCGAGCTCAACCGTCGTGATGGATTGCTGTTCGGTATTGGTCAAGCCTTTGCACTCATCCCAGGTGTTTCTCGATCTGGCGCAACGATTTCAACTGGTTTGGCTTTGGGGTACACCCGTGAATCTGCTGCGCGATACGCCTTCTTGTTAGCAATTCCAGCAGTTCTCGCCTCTGGCTTTTATGAACTCACCAAAATTGGCAAAGATACAAACGCTGCTTGGGGTCCAACGCTCCTTGCTACGGTGATTGCGTTCTTTGTTGGCATCGCTGTGATTTCTTGGCTGCTCAAATACGTCACCACGCACACCTATAAGCCGTTCGTGCTCTATCGCATCATTCTTGGTTTCGTTGTAATGGCTTTGCTGGCGATGGGGATTTTCGTTTCTTAGAGCCAGCCACTCTTACGGAAGGCTCGATACATCAAACTGCAAGCTGTCAGCATCACGCCCATCACCACGAAATAGCCGTATTGCTGATGCAATTCAGGGATGTTGTCGAAGTTCATTCCGTATATGCCAGCGATCATCGTTGGCACCGCAGCAATTGCCACATAGGCGGAGATTGTCCGCATGTCTTTGTTTTGCTGAAAGTCCTGTAATGAGGTCGAAGCCATCAGCATGGTCATCAACATATTGTCCGAACCTTCAACCGCGTCATGGACTCGCAAAATATGCTCACCAACATCCCGGAAATACGGATGGAGTTCTTCGGGAACCCATGGCAATCGACTGTCAACAAATGCATGGGCACCATTCACAAGCGGACCAATAGCTCTTCGGATTTCAACGTTTTCACGTTTGAGCCAATAAATTCGGTCAGCGCTGTCTTTTCGATCTTGGCTATTGAAAACCGTGGTTTCCAACTCTTCTATATCTATGCCGATCTCATCTGAAACCGCGACGTATTCATCGACAACTTTGTCGGCCACCGCGTAGAGCACCGAAATAGGGCCGTAGGCGCGAAGTTCGCTTTGTTCCTCAAGTCGTTGTCTGATTCCACGCAGGTCGCCAACCTGCCCGAAACGAACGGTTATCACAAACCAAGATCCAACAAAGATGGCGATCTGACCGGTATGAACGTCTGAGCTGTGCTCGGTGTAGTCCAGCACCTTCAAGATCGCTACGCCATGTCCCTTGCGATCTAAATCGAATTTCGCCCGTTGCGTGGGGTTTGCCGCGTCCTCCACTTGGAGGTGGGCCAACCCGAAAATTCGTTCAACCATGGAGAGTTCATCTTTAGTTGGCTCAAAGAGTCCAAGCCAGACGAATGAGTTTGGAATTTCGGCACATTGCTGTTCTAGACCTTCAAGTTTGATTTCAGGATGTCCATCCCCGGGCTCCTGCCAGCTGCGAATGTCGTCAATATTGACAATGCCTGCTGGGCTATAGATACCCATGCCACGAATCACTGTCACATCATGGCTGATTACTGAGAGACTAGGTGCATGACCACGCTCATTTTGGTACGCCATGGCAGAACTTCTGCGAATCGCGATGGAATCTTGGCCGGATGGACACCTGGCGTTCAACTTGATGACAAGGGTCTTGAGCAAGCAGCAGCGGTCAGTCAGCGCCTGGCTATTCTCCCGCTTGCAGGTGTCGTGTCATCCCCGCTTGAACGAACTATTGAAACAGCAGAATTTATCGTGGGTGAACGCGATCTTGATATCGCACTGGATTCACGTATTGGTGAATGCCATTACGGGGACTGGACAGGTCGGCCTCTCAAAGACTTGGCCAAGGAGCCAATGTGGAAAATCGTGCAGTCTCAGCCTTCTGCCGCGGTGTTTCCTGGACTCGACGGTGAATCCTTGCGCAACATGGCGCATCGAGCAATAGATTCTGTACATCACTGGAATGAGCAGTTCGGACCGGATGGCATGTATGTCATGGTGAGTCATGGCGATGTGATCAAAGCCATTGTGAGCAACGCATTGGGCACCCACCTGGATCTTTTTCAGCGAGTTCAAATTGATCCGTGTTCAATCAGTGTCATTGAGTACACACCTTCGCGCCCATTTGCGATCCATGTGAATGACACGGGCAGTGACCTATCCAGACTCATCCCGACGAAGAAATCGCGTAGGGGAAAAAGTAGCGATGCTGTTGTTGGCGGCGGCTCAGGTGAAGGTCGATAAGGTCAAACCGTGCCTCGTCAATTATTTGATTTCCCAGAGCCAGAACGCTTCGTGGTCGGCACAGTAGGCATGCCAGGCGATCGCACATTTTTTCTGCAAGCTCGGCACGGAAATAACGTTGTGTCCGTTGTGTTGGAAAAACAACAGGTAGCGGCCTTGGCTGATCGTGTCGAACAGATTCTTTCTGTAGTCGAAGGCACGAACATCGGATTCGTGCGCAACATTGATGATAAGCCTTTGGAGTTACCAATCTTCGAAGAATTTCGGGTTGGCACGATGGCACTTGGTTGGGATGACGACGTCCATAAGGTGTTCATTGAGGCTTATGCGGTCAGTGAATCTGAACTCCCTGATATGGATGAGGATGGTGACGACGAGGAAAGTGTCGACACCTTGCGCGTGCGTTCGACTCCAGATCAAGTACGCAGCTTTATACAACGTGCGCGCACGTTGGTTGAATCAGGACGACCTGCCTGTCCTTTCTGTGGACAACCACTCGATCCCAGCGGCCATATCTGTCCGAGAGCAAACGGATTCAAGCGACGGTAATGAAAGACGTCGTTGAAGCGCTCACGCATGGTGAGCTCACGGTGCTTGGGCGGTTGGCTGGATCGTCCAACGCAACGCTGTTGAGTGTTGTGAAAGATCACGATGGCCACGAAATGAAATGCGTGTATAAACCCGTGGCAGGGGAACGCCCATTGTGGGACTTTCCTGATGGGACTTTGGCGGAACGTGAAGTCGCTGCGTACGAACTCAGTCAATTCCTCCAATGGAATGTCATTCCGGCAACCGTATGGCGCGAGGAAGGGCCCTATGGTGAGGGCAGCCTGCAGTTGTGGGTTGATGCAGTTGATGAGATGAGTTTGGTTGATCTCATTGATGCAAACCTTGCGCATGACGGATGGCTACACGTACTGACCGGTGAAAATGAATCAGGGCAGGAAGTACGCATGATTCATCGAGATCGCGAGGATCTAGCAAAAATTGCCCTGCTCGACGTGCTGATGAACAACGCGGATCGCAAGGCAGGCCATATTTTGGTTGATGAGAGTGATCAGCTGTGGGGTATCGATCACGGACTCACCTTCCATGAAGAACCTAAGTTGCGGACCGTTTTATGGGGATGGGCTGGAGCGCGTATTCCCAAACAGCTCAAGAATGATGTCGAATCGGTTCGTGGCCGATGGGTTGAACTCGAATCTGTCCTTGAGCAGTATTTGGCTGGATTCGAAGTTCGTGCAGTCGCCGAACGCCTGGATGAAGTTTTGGAATCTTCCGCATTTCCAGCACCTCCAGATCATTGGCCGGCGGTTCCTTGGCCGTTGTTCTAAACCCTTCGTCAAGTGTTGGCTAAGGTGAAGCAGTGGAATCTTGGAGCCAGCCGTCAATACCCAAACTGCCAGGGCAGGGCCTTCCGCTTGCCCTCTTTGACACGTCGGAGAAACGAGTTCATCCAACAACGCCAGGCCCGGTGGCCAAGATGTATGTCTGCGGGATCACGCCGTATGACGCCACGCACATGGGGCACGCGGCCACCTACGTGGCATTTGATCTTGTGTATCGCGCCTGGCTTGATGCCGGACACGAGGTTCATTACGTCCAAAATGTGACAGATATCGATGACCCGTTGCTCGAACGCGCGGTAGAACGAGGCGAAGACTGGAAAGTTATTGCTGAGCGGGAAACTGCATTATTTCGCGAAGACATGACCGAACTTGCCGTTATTCCACCTCGCGAATACATCGGCGCCGTGGAAGCGATCCCGTCTGTCGCGGAATACGTCACTCAATTGCAAGCCAAGGGTGCGGTGTATTCAGTTGACGATGACTTGTATTTCGCTGTCCACGATGATCCTAATTTTGGCAAGGTTTCTCACCTCGATACCGAGAGCATGCTGGCGACGTTCGCTGAACGAGGCGGAGATCCTGACCGCCCCGGAAAGCGCAACCCCTTGGATTGCCTCGTGTGGCAAGACGCTCGTCCAGATGAACCTGCATGGAACACGAGCCTTGGTCACGGTCGACCGGGTTGGCATATCGAGTGTGTTGCAATCGCTTTGGATCATCTTGGCAACCGCATGGATGTTCTTGGTGGTGGTAGCGACTTAGCTTTTCCACATCATGAAATGAGTGCGTCAGAGGCGGCAGTGCTTACCGGTCAAGAATGCAATCAGCATTTCGTCCATGCGGGAATGGTTGGCTGGCAAGGCCACAAAATGAGTAAGTCACGAGGCAACTTGGTGTTCGTTTCACAACTTCGTCATTCAGGCGTCGATCCCATGGCAATACGTCTGGCTCTTATTGCGCATCACTACCGCACCGATTGGGCCTGGACGCCGCATGGGCTTGATGGAGCAAAGGACCGACTAAGTATTTGGCGTCAAGCTGCGCAGTCGCCTAAGGCTCCTGCCTTTGAACCGTTTCTAGCAAAGATGCGCGAGCATTTGGCCAATGATCTGCGTACGCCAGAGGTCCTTGATGTCGTTGACACTTGGGCCCTTGCAGCGACGAACCAAGACGGTGACTCTGCAGATGCCGCTCAATTGATGGGCGCCAGTGTTGATGCTCTTCTTGGCATCAAACTGTAATTAGTCTTTCTTCTCGACGTGTCCGCCGAACTCCTTGCGCATCGCTGACAAAACCTTGTCGGCGAATAGTGAGCTTCCCTGTGAAAAGAAACGTTCATGTAACGCTGCAGTCAGTACTGGGGTCGGCACACCTTCGTCGATGCTTGCAATTGCTGTCCAGCGACCCTCGCCACTATCGCTCACTCGTCCGCTGAATTCATCGAGGTTTGGTGATTTCGACAGAGCCAACGCAGTGAGATCAAGAAGCCAGGAGCCCACAACGCTTCCGCGTCGCCAAAGTTCTGTAATCGCTGGGATATCTAGGTCGTATTGGTAGTACTCAGGGTTAGCCATCGGTGCAGTCTCGGCATCTGCGTCACGGGAGGCTTTGCCGGCATTGGCGTGCTTGAGAATGTTCAGACCTTCTGCATAGGCGGCCATCAATCCGTACTCAATACCGTTGTGCACCATTTTGACGAAGTGACCAGCGCCGCTAGGCCCGCAATGCAACCAACCGCGTTCTTCGGCAGATGGATTGCCGGTACGGCCCTGTGTGCGTTCTGCTGCCTCAACACCAGGAGAGATCGTGTCCCATAGTCCGCTTAAACGGTTCACTGAAGCATCAGGCCCACCGATCATGAGGCAATAACCGCGTTCCAAGCCCCACACGCCTCCTGACGTACCGACGTCAAGGAAGTCAATGCCCTTCTCGGCGCAACGCTGTGCATGGTGAATGTCATCTCGGTAGTACGAGTTGCCGCCATCGATCAGGCAGTCTCCAGGTTCTAGCAACCCGATGAGCTCGGTGATCACCGATTCAGTGATGTGTCCAGCTGGAACCATGACCCAGACTGCACGAGGGGATGGAAGTTTGGCGACGAGGTCTGCCAGCGAATCTGCTCCCGTGGCACCTTCGGTGACCAATGCGTGAACATTTTCTGGCGACTGGTCGAACACCACGCATGAATGTCCGTCGCGCATCGAGCGACGGACAAGATTTGCCCCCATGCGGCCAAGTCCAACCATGCCTAAGGTGACAGGGTTTGCTGTTGCCATGGTTCCTCCTTGGGCAAGACTTTGGCTGGTGCCAATGTCGCAATTCCAAGAGGTTAGTGGAAGGCTGAACGTATGACCAACGAAGCCGTGGCAGATCCGAGTGGAACTGATGCTTGGAAACAGTTACAGGGTTTTGCAGCAACAGTTGGCGTGTCAAAAATAAGAGAGTTACTTACTCAGGATCAGTCGCGCCCTACGCGGCTTTCATGTGAAGCGGTCGGGATACACGCGGATTTCTCCCGCCAAAGAATCACGAGTGAAGTGATTGAGGCCTTAATTGCATTAGCAAGGCAAACAGGCGTCTTTGAGCTTCGCGACGCAATGTTTACAGGGGAGCACATCAACACGACGGAGAATCGCGCAGTGCTGCATACAGCTTTGCGCTTACCGCGTCACGCACAATTAACTGTCGATGGCGTAGATATCGTGAATGAGGTCCATGAGGTTCTGGATCGCATGTCGCTGTTTAGCGATGCCGTCCGCTCAGGCGAATGGGTAGGCGAAACGGGGAAAAAGATCACTGATGTTGTGAACATCGGTATCGGTGGGTCGGACCTAGGTCCTGCGATGGCCTATCTAGCGCTCGAAGATTTTCGCGATCAATCCATTACCTGTCATTTTGTTTCCAATGTGGATCCCAGTGATATTGGGGTGGTGCTTGAGCGCTTGAATCCTGAAACAACGCTCTTCGTTATCGCTTCCAAAACATTCACCACGCTAGAGACCATGACCAATGCTGGTGATGCGCGTGCTTGGGTCGTTGCAGCGCTTGGAGAAGCATCGGTTCAAAAACACTTTGTTGCGCTTTCGACTAATGCGCAAGCTGTCACAGCTTTTGGCATTGACACCAATCACATGTACGGCTTCTGGGATTGGGTGGGTGGCCGATACAGCATGGATAGCGCTATTGGCTTATCGACCATGATCGCGATCGGTCCTAAGAATTTCAGATCGATGCTTTCCGGGTTCCATGCAATGGATGAGCATTTCAAATTCGCCGATGCTGGCAGCAACCTGCCATTGTTGATGGGGCTTATTGCTGTATGGAATAGGAATTTCCTGAAAATACCTACAACAGCGGTATTGCCGTACTCGCAATATCTATCTCGGTTCCCTGCCTATCTTCAGCAACTCACCATGGAGAGCAATGGCAAGAGTGTGCGTCGCGATGGCGCAGCCGTCGCATATGACACAGGAGCAATTTTCTGGGGCGAACCTGGGACAAATGGTCAACACTCGTTCTATCAACTTTTGCACCAAGGCACGAGTGTGGTCACCGCAGATGTCATCGTGATTGCCCAAACTGCACACGCCATTGGTAATCAGCAGGACGTGCTCGTCGCCAATGCGCTTGCGCAGGCTGCAGTACTTGCCCTTGGTCGTACGGCACAAGAGGTGATTGCTGATGGAACCGCACCAGAACTCGTGGCACACAAAGTAATGCCGGGTAATCGTCCGACGTCAGTCTTTATGGTTAAAGAACTTGATCCGCGCACCCTAGGCGCGCTGATTGCTCTGTATGAACACAGTGTGTTTGTTCAGGGTGCTATTTGGGGTATTGATTCATTTGATCAATGGGGCGTAGAACTAGGGAAGAAAGTTGCTCTCGGAATTCTCGCCGACCTCACCGACGGGCAAGTTGAAGACCCAAACTTAGATGCAGCTTCGCGGGCCGATATGCAAACGTATCTATCGTTCAAGCAACGTTAATTTGAACCTCGGCGTCGTAAGTATCTTTCAAATTCTCGCGCAATAGATTCTCCGCTTGCCTCTGGTATATCGGCTGCATCTCGAGCTTCTTCGAGTTGCTTGACATACTCGGCAACCTCATCATCATCGGATGCAAGCTCATCCACACCCATTTCCCAGGCACGTGCATCTTCGATGAGTTCAGTGATCGGTATTGAAATATCAACAAGGTCTTCTACGCGTTGCACTAAGGCCAGTGTGGCCTTTGGGTTTGGTGGTTGTGCAACGTAGTGGGGGATTGACGCCCACATGGATACCGCGGGAATTCCCAGAGTGGAACATGCCTGTTGTAAAACGCCCACGATGCCGGTTGGGCCTTCATAAGTTGAGACTTCAACACCGAGCTCAGCTTGAAGTGATGGGTCAGTACTCGTGCCATGAATTGGAACCGGACGTGTGTGTGGGGTGTCTGTCAGCAAGGCACCCAGTGTTGCAACGAGGCGTACATCAAGTTCAGCACAGAGTCCAAGGATTTCGCGAACGAATTGTTGCCACCGCATATTCGGTTCGATCCCTTGGATCAACACGACATCATGCTTAGCATTTGGCAGTAGCGCTGTGTAGATCTTGGTCGACGGCCAAGTGATTTCACGGGCGCCAACCTCATTGGTGCTGACATGCGGGCGGTTAACCTGATAGTCGTAGTAATCCTCGGAATCGAACTCAGCTAATAATTCGGCGCCCCAGATCTCGCAGAGGTACTCGATTGCGGCCGAAGCTGACTCACCGGCGTCATTCCAACCTTCAAATGCTGCCAAGAGCAGGGGCTCGCGCAAGATTGGCAATCCGTCATATTCGATCACGACAACACCGGTTCCAGGGCGACGCTGAAGCTCACGGACCACAGCGGTCGGTAGGCTTGGTTCATCATGACTCCATCGTCGCATTCAAGCCTTCGCGAGGCCCTCGCCACCAGAGTAGTGATTGCCGACGGCGCTATGGGCACCATGCTCCAAGCAGCCGATCCTTCCCTCGAGGATTTCCAGGGGCATGAGGGGTGCAATGAGATTCTGAACATCACCCGGCCAGAGGTAGTTGCCGGGGTTCATGACGCGTATTTCGCCGTTGGTGTGGACTGTGTCGAGACCAATACCTTCGGCGCTAACTATGCCAACCTCGGTGAATATGACATCACTGATCGCATCTATGAGCTTGCCGAAGCCGGGGCCCGCATCGCTCGTGTATGTGCCGATAAATGGTCGACGCCAGATCACCCACGTTGGGTTTTGGGATCAGTTGGGCCTGGCACGAAATTGCCTTCACTGGGGCATGCACCTTACGCACTTCTGCGCGACGCGTATCAAGAGCAAGTCCGAGGACTCATTGATGGTGGCGCCGATGCCATCTTGATTGAAACCTCGCAAGATCTTCTTCAAGCCAAGGCTGCACTCATCGGTGCTCGCCGTGCGCTTACGGTGGCCGGGGTTGATCTGCCAGTCATCGCTCAAGTAACCGTGGAGACCACAGGCACCATGCTGCTGGGTTCTGAAATTGGTGCCGCGCTCACCGCGCTTGAGCCACTGGGCATTGATGTCATCGGTCTGAACTGTGCAACGGGACCTGCTGAAATGAGCGAACATCTGCGCACGTTGGCAAAAACGGCAAATATTGGTATTTCTGCGATGCCAAATGCTGGTTTGCCTGAACTCACGTCTGATGGGGCCTACTACCCGCTGAGTCCCGAAGAATTAGCTGATGCACATGACAACTTCACGAAGGATTACGGCTTAGGCCTCATTGGCGGGTGTTGTGGAACAACGCCAGCTCACCTTGAAGCTGTCGTAAAGCGCGTGCGCGGACGGTCAATCGCTCAGCGCACTCCTCAGCGTGATGCGTCAGTTGCATCGCTCTACCAATCGGTGCCATTTCGGCAAGACACGACTTACTTGTCCATTGGAGAGCGCACGAATGCGAATGGTTCAAAAGCATTCCGCGAAGCAATGCTCTCCGCAAATTGGGATGACTGCATAGAAATAGCCCGCGCACAAATTCGAGATGGCGCACACGTCCTCGATCTGTGCATCGATTACGTAGGTCGAGATGGTGTTGGCGACATGCGTGACCTCGCAGGTCGCCTTGCAACCGCAAGCACGCTGCCGATCATGCTCGACTCAACTGAACCTGCAGTACTTGAGGCAGGTTTGGAGATGCTCGGTGGTCGCGCAATCGTTAACTCAGTGAACTATGAGGATGGCGATGGGCCTGAGTCTCGTTTCGGCAAGATCATGCCATTGGTGAAAGAGCATGGCGCTGCGGTAGTGGCATTGACTATTGACGAAGAAGGCCAGGCTCGTACCGCCGAATGGAAAATTCGAGTTGCGGAACGCCTCATCAAAGATCTCACTGAAAACTGGGGCATGTCGGTTGAAGACATCATGGTTGACACTTTGACGTTCCCGATAGCCACAGGCCAGGAAGAAACTCGGCGCGATGGCATTGAAACTATTGAGGCAATCAGAGTGCTGCATGAGCGCTATCCAGGTTTGCAAACCACGCTTGGGCTTTCCAACGTTTCATTTGGATTGAATCCAGCTGCGCGCCAGGTACTGAACTCGGTGTTCCTGAACGAGTGCATTGCAGTTGGACTCACATCAGCGATTGCGCATGCATCAAAGATCTTGCCGATGAATCGCATACCCGACGATCAACGTCAGGGTGCCCTTGATCTCGTGTACGACCGCCGGATTTACAACGAGGCAGGTGAACTCACGCATGACCCGTTGTCGCATTTCCTGGAATTATTTGATGGTGTTGAAGCAAAGTCGTTGAATGCTTCGCGCGCGCAGGAAATGGCTAAGCTCCCTCTCTTTGAGCGTCTTGAGCGACGCATCATCGACGGTGAGCGCAATGGTTTGGAAGCAGATCTTGAGGCTGCATTACTTGAAAAACCAGCGCTAGCAATCGTCAATGAAACGTTACTTGAAGGCATGAAGACTGTCGGTCAGCTGTTTGGCTCAGGTGAAATGCAATTGCCTTTTGTGTTGCAAAGTGCCGAAGTCATGAAAACAGCGGTTGCCTACCTTGAACCATTCATGGAGCGAACTGATGAAGAAGGCAAGGGAACCATGGTCCTTGCGACAGTCAAAGGCGACGTGCACGACATAGGCAAAAACCTCGTTGACATCATCCTGACAAACAATGGCTACAACGTTGTCAATATTGGTATTAAACAACCAATTAACGCGATCATCGATGCAGCGGAGGAACACAAGGCTGATGCCATCGGTATGAGTGGCTTGCTCGTCAAGAGCACCGTAATCATGCGTGAGAACCTTGAAGAAATGAACTCCCGAGGTCTTGGTGAGAAATACCCAGTACTTCTTGGGGGAGCTGCGCTGACTCGAGCGTTCGTTGAACAAGATCTTCAAGATATGTACACCGGCCAGGTGCGTTATGCCAGAGATGCATTCGAAGGCCTGCGCTTAATGGATGCTGTTATGGGCGTCAAGCGCGGCGTTCCTGGTGCAGCACTACCTGAAGCTCGTAAGCGCAAAGTAACGTCAGCTGCAAAGGTGAGTGTGACTGCTCCGGAAGATATGCCGTCACGTTCCGATGTTTCGCAAACAATTCCTGTTCCAAACGCGCCGTTCTTCGGCGACCGCATTGTGAAAGGTATCCCGCTTGCGGAATACGTGCCGTTCCTCGATGAGCGTGCGCTGTTCCTTGGTCAATGGGGTTTGAAACCAACACGCGGCGATGGTCCGTCATATCAGGAATTGATTGAGACCGAAGGTCGCCCTCGATTGCGTATGTGGCTTGATCGGATCCAAACAGACGGTGCCATCGAACCAGCTGTTGCCTATGGCTATTTTCCTTGTTACAGCGAGGGCAACGAGTTAGTCATCGTGCATGAAGATGGGCCGAAGAAGGGGCAAGAGCGCACCCGTTTATGGTTCCCACGTCAAACGCGTGACCGCCATTTATGCATCAGCGATTTCTTCAAGTCACAGGAATCAGGCGAACTTGATGTGGTCGCATTCCATATTGTGACGATGGGCGAGGCGGCTTCACGAGCCACGGCAAAACTATTTGAAGCCGACAACTACCGCGACTATCTGGAATTGCATGGTCTATCAGTGCAATTAACTGAAGCTCTGGCTGAATACTGGCATGCACGCACGCGTGAGGAGCTGGGCCTTCGAGGTGAAGATAACCCAGATATGGAAACCTTGATCGCCAAGCAGGGATATCGCGGCTCACGCTATTCATTCGGATACCCAGCCTGCCCTGATTTGGATCAGCAGGTTCAGCTCATGGATCTCTTAAAGCCAGATCGCATTGGGGTTGAACTTTCAGAGGAATTCCAATTGCATCCAGAACAGTCGACAAGTGCCATCATCGTTCACCACCCTGAGGCAAAGTACTTCAACGCGACATGATGCCTAGCGCGGTGCTTTTCGACATGGATGGCACTCTGGTTGATTCTGAACACCTGTGGCTCACCGGTGAACGTTTGGTGATGGGTGAACTTGGTGCTCAATGGTCGGATGCCGATCAGGAGTACTGCCTTGGCGGACCAATTGAACGTGCCGTTGACTACATGCTGGAAAAATCCGGCACTCATCAAACACATCAACAAGTGTTGGAACGCTTGCTTAATGTCATGGGGGAGTTGTATCGCTCAACGCCCTTACGATGGCAGCCCGGCGCTCGATCGCTTATCTTAGAGGCTCTGGATTCCAACATTCCAACGGCTCTCGTTACCGCTTCATGGCGACGCATCATTGACGTAGTTGAAGAGTCCATCAACAAAGACCTCGGACGAAAGGCGTTTTCATTTACTGTCGGTGGAGATGAGGTCACTCAAACCAAGCCAAATCCAGAGCCGTATGTAACAGCTGCACACGCCCTAGGATTTCCGCCAGCACATTGTCTAGCGCTTGAAGATTCACCCCCTGGTGCGCTTTCTGCACTTACTGCGGGGTGCAAGGTCATCGCTATACCTCACATCACTGTGATCAAGGAACAACCCGGCCTAGTGAATGTTTTAACCCTTGATGGCATGCACCTTGCCGGATTATGGAGCAAGTTCGGTTAGGTCTCTTGTGTTCGCACCGATTCAAATGTTGTTGACTCCCAAGTGTCTGAGTGCGGAAGTTCTGGAATTGATCCCCCATATTGCGGACACAAGTGCTGATACGAACACCAGCCACACAAGCGCGAAGGCTTTGGTTTGAAACCTTCCGACACTGCCTGCTGAATCTGTTCCCGTATGGAAAGAATTTTGCGTTCCGTGACAAGTAGATCCTGTTCGGCTGGTTCGTATCTCAGCACTTCTTTGCTCCCTAAATACAGGAGTTGCAACATTGCTGGAATATCGCCTGTCATTCGCCACCAAGCCAAAGCGTAGAAACGCATCTGGAACATGGCTGTGGATTCAAAGCCGGCTCGCGGAGCCTTACCTGTTTTGTAGTCAACAATTCGAACTTGACCTGATGGGGCAATATCTATTCGGTCGATGAAACCACGAATTCCAAAACCTTCAGCGATGCTCACATTGACTGCCATTTCACGGGCGTGTGGTTGCAGTCGAGTTGGATCCTCAAGAGTGAAATAGGTTTCAAGCAATGGTTCAATTCGCGCAACCATGGCGGAAGCAAAACTCTGCGCATGTTGAGGCTCATCCGGAAGTTTGGATTCAACGAGAAGAGCGGAGATACCCTCTGGATTGACTTCAGCCATGTCCAACCATGCCTGATGTAAAAACTGCGCGGTCGCCGAAACAGTTCGCTGGTGAGCTGGTAGATCAAAGAGTCGTTCTAAGGCAGTGTGGACAAGATTTCCGCGTAGAGCTGCAGCTGATGGAGCCTCCGGTATGCGGTCTAAGTTGCGTAGCCGAAATTTCAACGGACAGTTCTGAAAATCATTGGCTCGCGATGGCGAGAGAGAGGATGGGAAGTTCGAGGTCACGATGAACACTGTAGATGTATGCCCCGCTACGCTAAGGCAAATGTCGATGGCGTCGCGTAGTAAAGGTCCATTCGGTGAAGGGGACCTCGTTCAACTCACTGATCCCAAAGGGAAAATTCACACGATCAAGTTAATCGTGGGAAAGACCTTCCATACGCATCGTGGCGGAATCGATCATGCCGAAATCATCGGTCTTGAATCTGGATCAGTCATTCATGCAAGTGGTGGTTCGGCCTATCTGGCACTGCGCCCATTGCTTGATGACTTCGTATTGTCCATGCCGCGTGGAGCCACCCCTGTGTATCCAAAGGATGCTGCTCGCATTATTGGTCTAATGAATGTGCATCCTGGCGATCGAATTGCAGAAGCAGGTGTGGGTTCAGGTGCGTTAACTTGCTCATTGCTCAAGGCACTTGGTGACCAAGGGCAGCTTTACTCTTTTGAACGTCGCGAAGAGTTCGCGAAGATCGCTGAAAGTAATGTCGCGACATGGTTTGGGCAGCGACCGAACTCATGGACCTTGACACTCGGTGACCTAGCTACTGAACTCAAAGAGACCATGCTTGATGCAGTGGTGCTGGACATGTTGGCCCCTTGGGATTGTTTGGAGGCGGTCGAAAAAGCAGTAGCACCTGGTGGCGTATTTGTCGGCTACGTAGCCACAACAACACAGCTCTCCAAACTCGTCGAAACGATTCGTGTGACGGGCCTATGGACCGAACCTAGGGCCGAGGAAAGCATGCTTCGTACTTGGCACCTTGATGGGCTGTCGGTGCGGCCTGATCATCGTATGAATGGGCACACTGGTTTCCTAGTGACGTGTCGTCGGCTTGCTCCAGGTTCGGTGTTACCCCCACGTCGTCGTCGTCCGGCCCCGGGCGCGTACGGCGAGGATTACAACGGTCCTGGTGCTGAGGCTGGAATTGCCGCGCAAACCCAAGCCGAGCAGTTAGAGTCGTAAGTATTCTCACAAGGAGGCATACATGACTGATCCGGAATCTTCGGACGCTAGTCGAGTCACTGCACTTGAGAGTGCATTAAATCGGTTGCGTGCGGACCTCGTTGCGCAAAAGGATCACAATGCTCGCCTCATTGGGACCTTGCGCGAGGCACGAGAGCAGATAGTTGAGTTGAAAACTGAACTCGATCGAGTAGCTCTTCCGCCAGCCGGGTAT
>CANFTO010000028.1 GCA_947449945.1 Actinomycetota bacterium | reverse complement strand
TGATGCGTTCAGTTTCTGACCAGGGTTGTGTTACTTGCGCAAAGCTTTCCGTGCGGATGCGCACGCGCTCGTGGAGTAATGCAAGACCAGCGTCAGTAATGGCAACCCATTGCACGCGGCGATCATGTTCATCAGTGGTTTTCGTGACGAGCCCTTCATCAACCATGGAGCAGATGTGCCGGCTCACTGTGGATGGATCGAGCTGGAGGTAGTGGGAGAGGTCTGCAGAGCGCATGGAGCCTTCGAGTGCCAGTTTGCTCAGCATCGCGCTCACGGTGGCTTGTTCCTTAGCGCCAGGGCTGACGCGCTTGGCGGTCATGATGAATTGGATCAACCCCACAGAAATGAGCGATGCCGAGGAATCACCAGCAGCTTGGCTGAAGAGGGCACGCGTGCGTTCCAACATCGAGTTAGTTGGTTGCGTCATGCAACTAGTTTAGCTTAGGTGTCTATGTCTCTAGGCGTTGGCTAGCCGCAAGGGCTGCAGCCTCGATGTATTTGTGCAACGTGCCCTCGATGAGTCCATCAACGTCAGCACTTGAGATGTCCATGCGCCTAGCCACAGACGCGTTGGGCATACCGGCTGCGATCATGATCAGTGCCCTGGACTCTGATTCGGTCAGGGTGACCGGTGAATGTGGGGTAGGGACCAACATCGACAGGAATTCAGGGGTGCGGTGGTACCTGCCTTCGCGGAGTGCCTCGACAGTTTCTTTGAGGGAATGACTGATTTCCCGCTTGGGGACGAACGCACGAGCACCGGCCAGCACTGCTTCTTGTACACGCTGGGGCTTGTCTTGGGCACTGACCAAAGCGACCCGGACGCCCCTGTCAACGAAAGAAATGATGACGTCTGACGTGTTGATGCTTTGCCCTAAATCAGCATCGACTAAGGCAATCCACCCTCCCGAACCTTCAACAGCATTCAGCGCCAAAAGGGGATCGGGGCCCAGGTAGGCGATGGAGCTCTCAGGAATTTGTTCCCGAACATTGGCCGCAAGAGTTTCGCAAACCAAGGGGTGGTCGTCCAAAATGATGAACTTGAGATCCGAGTTGGACATTCCACCATCGTATGAGAATGATCCCGTTCAGAACACCCTAGGTCCAGGCGAGGAGAAGATGGCATGGCGTTAAGCATCGATTCGCTCTCACACGTCGCGCCAAATGAGCTGGTTGCTGCTGACGGTCAACGTGACTTGATGCTGGTGGCTCGCGTATGCCTGTTTACAGGTGGACTCGTGATGTTCGGAGCCTCGTTGATTGGGCTCATGTCAATTTCCAATGAGCGCCAGCTTGGCATGTATCTAGAGTTCGCGGTTCCGTTGGTGCTCTGGCTTTCGGGTTGGTTACCGAGATTTCGAATGCAGCAGGCTGCGATTCAAATTAGTGCCGGTTTGCTGCTCTTTTTTCTGCCGTTTGTTGCGCCAGACACTTTGCCTGTGGGTTGGATACCGCTGACAATCCTGCCTTGGGCAATCATTTTTGGCGCAGTGTTCAGCATGCCGAATTCCTCAGGTGTTATAGCTATCTTGCTTGTGGTCTTCCTTGATGTAGCTGCCCATGTAAACCCACCTGCGCAATTTGATACAGGTGGCGAAGACCCAGCAGATGTCCCGTTACTTGCCCACATACCGTTCATAACCATTGTTGCTTTTTCATTGTTAGTGCTTGTTCGTCGCTGGTGGAGTGCAGTTCTTGCAAATGATCGTGCCTTCGAAAGAATGCAGCGAGCTGCTATTTCATCAATTCGAGAATCAAGTATCCGCATTTCTCGCACTGCCGTGGAACGCCGAATTCATGAGACTGTACTGAACACTTTGAACGCAATTGCTCATGGAATTGGGCGGATTGAGCCAAATCTCATCAAAGTCGAATGTGAGCGAGATCTGCTTCAGTTGGAATCCTGGGCCGAGGTTGATGAGGTACGCACTGTTGAATCTGTAATTCGCCAAGCGGTTGAAGCATCGGGAATTTCACTTGGCCGTATTACCATCAATTGTGCAGCAGTCGAAACGATTCAAGGGCAAACCTATGAAGCGGTGCGAGATGTTTTGGTTGAAGCGCTACGCAATGTTGAACGTCATTCACAGGCAACTGCGGTGCGAGTGAACGCTAGGGTTCGCGATGGCTTCCTAGAAGTTTCTATTATTGACAATGGAATTGGCATTAAGGAAGTAGCGCAACCTCGATTTGGTTTGCGCAACACGATTTTGGGAACTGTAGAAGCTCTCAATGGTAATGCGGTTATTGAAGCGGGTCCAAATGGTGGAACCAAAGTGCATTTCACTGTGCCACTCCAAGAAACACTTGTTGCAGATGTGATGCCAGAGCAGTCAATCGAACTTATCTTTCAGACGTGGTTTTCGCGAATTTTAATTTTGAGCCCTGCGATCGCCGGAAGTTTCGGTCTGTATTTTGTACATAAAAATTTTGACGATCCTGTACTTATGGCGGTGTTGTATTGCAGCTTCCTCGCTGCGAATATTTGGCTCGCGTTTAAGTGGGATTTACGTGAGTCAATTGCAATTGCCTATCTCGCAATCGGAATAGTCGCAGCCACATACATCGCGCTCATGGTTGAAGAGCAAGGCTGTAACACCGTAGCCACATTGAATTGGGTGCTCACAAGCATGGGCGGAGGAATTTGTCTTGTGGTCTTCGCAATGCGCGGCAGGCGAGATATTTGGGTACCTATAGTCGTGGTGTTCGGTGGAGGGTCGGCAGTTTTTTGGCATTCAAAGGGCTTTTGTGCAACAGGGTCCGTCACAAATATTGTGGACACGCTTATTTATGTCGCTGCTGCAAGCTACGCAGTGCTGTTCATGGTTTCTCGCGTTGAAAAACAGCAGCAAGACGCACTTTCAACTTGGGCCGAGAAAGTGCAAAGCCAGGCCCTTGTTGAACAAGAAGATGCTCGCGTTGCCAGCTGGGAACTTGTGTCACTTGGTACAAAGCAATTTTTCACCGAAATTGTGAGCGATCAAATTGACTTAGGTGCAAGTAGTACAGCGATGCGAGCGGAGATGGAAGAAGGCCGACTGCGTCGTGAACTTGGTCTTGGTAATGATGCGAGCACCGGATTTTGGCGAGCGGCGTCACAGGCTGCGCGTGCTGCAGGCATGCTTGGGAAACGCGTCGATGCATTGCGGATGAGTGAAACGGGCTCATCGATTGACTTACCGAGAACGCTGAGTGAGTTTCTGGGTCAAGTCTGCATGATTGCGGAAGATGGCAGCGTCAAGATCAGAATTTTTGAAGATGCCGGTAATGAAGAGTTACTGATAACGGCACCATCAAATGCCGTCCTTGCCTCGGCAAGTGAATTTGGATTAACCCAGCAACATAATTTTGTGATCGACGGAATTGTTGTGGAGTTTTACGAAGGTGAACCTGCTCAAGTCAGCTTGCGTCGGGCGTAGCCTTTGACGAGCAGTTCAGGGAAGTAAGCCCTCGCTGCGCGCTTGCTGATAAAGCTGCGTTTTTGTTGGCAGTGGGTTTCCCGATTTTGCATATTTCATGCGAACCCGCTTGATGTACTCCTGAGCCGTGCCAATACTGACGTCCATGCGTCGTGCCACAGCGCTCATCTTCATGCCAGATGCATACAGCGACATTGCCATGCGTTCGCGGTCAGAGAGTTGAACGGAACTTTCGGGAGCAGCCAGAATGATTGAAGCTGTGTCCGGAGACATGTAATGCCCGCCACCAAGGGTTGCGTCAACGGCGTCAACAAACTGATGTGCTTCTGCGGTTTTCGAGACAAACCCTGAGGCCCCGGCCGTCAGTGATGCTCGGACGTTGGCTGAATCTGCAAGAGCACTCACAATCAGCACCGGTACGGAGGTTTCCACCAGGTCTTGCACGTTTTCTACGGGGGTGCGTCCATCGCCAAGATCAAGGTCAAGCACGATGCAGTCGGCGCCTTGTTCGTTGATCGCTTGGACCGCATCGCTGACCGACGCACCGGAATAAACCAAGGCGATGTCTCCCATATGGGAGATAAGGTTCTCCACGAGGGCACGACGAACTAGGGGATGGTCTTCAAGCACGACAAATCGTGTTTGGTTAGCCATGTCGCTCCTTCAGCAATGCAGGGCGCTCAGGATATCGGGGAATGAGGACTTTGGTGAATAGGCGTCATTCCGGGCCTGAAATGACGGCGCTCGTAGCCATGCAGCGCGTACTGATGGCGGTCATTGTTGGTTCGATGGCACTTGGCGCATTGATCTCTGGATTGGGTAGTCGACCCTTGCTCTCCGAGCACACCCTGGCGTTGTTGATTTTCGACGTTGTACTTGCGGGTTTGTGTATTGCAATGGTTGTGCTTGGCCTGCCCGTGGTGGTTGGTGTTTTCCCACTTGGGTTGTTGTTCGTGCTTGCTTTTCAATCGGGCTCTGATGGGATTCGACCATGGCTTCCAGTAGGGCTTCTCACGACAATCACCATGTACCTACTGATCACGTCGTCCTCGAAAATTCTGGGGCTCGTGATCGCAATTGCCGGCCCGGCCTTCTTTGTACTTGTGTTGGTGCCCCATGCTGGAACCAATGATTTTCTAGGCCCGGCCGTTGACGCTTATGGATGGCTTGCGGCAATTCAGTACTTAGGTGCTGGTTTGGGCTGCTGGTGGGCATGGAACTACCTCTCACATGCGGCGAAAGTTACCGATGAGGAATACGAAAAGTCTCTTGCGAAGGTCAGAGAGTCAGTGGAAGCGCAGGCTGAACATCGTGCCTGGCGCGAATCTGCACGCAGGGTCCATGAAACGGTTCTCAATACGATTACCTATGTTCTCTCTACTGCCACGATCGATAGATATCGATTACAACAATTACTCAGCGGTGTTGAGCATCAGTCTCGATTAGACGTCTCAGCGATTCAATTCACTCCTGAAACGCACAGCACTGAGCTTGTACAAACGAGCAAGCCAATTGCGCAATCAAGACTTCTGCTGGCTTGTGTCCTTTCAGGCAATGTCATAGCTGGCATTGTCTATCTTCCGGCAGTAATTCATGACGCGTCTTTATCCTCCATTGTGGCGGTTGCGCTCGTCGCTTCAGTGTTTATTGCGACGGGGTGGGTTGCCTTCTTACGTCGGTCACCACTTGGCAAATTGGCGTACATCCTGGTTTTTGGGTCGGCATTGGTCCCGTTCGTGCTGTTGTTGGTTCAGCCCGGATGCAGCTATGTTCCATTAATTGCTGGCATCGTGAACGTGGCGGGCTTTTCAACCCTTGCTTGCGCTCTGTGGTCACGATCGTGGATTGGGGTTTCAGGTCTTGCTATCTGGGTTATTGGATGTTTTGTCATCACCTCACAAACACCTTCGCAGTGCCAGACCTTCCCGGTTGTCGGATTCTTCAACACCATTGTGGCGATTCCCGTTGCGCTTGCAGCGGTGTATGTCAGTGAAAAGGCGCTTGCTGCAGCGGAGCTCAAACGTCGCTATGAAGAAGAACGCAGCGACGTGTTGATTGGCCTCGCCCGCGGTGAAGAGGCATTTAACTCAGAATTAAGTGGTGTCATCGCCGATGCTGAGATTTGCCTTACTGATATCGCCGAGGGCGCCGAGTTCGATGCGAATAGACAGGCCACGCTCTTCAGAATCGATTCCCGTATTCGCGCGGCAATGGTGGTCGACACGAGGTCTGCTGGATCCTTCGCTGTCTTAGCCAAAACTTTGGTCGATCGAGCCTCGATTAATGGGGTATCGGTCAAGGTTCGCGATTTGGCTTCCTCGAATGATCGAGAACCTGTTGGACCTGAACTCACCGATCTTCTCCTTGAAGTGATTTTGCAGGCGGGAAGTGAGCAACCTGTGATCGGTGTGATGATGGCCGGAAATCTAGATATGTTGTCACTGCGAGTGAGCGCAGGGGCTGCTGCGCGATGTGGGCTCACGGAGGGAACGAGTCGAATCATTGGTCACGTTCATCTCGATGTTGAAGAATCGGCCGACAATGTGCGAACTCAAGGTGCCAACAATGTGGTGATTGTGCTGAGTCGCACAGTTCAGTAAGGGCCGGCAGAGATCGGTGGAGCGGGTGACCGGGATCGAACCGGCATGACCAGCTTGGAAGGCTGGGGCTCTACCATTGAGCTACACCCGCGTGACCAGCCAACGCTGGACTGGCAAAGTGTAACGACTCCCAGATTAAGCGCGAACATTCGTCCCGATTGAGGCGAAATTGGCCCTGAGTTGGGCGAACCAATGGCTGTCCTCTATGCTCAGTTGTCCGCATTTACCGGGGTGTAGCGTAGTGGCTAGCGCGTCTGCTTTGGGAGCAGAAGACCGCAGGTTCGAGTCCTGTCACCCCGACCAAAACCCCGTGCTTTCAGCACGGGGTTATTAATTCCCAACAACCAGGAGTAACCGCCGTGAAGAGCACTGTTGAGACCCTCTCGCCAACCCGAGTCAAGCTCACCATTGAAGTTCCTTTCGATGAGCTCAAGCCAGCATTCGACGAGGCCTATGCCGCGATTGGCAAGCAGGTCAGCATCCCTGGTTTCCGTAAGGGAAAGGTGCCAGCCCGCGTACTCGAGCAGCGGGTAGGCCGCGGCGCGGTGATTGATGAAGCCGTCAACAATGCAGTTCCCCAGCATTACGAAGACGCACTTCGCGAACACAAGGTTGTTCCAGTTGCCCGTCCAGAAATCGACGTGACTGAACTCAAGGATGGCGAGACCCTTTCGTTCACAGCTGAAGTTGATGTCCGCCCAGAGTTCGATCTTCCTGCCTTTGACTCCGTCAAGGTCGAGGTTGCAAACGCAACTCCAACTGACGAAGACGTTGAAACCCAGCTCACATCACTGCGCACCCGCTTTGCATCGTTGAAGGATGTTGAGCGCGCCGCTGTCGATGGCGACGTGCTGTTGGTCGATATCGCAGGTGAAACCCCAGAGGGTGACACTGTCGACGATCTCGTAGGAAACGCACTTTCATATGAGCTCGGCACCGATGGCATGCTTCCTGGTTTTGATGACGCAGTACGCGGAGCAATGAAGGATGGCGAAATTACCTTCACGTTCACACCACAAAATGGTGACTGGACTGGCGTAGAGCTCGTCGTACATGTGAAGGTTCAAGCAGTTCGCGAACGCGAACTCCCAGAACTCAATGATGATTTTGCCCAGTTGGCTTCAGAATTCGACACCGTCGCAGAACTTCGTGCAGACGTTGCCGAGCGTCTGGTAAAGTTGAAGAAGCTTGAGCAGGCAGGCGAAGCTCGTGAGAAGACCCACGAAGCACTCCTCGCGTTGATTGATATTCCACTTCCAGAAAGCGTCATCACAGCTGAAGTTGAAGATCACTTCTCCGATGGTCACGGCGGCGACGATGCTCACCGTGAAGAAGTTGAATCACAGGCACGCACCGGTCTCAAGAGTCAATTCATTCTTGACAAGATTGCGGAAGCTGAAGAAATCTCAGTTGGTGAATCAGAGCTTTCGGCATGGTTGATGCAGAACGCACCTCGCTACGGCATGGCTCCTGATCAATTCGCGCAAGCCTTGGTCCAGGCCAACCAGGTTCCAATGGCAATCCAAGACATTCGTCGCGGCAAGGCACTCGCTGCGGCAATGAAGCAGGTCTCCGTGGTTGATGCTGACGGCAACGCTGTTGACCTAGCGGCTCTAGAGGCAGAACTCAACGAAGGTTTTGCTGACGCTGAGTAGTTTTCACATGTTTTCGTTACGTGGGTGTCGCCTTTTGGCGGCACCCACGTTTCATTTCATTTGGCTAGCGGCGAACACGAGGCCATCTAGGGAAGTTCTGCCCCCCTTCACGGGTTAGGGTCAGAACAGTTCCCTTCAGGAGGTTCGCGTGAGTAACAGTTTCTCTGCACCGTCCAGCCCATATATGGCAGGCGGCGGTGGCATGACCGGCTTCGGCGACATGCTCGACGAGCGGTTGCTTCGTGAACGCATCATCTGGCTCGAAGGTGAAGTACGTGACGAGAACTCCAACCGCATCGCAAAGCAGCTACAGGTGCTTGCGGCTGAAGATCCAGAACGCGACATCACGCTCTACATCAACTCCCCAGGTGGGTCTGTCACAGCGGGCATGGTCATTTACGACACCATGCAGTTAATTCCAAACGACGTTGCCACCATCTCGATGGGCCTTGCCGCATCAATGGGCCAATTTCTGTTGTGTGCTGGAGCTAAGGGCAAGCGTTACGCGACACCTAACACCCGCATCATGATGCACCAACCACTTGGCGGCATTGGCGGCACCGCATCTGACATCAAGATTCAAGCTGAGCAGATGTTGTTGTTGAAGAAGCGCCTTGCTCAGTTGATTGCAGATCACAGTGGGCAAGATCTTGCAACGATCGAAGCAGACTCTGATCGCGATCGCTGGTTCATGCCAGAAGAAGCGAAGGCTTACGGGCTCATTGACCACGTGTATACCTCTGCTGCTGATGCACCTGCATCATCGAAGAAGAGCGCAAAGGGAGAAGACAAGTGAACTACCTGAATCCCCAAAGCCGTTACATCCTTCCTGAATTCCGCGAGAAGCACGCCAATGGCGAGCGGGTACACAATCCGTACACGAAGCTGTTTGAAGAGCGCATCATTTTCTTGGGTGTGCAAATTGACGATGCATCGGCTGACGATGTTATGGCACAGTTGCTGTGCCTAGAGTCGATGGATCCAGATCGCGATATTCAGATCTACATCAACTCACCAGGTGGCTCGTACACCGCAATGACAGCTATCTACGACACCATGCAATTTGTGAAGCCACAAATTCAGACAGTGTGTTTGGGTCAGGCAGCGTCTGCTGCGTCAGTGATCTTGGCAGCAGGAACACCAGGCAAGCGCTTTGCACTGCCACACGCACGCGTGCTGATCCATCAGCCGTACACCGAAGGTGGCGGTCAAGGCTCAGACATTGAAATTCAGGCAAATGAAATCTTGCGCATGCGAGCAGAGATGGAAGGCCTGCTGGCTCATCACACTGGCCGCACACCTGAGCAGGTGGCCAAAGACATCGATCGCGACAAGATCCTGACGGCGGCTGATGCTAAGGAATATGGCTTGATTGATCAGGTCATCGCGTCACGTAAGGCCTAAATCGCCCAACTAGCCACATGGGTTGCAGCGCACTGCGTGTTATTTCTGCGCAAAGGGCTTCAGCAAGGTAGCGTCAGCGTGGTCGGATCGCGAACATCTGGAAGGGCATAGGCGTGGCACGCATTGGCGAGAGCGGAGATCTGCTCAAGTGTTCTTTCTGCGGAAAGAGCCAGAAGCAGGTCAAAAAGCTGATCGCTGGCCCGGGCGTCTATATCTGTGATGAATGCATCGACCTGTGTAATGAGATCATTGAGGAAGAATTCAGTGAAGCCATTGAACTTGGCCTTGGTGAACTTCCAAAGCCACGCGACATCTTTGAGTTCCTTGATCAGTATGTGATCGGCCAAGAGGTTGCTAAGAAGGCGCTGTCGGTAGCGGTCTACAACCACTACAAGCGAGTGCAAGCTGGCGAGAATGCCAAAGACGATGCTATTGAATTAGCAAAGTCCAATATTTTGTTACTTGGCCCAACTGGTTCAGGCAAGACCCTTCTTGCCCAGACCCTTGCTCGCATGCTCAATGTGCCGTTCGCTATTGCCGATGCAACTGCGCTCACTGAAGCTGGATACGTTGGTGAAGATGTTGAAAACATCCTGCTGAAGTTGATTCAGGCTGCCGACTATGACGTAAAGAAGGCCGAAACCGGCATCATCTACATTGACGAAATCGACAAGGTCGCTCGCAAGAGTGAAAACCCATCGATCACACGAGATGTTTCAGGTGAAGGTGTTCAGCAAGCTTTGCTGAAGATCATCGAAGGCACCACGGCTTCAGTTCCGCCCCAGGGTGGTCGCAAGCATCCGCATCAAGAGTTCATCCAGATTGACACCACCAACGTGCTGTTCATCGTTGGCGGCGCCTTCGCTGGTCTCGACAAGATCATTGAGCAGCGCCTCGGTAAGAAGTCGCTCGGTTTCACCTTTGACCACCTCGGTGAAGAGCGCTCAGATGTTGATGCCAATGATCTTGATATCTACAGCCATGTGATGCCAGAAGATATGTTGAAGTTCGGCATGATTCCGGAATTCATTGGCCGTCTGCCCGTATTCACTGCAGTGAACAAGCTTGATCGTGCAGCACTTGTTGCAGTGTTGAGTGAGCCAAAGAACGCGCTGGTCAAGCAATATATGAAGCTCTTTGATCTCGACGATGTTGAACTTGAATTCACCCCAGCTGCTCTCGATGAGATTGCAGATCAGGCGTTGGCTCGTGGTACTGGCGCTCGTGGGCTTCGTGCAATTCTTGAAGAGGTGTTGTTACACGTGATGTACGACGTGCCTAGTCGCACCGATATCGGCAAGGTGATCATCACTGATGAAGTGGTGCGAGCCAATGCCAATCCAACCTTGGTGCCTCGTGAGGAAGAACGCGAAGAAAAGTCGGCCTAAGATCGATCAGTCAGGCCCTGTCATCATTGTCCGGTCATGTCAGACGTTGCCCATTTGCAACGCACAGAGATCATCTCTTAAACACTAGACATCGCTATGTTGCAAGTACTCGCCTCGTGGCAACACTGGGATTTCTGGGGGGCGTCCCAGTTACGCTGCGAGGCGATTTAACTATTGCGCAACTGGTGCGAGAACGACCGTCACTTCAATGTTCTCGGCCGAAGCAAAGTTCAAGGATTCAATTGAACCTGCGGCTTGAAGATCCTTTGCCGCCAGAGTAAGGCGCTGAACAACATGATCGTTCGCTGCGATGGTGGCTGTTTCGATTGCTGCTCGCATGCTGACCTTGGCATCAGATTTCGACTTACGAATCTGTGACAGCGCTTCTGCAATATCGGCGACCATGGCCGCCTCGCCGTCGCCTGCAAGTGCTGCCAGAGTTGAGGAGTCTGGCCAAGGGGAACGGTGCACCGTGCCTTCCTGCCACCAGCTCCACACCTCTTCAGTGACGAATGGCAAGAATGGTGCGAAGAGTTTGAGCAGTGCATCAAGGGTGGTAGCCAACGCAGCTTTCGCGGATGCAGCACCTGCGAGATCTGTTTCGCTATATGCACGAACCTTGACGAGTTCCACGTAGTCATCTGTGAAATTCCAGAAGAAACTCTCGGCGACTTCCAATGCGCGCGCATAGTTGAAGTCTTCGAATGCGTTGGTTGCTTGCTCAACTGTTTTGGCAAGTTGCGCCAGAAGTGCCTTGTCGACAGCTTCGGTGATCGCAGCATCGTTTTGGGTGGCATTCAAACCTAAGACGAACTTGCTGGCGTTCAAGATCTTGATCGCAAGACGGCGACCGATCTTCATCTGGCCGACATCAAAAGCGGTGTCGGTACCAGGGCGACCCGAGGCTGCCCAGTAGCGCACGGCATCTGCGCTGTATTCATCCAGGAGGCTCATTGGCGTGACCACATTGCCCTTGGACTTGCTCATTTTCTTGCGATCTGGGTCAAGGATCCAGCCCGAGATAGCAGCATTGAGGAACGGCAAGCGGTTGTCTTCAAGGTGGCTACGGACCACCGTGCTGAAAAGCCAGGTGCGGATGATTTCGTGAGCTTGTGGGCGCACATCCATTGGTGAAACGCGCGCCCAAAGGTCAGGATCACGCTCCCAGCCACCAGCAATTTGCGGGGTAAGGGAGGACGTAGCCCAAGTGTCCATGACATCAGGGTCACCCATGAATCCACCTGGCGCATTGCGCTGATCTTCAGTGAAGCCAGCAGGCACATCGGTACTTGGGTCGATAGGCAGGTCGGCTTCCTGCGGCATCATGATCTCGTCGTAGATCGGATTGCCTTCGCCATCAAGGCGGTACCAAAGCGGAATTGGTACGCCAAAGAACCGCTGGCGAGAAATCAACCAGTCGCCATTCAACCCTTCAACCCAGTTTTCATAACGCACCTTCATGTGTGCGGGATGCCACTTCAGTTCGCTGCCGCGTGCAACAAGGTCAGCGCGAAGTTTTGGATCGCGTCCGCCATTAGTGATGTACCACTGACGTGTGGTCACGATTTCCAGCGGCTTGTCACCCTTTTCGAAAAACTTCACTGGGTGTGTGATCTCGCGAGGCTCGCCAACAAGATCACCATTTTCATTCAAGCGAGCAACAATGCGCTCTTTCGCAGTGTGACTTGTTGCTCCAGCAATGTGCTCGTACTGGGAAATCGCCGACTCTGTTGCGATCCACTCAGGAATTTCGCTAAGGATGCGGCCGTCCCAGCCGATGATTGGTCGCGTAGGTAGTTGCAGTTCACGCCACCAGATCACGTCAGTGAGGTCACCGAACGTACAAATCATTGCGATACCCGAACCCTTTTCTGGATCAGCAAGGGTGTGGGCGAGCACTGGCACTTCAACTTCAAACAGTGGAGTGGTGACTGTTGTGCCAAAAAGTGGTTGGTAGCGCTCATCATCTGGGTGTGCAACGAGTGCAACGCAGGCAGCGAGTAGTTCTGGACGAGTGGTCTCGATGAAGACCTTGGTCAATGGATCGGCAGTGGTGGGGAAACCAATACGGTGGTAGGCACCTGGGCGTTCGCGATCCTCAAGTTCAGCTTGAGCAACTGCAGTGCGGAAAGTGACATCCCACAGAGTTGGGGCTTCTGCCTGGTACGCCTCACCACGCTTTAAGTTGCGAAGGAAAGCAAGTTGGCTCACCTGTTGTGAGTTGCGACCGATGGTTTGGTAGGTCTGCGACCAGTCAATTGAAAGGCCGAGTCGACGCCACAGGTGCTCAAACACCACTTCGTCCTCAACGGTGAGCTGTTCACACAATTCGATGAAGTTCTTGCGACTGATCGGAACCTGCTGCTTGGCATCTGGAGTTGCTGGGGGAGTGAAGTCAGGGTCATACGGAAGGCTTGGATCGCAGCGCACTCCGTAGAAGTTCTGCACGCGGCGTTCCGTTGGCAGGCCGTTGTCATCCCAACCCATGGGATAGAAAACCTCAAAGCCACGCATGCGCTTATAGCGCGCCATGCAGTCGGTGTGGGTGTAGGAGAAGACGTGACCAACATGGAGTGAGCCACTCACTGTTGGCGGTGGCGTATCTATGGAAAAGACCTGATCGCGGGTCTTCGTGCGATCGAACGTGTAATGACCCTGGTTATCCCAAACGCCAGCCCATCGATCCTCAATGCCGTCAAGGGTGGGCTTTTCAGGTACGCGGGTGCCGGTCATGGTGGGCAATCTTATTAGCGGCCCAAGGCTCCATAGACTCCTATGTCGTGAGCCGTTCCAGTGAAGCAGAGTCCAGCGCCCTAAGTGAGGTCTGGCGAAACCTGCTGGGTCGGTGGCCAGAAAGTCAGCTTGAGCCCTCGCTGTCACGTATCGCCTCGCTGACCACCCTCTTGGGTGACCCACAAGCGGCCTATCCCGTGATCCATGTGACAGGTACGAATGGCAAAACCTCAACTGCTCGGATGATCGAAATCATGCTGCGCTCATATGGATTGCGCACAGGTTTGTTCACGTCACCGCATCTGATTGACCCGCGTGAGCGAATCTGCCTGGATGGTGAACCTGTTGATGCTGATCGTTTCTTGCACGTATGGAACGACGTAGCTCCCTATATCGACATGGTTGATTCAAACTCCATCGCCGATGGGGGTCCACAACTCTCATTCTTTGAAGTGATGACGGCACTGGCCTTTGCCACCTTTGCTGACGCACCTGTTGATGTAGCGATAATTGAAGTGGGCATGGGTGGATCGTGGGATGCAACCAATGTCGCGCATGGACAAGTTTCCGTGATCACTCCAATCGCACTTGATCACCAAAACTATTTAGGCGACACGATCGAAGAGATCGCTGCTGAAAAGGCCGGCATCATCAAGCCTGACTCCTATGCAGTGCTTGCAGGGCAGGACGAAGCAGCGGCTGCGATCCTGAGTGCCCGTGTTGCTGAAGTGGGTGCGATTGCCTTCCGTGAAGGTATTGATTTTGGGGTAGTCGATCGACAGATTGCCGTTGGCGGGCAAATGTTGAGTTTGCTTGGTATCGGTGGGCAAATCGATCAAGTATTCGTGCCACTTTTTGGTGAACATCAAGCGCGCAATGCCGCAGTCGCATTGTGTGCTGTTGAAGCATTTATGGGTGCAGGTAAGCCGCCAGTTGACGATGATGTGATCCGTGCAGGCCTTGATCAAGTAACTTCACCAGGGCGTTTGGAAATTGTGCGACGCACACCCACGGTAGTTGTTGATGCTGCACACAACCCCGCTGGTGCTGTTGCCCTCGCCCATGCTTTGGAAGATTCATTTGAGTTCGCAACGTTGATCGGCATCATCGGTGTACTTGAAGATAAAGATCCCATGCATTTTTTGATTCCATTGGAACCAATCCTTTCGACGATCATCATCACAGAACCAACCTCACCGCGAGCGATGTCAGCAGAAGCATTGGCATTGATTGCGAATGAGGTTTTTGGTGAGGATCGCGTGCAGGTTGCCCAAAACCTTTCTGAAGCACTCGATCGGGCAGTAACTCTTGCTGAAGCTGATGCGGTGTACGGCGGGGGCGGAGTTCTGGTCACCGGTTCCATCGTGCTGGTCGGTGAAGCTAAGCAGTTGATGCAAAAAGGAAGGCGGCATCCTCAGTGAAGGTGCTTTGTTCAGCCACATTGGGTCTTGAAGCCATTGTGGTGTTCTTAGGTGTAGTAGTCGCCGGAACTAATGGCGATCACAACAACACTGGGTTGATCTTCACCCTGGGGTTCACGCTGATGGTTGTGCTCCTCTTGGCAGTAGGAACCCTGCGTCGGCCATGGGGTCTGACTTTTGGGTGGCTGCTGCAGATTCCAGTGCTTGCCCTGGGATTCCTGGTGCCGTTGATGTTCGTCATGGGTGGGATTTTTGTGGTGCTTTGGTATGTGGCGATTCATCAAGGCAGTCGCATTGACCTTTTGAAGGCCGAGCGGGCAGCCCAAAATCCACCGATAGGCTGAGGCTTCATTAATTTCTTGAATAAGGAGCAACATGTCTGAGCGCACCTTGGTGTTGGTTAAGCCTGATGGCGTCGCCCGTGGTCTTGTCGGTGAAGTACTTGCTCGTATCGAGCGTAAGGGCTTCAAGATCGTTGCTCTTGAAATGCGCACCTTGCCAAAGGAAATTGCAGAAGCTCACTATGGCGAGCACGCTGACAAGCCATTCTTCAAGAACTTGGTTGATTTCATCACTGGCGGGCCACTTGTTGCCGCAGTGATCGAAGGCGAAGCTGCCATCGTGCAGTGGCGCAACATGATGGGTGCAACAAACCCAGCAGCGGCGAACCCAGGCACCATTCGTGGTGACCTCGCAACCGAGATGCAAGAGAACGTGACCCATGGTTCAGATTCACCTGAATCAGCAGCACGTGAAATTGCACTCTTCTTCCCAGGTCTGTAAATCATGCGTCCCTCCGTACTTGGGCTCGGTGTGGGCACGACTGTTGGCGGAGTTGTTGGTGCCAAAGCGCGTGGTGCGACTCTCGTGCCATGGCCAACAAAGGTGCGTGATTCATTCCCTGGTGCACTTGGTGGATTAACGGGAACACTGTCGGGTGTTGGTGTTGATCTATTGATTGCTGCGGCTCGTCGACCGCAGCGAATTCCTGCTGCACTCGTTGCCACAGCAGGGATATTTGCTGTAGCTGGCGTTGCTGGGAAGTACGCAGCGGGCAATGTATTTGCTGGTCTTGCTGAAAAGAGTCGTGCGCTTGATCCAGGTTTCGCAGATGCACCGACTGATCCATTAGTTACTGGATCTACTGCTTCAGCGGTTCCTCATCAGACCCTTGGGCGCGAGGGCGCACGTTTTGTTGGCACAGTCACGTCTGCAGACGATGTTGAGGTTGTGACTGGCAAGGCTCGTGTCATTGAACCTGTGCGGGTTTTTATAGGTGTGGACTCCGCACCAACCGTTGCTGAGCGCGTTCAGCTCGCAATGGAAGAACTCCATCGCACCGGTGCCTTTGACCGCGCACATTTGTTGATCCAAGCCCCAGCAGGATCGGGTTACGCCAACAGCACTCCTGTTGATGTGCTGGAAATCTTGACTCATGGCGATGCGGCTTCCGTTGCGATTGGTTACGGATTACTGCCCTCGTTCCTGTCACTTGGCAAGGTTGCGATTGCATCGCAAACCCAGCGGGAACTCCTTGATGCGATCGTTGCTGAACTCCGCGATCGTCCAACCAAGCCTCGCTTGCTGCTGTACGGCGAAAGCCTTGGCGCAAAGGTGCAAGAAGCGGCAGTTCCTGCTGGTCTTGTTGATCTTGATGCATACGGGATTGCTCAGGCATTGTGGGTGGGAACCCCTGGCGGCAAGGTTGCCGATGAGTTCCATGCCCGTTGCGCCGACTCTTCAGTCACGGTCGATAATCCATTACAAATACCTACAGACCTGACAAATCGCCCACGTGTGTGGTTCTTGGAGCACGACGGCGATCCCGTCGTCCGATTCCGACCTGAATTGCTCAACGAGTGCCCTTTGTGGCTGATGCCAGATAAGCCCCGCGGCCGAAATATCCCTGCAGACATGACCTGGAAGCCGGTGGTGACGTGGGCGCAGGTGCTTGTTGACGTGCTCTATGCCACTGATGTGAAGCCAGGGGATTTCAAGAGTCTGGGCCACGATTATCGGGCCGATCTTGGCGCTGTGGTCACCGCCGCGTTCGCCCTTGAAGCCTCACCGGAGGTGGCCGATCGCCTCGAAACCCGCTTGCGCGAGCTCGAAGTTGCTCGGGCAGCCCGGATTGACGGTGCTGTCTAATCACTGGCAGGTGCGTAAGATAGGCAATTCGACCACTTTGGAAAGGGCCACTTCCCCATGGCTTCAGCTTCGTCTTCGTTCGTCGGCCGCGATATGGCCGTCGACCTAGGCACGGCCAATACCTTGGTCTACGTGCGCGGTCGCGGAATCGTGCTCAACGAGCCTTCCGTTGTAGCGATCAATAACCACACTGGCGGAATCTTGGCTGTTGGCTCAGAGGCCAAGCGCATGATCGGCCGCACCCCAGGCAACATTGTTGCGATTCGACCGCTCAAAGATGGTGTGATCGCAGACTTCGATACCACCGAGCGCATGCTTCGCTACTTCATTCAAAAGGTGCATCGCCGTCGTCATTTGGCTAAGCCACGGCTGATCATTTGTGTTCCATCAGGTATTACTGGCGTTGAACAGCGTGCAGTGAAAGACGCGGGTTACGCAGCTGGCGCACGCAAGGTGTTCATCATTGAAGAACCGATGGCTGCAGCTATTGGTGCAGGCCTTCCAGTGCACGAGCCAACAGGCAACATGGTTGTTGACATCGGTGGTGGCACCTCTGAAGTTGCTGTGATTTCACTTGGTGGCATCGTCACAAGTTTGTCGGTACGTGTTGGCGGCGATGAACTTGATAACGCGATCATTAATTATGTAAAGCGCGAGTACTCATTGATGCTTGGTGAACGCACTGCTGAAGAAATCAAAATGGCGATTGGATCAGCCTTTCCAATGCCAGATGAACCTCATGCAGAAATTCGTGGACGAGATTTGATTACCGGCTTACCTCGCACAATCGTGGTTTCTGCAGAAGAAATTCGTCGTGCAATTGACGAACCGGTGAACGCAATCGTTTCAGCTGTTAAAGCGACCCTTGATCGCACGCCACCTGAGCTTTCGGGCGACATCATGGACCGGGGCATTGT
>CANFTO010000027.1 GCA_947449945.1 Actinomycetota bacterium | reverse complement strand
TGACGTGCATTCGAATACCGATGAGATGACACAGGAAATCAACAACGTCATCGGGCCGCAAGAAGCAGATGGCTATCGCCGTTACGTTGAGTTTGTAACCGAGCTCTACAAGTATGAAATGAAAGACTTCATCGATCGCAACATCGATTCGCCACTTGATCTACTCACCACCAATCTTGCACGCCTTGCTGCCATCGGCGGCTTCCGGCGCCTGGCTCCCAAGGTCGAGGAATACCTCAAGGATCCGCGCACTCAACGTGTCTTCTCGTTCCAGTCAATGTATGCAGGACTTTCGCCGTATGACGCTCTCGCCATTTATGCAGTGATTGCCTACATGGATTCAGTTGCGGGAGTGTTTGCACCCAAAGGCGGAATGCACGCGGTGCCAAAGGCCATGGC
Source organism: Actinomycetota bacterium (assembly GCA_947449945.1). Lineage (GTDB taxonomy): Bacteria > Actinomycetota > Actinomycetes > S36-B12 > S36-B12 > UBA11398. Next base: position 17,356 of record CANFTO010000027.1, on the reverse strand, counting down.
GCAAGCCGCGCAGGCTCATGGTGTGACCTTCCGATACAACGTCGAAGTGACTGAAGTCGAACGAATTGGCGATCGCGCCACCGCGGTAATTACTTCCGATGGCGAACGCATTCCTGCCGACGTCGTAGTACTGAACCCTGACGTTCCGGTTGCCTTTCGCGATCTCCTAGGCATTGAGCCGTGGTCAATTCGTCGCTTGAAGTACTCCCCTTCATGTTTCTTATTCCTCGCCGGGTCCTCCGCCCGCTACAACTCGATCGCGCACCACAACATCCACTTCGGCAAAAAGTGGAAAGGCGTATTCGACGACATCATTCGCGATCGCAAGTTGATGTCTGACCCGAGTTTGCTCGTCACAAACCCAACATTCTCAGACAAGTCGTTAGCACCTGATGGCAAAGAGGTGTACTACGTCTTATTCCCAACACCAAACCTCGATGCTGATATTGATTGGATCAAAGAAGGTCCGCGCTATCGCGACGAAGTTTGCCGTGTACTCGAGGAGCGTGGATACCGCGATTTCACGAATGCAATTGAAGTTGAAAACATCACCACGCCACTTGATTGGCAAGCCCGCGGCATGGAACGCGGTGCACCCTTTGCTTCGTCGCACACTTTTGGCCAGACCGGACCTTTTCGCCCCGGAAATCTTTGGGGTCAAAACGTAGTGTTTACCGGCTCAGGAACACGCCCTGGTGTTGGTGTGCCGATGGTGTTGATCTCTGGGCGTTTAGCCGCTGAACGCATCACTGGGCCAATAGCACGGTAATGCTTGTGTCAAACCCTGCAACCTTGCCAACATCGCACCTGTTATTGCGCCACGGACTGCCCGGCTTCATCGGCACTTCGTGCATAGCTGTCGGTGCACTCGGTGTTGGCTGGCTTCCAGGAACCACAGATCTCCTCACCAACCCCATCGTTGACGCGCTACGCGGCACCACGTCTGGTTCCCTCATTGCCCGCAGCTTGGTGCTGATTGGTGTTGCAGTACTACTGCAAGCATGGCTGCTCATTGGGTCTGATCTTTATCACCGTGATGCATGGCCGGTACGAAAACTGCAATGGGTCTTGTTGATGTGGATCGTGCCGCTCATTGCTGCGCCACCACTGTTTAGTCGAGATGTGTACTCCTATTACGCACAGGGACGACTCTTTGAAACGGGGGCGGATCCGACCACTACTGGCGTCGGCAATTTGCCAGGGTGGTTTGATATCGGCGCAGATCCCATGTGGACCGAATCGCCGACACCCTACGGACCAAGTTTCTTAATGATTGAACGCACCATTTCATCTGTTGCGCACCCCAACGCCTACCTGGCAGGAATCCTGTTCCGCCTTGCCTCACTTGTGGGTGTGGCTCTCATGGCTATCTATCTACCTAAGCTCGCCAAGGCCTATGGCGTTGAAGGTTCAAATGCTCTGTGGCTTGGCGTCCTCAATCCACTCGTACTTATGCACTTCGTATCAGGGGCACACAATGACGCGATCATGGTCGGCCTCATTGTGCTGGCGTTGTACTTGGGTACCTGTCAACAATGCTTGTGGAGTGCGGCATTAATTGGACTTGCTGCAACCGTGAAGCCGATTGGGCTTTTGGCGTTACCGTTTATTGGGTTGCAGTTCGCTGGCATTGGCGCACGTTGGGGCCAGAAGATCAAGGCCTGGCTCTTGACCGGCCTTGCTGCCTTCATCGCAATTATTTGTGTCTATCTCGTGGTTGGCTCTGGCTACGGCGTTATTTCCGCCGCATTTGGCACACCGGGCAGCGTGCTCACTTGGCTCTCACCCACGACTGCCATTGGTCAAATCATTGGCGGCATCACAACCTTCTTAGGCTTCACCGCAGATGCCTATGGCGTCATCAATGTGGTGCATACGCTAGGAACTGTTGCCTCACTTGCAATCATCATTTGGTTGATCCTGACATCAGATCGCCGCACACCGTTACGCGGTGCCGCCATTGCTTTTGGCGTCTTAGTCATTCTTGGGCCCGTCGTTCACCCTTGGTATGTGTTATGGGCACTGCCTCTTTTCGCTGCCGCAGGCGTGAGTATTCGCGAACGCAGAATCGCGGTACTCCTCACAATCGTGCTCATCATTCACGGCATGGTTGAAGCCAGTACCGCCTCAGACAATGTGTGGGACTGGTCAGATCTCATTGCATTTGTCATTGCTCTGGCCGTTGTCAGTATTGTGAGTTTGGCTAGCCCACGTGAGCGCCAACTCATCTTGAATGCCGATACACGCGAGAAAAGTCGCGCATGAGCATTCGCGAACTTAATGCCGCTGGCATTTCTGATCCCATAGTTCGAATGTCGTACTTACGATGCAAGGAACTCAATAAGCAGTACGGCAAGACCTACTACCTCGCTACCTTGCTTTTACCTCCATCGAAAAGGCCCTTCGTGCATGCGCTGTATGGGTTGGCTCGCTATGCGGATGAAATCGTCGATGACATGCAATCAGGCAAAACCGAAACTGAGCGCGCTGCCTGGCTGCGCGATTGGTCTGCAACATTTTTTGCCGATCTTGATCGAGGTCATTCCGACGATCCCATTTGCCGAGCAGTCGTCGACACTGCAGTGCGCTGGGCAATCCCCCGCGAATACTTCGAAGCCTTTTTCACTTCAATGACTATGGACCTCACCGTCACCGAGTACGAAACCTTCGACGATTTGTTCACGTATGTATATGGATCTGCAGCAGTGATTGGCCTGCAGGTTGTCCCTATTTTGGAACCATCCGAACAGGCCGCATTTACCTATGCTCAAGATCTTGGAATTGCCTTCCAACTTGCGAACTTCATTCGCGACGTTGGTGAAGATCTCGACCGCGGCCGCGTATATCTGCCCCTGGCAGAATTAAGGGAATTCGGGGTCACTCGTGAGGATCTCGAACAACGCGTCATGACTGCGCAATTACGAGAAGCGCTGAAGAATCAAATTGCGCGAGTGCGAGCACTCGAAGAAAAATCAAAAATCGGAATTTCCATGTTGCATCCCGCCGCCCAGCCTTGTATTGAAGCTGCTCGAATCCTGTATTGCGGGATTGTGGATGAGGTTGAACGTATTGACTATGAAGTGTTTATCAAACGGGCCACTGTTCCTATGCGCCGACGCCTAGGTATCGCGATTCCGGCTTGGTTCAAAGCTCGCAAGGCTCGACGTCAATTTGGGCCTGGTGCTATTTGCGCCAGCGAGGTGGTCCCGCGTTAGGAGTGCGTTGCACGCCAATTCGACCCAGCCACACCCACATCACCAACGTCAACAGCACAAGCGCAAAACCAAAAAATAGATCTTCCACCGGCGCAAATATCACTCGGCCGTCGCCAAGAAACGGCGGTGGACTGTCGAGGGGCGTAGATGAACCCACAATCGCGTCACCCGAGTAGCGCACAATCCGAAATCCTGTGAGTACGCCATTGGTCAACAGTTGGAAAACGAAAATAATGACGTAAGAAACCCAAAACACACGCCGCGTGACGAGTTTGGTGCGAAATCCGAAGAGATCAATCAGCACCACAGCAATGACTGCCAGGATTCCAATGTGCGTGTAGGTCATGAGTCACCCTCATCCCCTACCGACCAACCGCGCACTGAGCGGACGGCTTCCAGGGTCAACACTGACGCAAGGGGCACCACGATGAAAAACAGAACTTCGTCAATCGGCACTCCCGCGATCACCCGCCACCCGAGCAAATGATCGAGGTCGAAGAACCAATGACCTTGGGCAATGGCGTACGCATCCCAAGCGACGAATAGCACCAAGCCCGGAATGATGCACAGCAGGAATCGCCAACCACGCTGCAACACATGAGTGCGCAGAAAGAATTCCAACCACCCGCTGCCCAACACGATGCAGACCAGAACGCCTACATACGCCAAGTGCGACATGAGCACTACTCTCGCATAGTGGGTACGCAACTGCGCATTGCCTTGATCGGTGGCGAATCAACGGGCAAAACCACGCTCGCTCGAGCACTGGCGGCTGCCACCCATGGTGTTGTGGTCTCTGAGGCCCTGCGAACCTTCGTCGACGAACACGGCCGCACGCCATTACGAAATGAACAGCGCGAAGTCATGCAAGCCCAACGGGATCGCGAACTCATCGCGATTGACGAAAATCCAACCGCCACGATCCTGTGCGATCCGGCTACCACCATGACCTCTATTTACAGTCAGTTGTACTTCAAAGACGCCTCATTACACACACAGGCCCTTGAGTACGCCGCCCATTACGACGCAGTTTTGTGGTGTCGTCCTGATATCCCGTGGGTGGCCGAACCTGGACAACACGATGGCCCGCAGTTCCGGGAGGCCGCTGATTGGCTCATCACAGACATCGCTGATGAACTTGCAACCGTCACTACGATTCTGGAAGTCACTGGTTCTGTTGGGCGAATTGCAGCAGCACGGGAATCGCTCAGCGCCCACTTCGGCAGCGTGTGGGAGCAGGCACTGAAGCACCCGTCGACCTAGACTGGCCCAAATGGATCTGCAACCTGATGCACTCGTCGGCCAGATGGTCGATGGACGCTATTTGGTGCAGGCAAAGCTTGCCCGTGGTGGCATGGCGACGGTCTACGAAGCCCTCGACGTTCGCCTTGATCGCATTGTTGCCCTCAAGGTTATGCACCGCCATCTTGCCGATGACCCTGATTTCGTCGCTCGCTTCCAGCGCGAAGCTCGAGCGGCTGCTCGTCTGGCCCATCCACATGTCGTCGGTGTCTTTGACCAAGGTGCAGCAGATGGCCTGATTTACCTGGCCATGGAATATGTGCCCGGCCGCACCTTGCGCGACATCATGCGCGATTTTGGTCCACTCACTCCAGAGCAAGCGCTCGTCATGCTCGACCCCATTCTTGAGGGTTTAGCTGCAGCGCATGCCGCTGGATTCGTGCACCGCGACATCAAGCCAGAAAACGTGTTGGTTTCTGACGATGGTCGCGTCAAGGTTGCCGACTTTGGATTGGCTCGCGCTGTTGCCACTTCGAACACCAGCGCAACCCAAGGTGTACTCATCGGCACAGTTGCCTATTTATCCCCTGAGCAGGTCGAACGCGGCGAAGCTGACGAGCGATCTGATATCTACGCAGCCGGAATCCTGCTCTATGAGATGGTGACCGGGCAGGTGCCACATGCTGGTGAAAGTCCTCTCTCTATTGCCTACCAACATGTCAATCAGGATGTTTCACCTCCGTCAGCCGTCAAGTCAGATATCCCGGCAGATGTTGATGCGTTGGTGATCACCGCAACACGCCGCAATGCCGGACAGCGATACCAACACACTGCCGACTTCCTCAGTGATGTGCGACGCGTACGCACTGTGCTCCCTGCACCGCGACCCTTTGCGGACACTCGAACCACGTTGGTTGTTGATGCGAGCACGAATGCACGCTTGGCTGCAGGTGGCCGATTAACGCCACCAACACCGCCGTCCAATGTTGGTGGGCTCTTTACTCAACGACCAAAACGAGCGTCACGCCGAGTCATTGCAGCGATCATTGCTATCGGCTCCATCGCAGTGGCCATATTGGCGGGCTGGTTCGTAGCAAATTCGCTCGGAAGCAAGGTGCCCACACCAAACGTGGTCGGGCAGTCAGTCGAAGCTGCTCGCGCAACTCTGGCCACAAGCGGCTTGTCTTTGGAGGTTGCTAGCGAACTATTCAGCGAAACAACTCCAGCAAACACGGTGCTCTCGACAGATCCTGCTGCAGGTGATGGCGTCAAAGAAAACAGTGCAGTCTCAGCAACTGTTTCCAAAGGCCCCGAGCGTTACACCGTTCCTGACCTTCATGGCAAAACCCCAGCGGCGGCAACAGCAGCATTAAGCGCCTTGCCCGTCACCGTTGGTTCGCAAACTCAGGTCTTTGATAACACCGCACCACTGGGAACAGTTGCCGGCACTGATCCCGCTTCCGGAACAAGCATCAAGCGTGACACTGTGATCAACTTTTTGATTTCGAAGGGGCCGCAACCCGTTGCTGTTCCCGATGTCGTTGGCAAGAAACTCGTTGGAGCAACAGCCGAACTTAAGGCTCTTGGATTAGAAGCGACTGTCACACGTGAATACTCAGAAACTGCGCCAAAAGGGCGAGTACTTTCTATAACACCGACTGCTGGCACCACCGTTAATTCTGGAACAGGTGTGCAACTGCTGGTTTCTGATGGTCCGCCACCGGTCGTAGTTCCAAAACTCATTGACATGCGTCGCAGTGAAGCTGTTGCAGCCTTGCGCAAACTCGGGCTCAGGGTCAAAGTCATTGCCGGTCAGGCAACGCCACTCAATCGTGTCTATTCACAAAACCCTGCGGCAGGTACTGAAGTTCCCAAGGGCAGTACCGTCACTATCAGCGTGATCTAGCTTCAAACTCCAATAAGTCCTGTTTCAGATCTAAACCAAATTGATATCCACCAATGCCGTTGCTGGCAACTACTCGATGACATGGCACAAATAAGGCGATTTGGTTACTGCCACAGGCCGTTCCCGCAGCGCGAGCAGCGCCAGGTGAGCCTGCTTCTGTAGCTAACTCACCGTACGTCGCAACCTCACCCGCTGGAATATCTCGCATCGATTCCCAAACCCGTTGACGAAAAGGTGAACCTGACTGTTGCACAGCAACGGTAGTCAAGAGATCTACATCTCCAGCGAGATACCTCTGCATTACTTCACTGATATGCGCAGGAATTCCGTTACGAACTCCTGCAACTCGGTCGAACGTGCCTTGCACTACGACACCATCAACTACCACCACTGTGAATGGGCGATCGAAAACTTGAAAGGTTTCGATCTGCATGAGTTACTTCTGAATGAGCATGTCTGCAACGAGAAACGCGAGCTCGAGGCTTTGTTCACGGTTCAAGCGCGGATCGCAAGCTGTTTCATAACGCTCACCAAGTCCGGTTTCCAACACTCCACCAGTGCCTCCGACGCATTCAGTGACGTCATCACCAGTGAGCTCAATGTGCAGGCCACCTGGGTGTGAGCCAATTGCGCGGTGCACCTCAAAGAAACCTTTGACTTCATCGATGATGTCATCGAATGAACGCGTTTTGTGACCTGACGCTGCTTCACGTGTGTTGCCGTGCATTGGATCACAGACCCACACCACTGGAATTCCACTGTCTTCAACCGTTTGCACAATCGCTGGCAAGGTTCCGCGAACCTTTCCAGCACCCATGCGGATGATGAAGGTCAATCGACCCGGCACACGATCAGGATTCAGGCGTTGAGCAATTTCAAGTACTTCTTCAGGAGTTGCCGTAGGCCCAACCTTGACTCCGACTGGGTTATGAATGGTCTCTGCGAACTGCACATGCGCAGCATCAAGCTGACGGGTGCGCTCACCGATCCACACAAAGTGACCTGATACGTCATAAGGGTGTCCGGTACGTGAATCAATACGCGTCAAGGCACGTTCGTAGTCAATAGACAATGCTTCATGAGCAGCATAAAACTCAACGCGTTGGAACTCATCAGGATTAGCTCCGCAGGCGTGCATGAAAGCAAGCGCGCGATCAATATCGGCAGCCATCGCTTCATAACGCTCCCCCGCTTGGGAATCGCGTACGAAGTCTTGGTTCCAAGAGTGCACCTGGCGTAGGTCTGCATATCCACCCTGGGTGAATGCGCGAACAAGATTCAGCGCAGCACTTGACGCGTTGTAGGCGCGAACCAGATTCTGCGCATCCGGGCGACGCCCTGCCTCATCGAACTCAATTGAGTTCACGGCATCACCGAAGTATGAGTACAACTCAACGCCGTCGCGAGTTTCCATCGGCTTGCTGCGTGGCTTGAAGTACTGACCAGCCATACGGCCCATCTTGACCACTGGCATCGATGCGGCGTAGGTCAAAATGACCGACATTTGCAGCACTGTTTGCAGGCGGGCGCGGATTGAATTGGCGGTGTTGGCCTCGAAAGTTTCAGCACAGTCGCCACCCATGAGTACAAAGGCATGACCCAAGGCCGCTGCGGACAATCGGTCCTGAAGCTGATCGCATTCACCGGCAAACACCAAAGGGGGTAGCACGCTGAGTTCGGCCACAGCTGCAGCTAATTCAGTTGCATCTGGCCAAGGCGGCTGCTGATACGCAGGCAAATCCGGCCAAATTAAAGCCGAGGAAACCTGTGAAATGGGAGCCGTCATACAGGTAAGGGTATTGCAGGTCGTCAGCTGCGAAATCCTCGGGATTACCCGAAGAACGCTGATGCTTCCACGTAACGCTCAAGTGGCACGGTCTTCAAGACGCCAGTTGCAGCCTCAAGCGGAACACGAACAATGTCCGTTCCTGAGAGGGCCACCATCTTGCCCCAGTCGCCATCTTTGACTGCCTCAATGGCATTGAGACCAAAGCGAGTAGCGAGAACTCGGTCAAATGGCGTTGGTGTGCCACCACGCTGAATATGGCCGAGCACCGTGGTGCGGGCCTCATGACCAGTACGTGCCTCGATCTCCGTTGCAAGCCATTCGCCAATGCCTGAGAGCTTGACGTGACCGAATGCGTCCAGAGTCTGATCCTTGGTAACCAAGTTTCCACCTACTGGCAGCGCACCTTCGGATACGCAAATGATCGGCGCATAGCTGGCCTTAAAACGTGACTCAACCCAGCCCACGACTTCATCCATGTCGAATGGCACTTCTGGAATCAAGATGCCATTGGCGCCACCGGCCATGCCAGCATGCAAAGCAATCCAGCCAGCGTGGCGACCCATCACTTCACAAATCAAAATACGGTGGTGTGACTCTGCAGTGGTGTGCAAACGGTCAATAGCTTCGGTTGCAATGGTTACTGCGGTGTCAAAGCCGAACGTGTAGTCCGTTGCGCTGAGGTCGTTGTCAATGGTCTTTGGGACACCCACAACGTGGAAACCATGTTCGGTGAGCTTGGTTGCAACACCCAGGGTGTCTTCGCCACCGATGGCGATCAATGCGTCGATGCCAAGTTCTTTGAGGTTCTTCTCGATGCGCTCAATGCCGCCCTCAACCTTGATGGGGTTGGTGCGCGATGAGCCAAGAATGGTGCCGCCACGAGGCAAGATCCCACGCACTGCTGCGATGTCCAATGGCATCGTGACGCCTTCAAGTGGGCCACGCCAGCCGTCACGGAAACCCACGAATTCATAGCCATAGTCAGCGATGCCCCGACGGACCGCTCCGCGGATCACGGCATTCAAACCTGGGCAGTCGCCGCCGCCAGTGAGGACTCCAACGCGCATGAGATGCTCCCTTCGCCGGTCAGGCCGACCGGGCAATGTAACCGCTGTCACAGACAACCGTACACGACTCCTGAAGGGTTATCTAATTAGTCGTCCTGCGATCCGACGCTGGTTGCGTCCGCAGGTAAGCCGCGAGCGATGAGTTCCTTGGCCTTGGTGGCATAGATATCGACGTACTGCTGCTTTGAAAGGGTCTGCACGGCATACATGACCTCGTCAGTGACCGAGCGAAGAATGAAGCGATCCTCTTCTTGTCCGTAGTACCGGCTGAAGTCCATCGGCGTGCCAATACGGATACCAACGCGCCCCAAGCTTGGCTTGATGGCCCCAGGTGGCTGAATCTCGTACGTATTGATCATCGCGACTGGAACGATGGGAACCTGTGATTCCAAGGCCATTCGGGCAACCCCCGTGCGACCACGGAACAAGGTGCCATTGGGTGAACGGGTGCCTTCTGGGTAAATCCCCAGTAATCCTGCGCCACGCAAGATCCGCTGAGCAGTACGCAGTGCGGCCTCGCTGGCCCGTCCTCCTGAGCGATCGATGGGCACCTGCCCCACACCTGCGAAAAAGGATTTGGTCAGCCAGCCCTTTATGCCCTTGCCTGTGAAGTACTCGCTCTTTGCCAGGAAAGCGATATGGCGAGGCACGACGAGTGGCAAAAAGAACGAATCGGAAAACGACACGTGATTGCTGACCATGATCGCCGCGTCTTCCTTGGGAACATTTTCTAGACCTTCAACCCACGGGCGAAACAAAATGCGCAGCCAGGGTCCAATGATTAAGTACTTAAAGAACCAGTACATCACCGAACATCACTCCTACCAAGGCTTCAGGGCAGGTTGCCCTAGAAGTGGCAGACTATCGCCATGAACGTTCAGTTCGGCAGCCATCCGTGAGCTCAAACTCCGGCGTGCCCGATGAGCAGGCGGCATGGGCCGCGATCGTTGCCGATCTTTCCCAAGATCCGCATTTAGTCCGTCATACCTTCATCACTCCCCCAACCACACCTGCTGAACCCCTCCCCGAATCTGAGCCGGACCCAGACTCAGATGAGCTATTCATCGATGCGCTCCTTGATGACACTCATGAAGAATTCCAAGCTCCCGATCCAGGCCCCCTTGAACTTCCCTCACATCCAATAGCGAGATTTGCATGGGCAGGCGCACTTGGTGGCCCTGTGATCTTGATGCTGTCCAACATCTTTGGATGGGGAAAATTTATTTCCGGTATTGCCGTGGCCGCATCAGCCATTGGATTTGTGACACTGATTGCCCGTCATTCAGATGAACGAAACGATGGTGACAACGATGGAGCCGTTGTGTAATCCACCATTACTTTGGTGGATCTAAGTCAATCCAAGTAAACGGCTCATCATCTTGAGCAACGGAAGTATTTGGCGACTGTTGAAACAATTGCATTGCCTTGCACAGCAAACACGTCGGATGATCTGCAGGATTCACATGCGCTTGATGCGTAGCCAACAACGAATCACGAGCCCACTCGACGATCTGTTGCGCGCCACTTGCAATGCCACCTAAATCAAAGTTGCTATTTGAGGAGTCTTCCCCAGAAAACCACCATGGCTTACTCCCACTCATGATTGCTCCCGCCAAAGGTTGGGATCTGGCACAAACTTCAGTACCAGTGCAGTTCCAACCATTCCACCACCAGAAATTATGCAGCGCTTGAGCACTGCAGGGAGTTCAAGTTGTCGCCTGTGCCCGTCGCACACAACTAACACGTAATCACCTCGACGACCAACCTGAACTTCAGCACCGGCACGTAGCTCCATACTCAGTGCGTAGCCTTTTTTGGTTTCCCGCATAACCCAGAATTCTGAAGGCGCGCTGCCGTCTGCCATCAACACATCAGTGAGCGGGCCCAGCCACTTGGCAACCTTCGCTGGTTTTGGTGAACCCTGGGAACGTTCGGGCAGCATCACCACTGGTACGCCAATGCCATCAACCCGTTCGACGCATTCGTTTAATGTGCGACGCATTGCCTTTGCATCATTGTTGTTCAGTATCGGCATTTTGTTCAGCACAACTGCGGCAGGTGCGCATCCGTATAAACGCAAAGTGCCGCTCGCTGCAATCAGCGCATCGGCATCACGCGCAGTTCCCACCAGCACACTTTGCGCTGCACTGACTGCATCTCGTGCTGCACCAACATGAGTTACCAGGCCGTACCAAGCCGCAATGAGTTCATCGGGATTAGGTGCAGATAACTGCGCCGCCGCTGGGCCAGTGAGAAGTCGATCCAGAAGCACCGGAATAGTGTCGAGCAACTGCAAGGTTCGTAATGCTTCACGAGTTGAGCCCATATCCCACACCACGACATCAATATTTGAGTTGCCCACCGCATCTGCAACCATCACACCCGTAATCAGCTCATTGATTCCAATGAGACCTTCGACTTCATTCGAGGAGATTGCAGATGATCCAATACCTTTAAGCCAAACACCAAAGGTTGCAACTGCGTCTGACCACACTTGCGAAGTGCCAAGGGGTGCAGCCAAGGCCGAAGTGATTTCAACTGTTGTTTGCCCCTCGTCTCGCAATACGCGAGCAATTCCTTGAGCAACTGTGGTGACACCTGAGCCGCCAACTCCACTCACCAAGAGCAGTGTCATCCTCGTTCCACCCGAGCTTTTAACCCTTGAAGCGCCGTATCAATGATGGTTTTCTCGGCCTTGCGCTTCAGCATGCCCAACATCGGGATCTTAATATCGACGGTGAGCGCGTACGCGACTTCGACTGAACCTTCACCCAGCTCCCGCAATGAATACGAACCGTCCATCAACGACAACACGGTTGCCTCAACGAGATGCCAATCAACCCCATCCGAATGCCACGTATAGGCAAGTTCATAGGTGTCTTTGATGATGCCAGCGTCAAGGACGAACCGCGCTAGCACTGGACGCTTGTTTTCGGTGGCCAGTACCTCAACTGAAGAAATGCCTTCACTCCATTGTGGATACGCCTCAAGATCTGCAATAACACCCAAAATTGCTGCCGCGGAAGCGTTCATCACGATTGTTGATTCGGTGCGGTCAGCCACGAGGTTCCTCCAGTTGTAAAACATAAGGAACTTCCTTGGCGTGGAAGTGACCTACGTTGATGCATTCAGTGCGCCCTAGACGTGTTCGCCGACTGAGAGGCTGATGTACGTGACCAAATAAATGAAAACGCGGCTGAACCCGCTCAATGTAAGCGTTGATTGCACTGCTGCCCAATTCAAAGCGCCGAGCTACGACGTCGTAGGTCAATTCAGGTATCTGCGGAGGTATGTGGGTGAACAAGACATCGACTGGTCCGAGTTGATCAAGCTTCGCGGCGTAGGCCTCAGGCGCTATTTCATACGGAGTGCGCATCGGGCTCATTAACCCACCGCCAACAAATCCCAGCTTTAGGCCGTCAACCTCAACTACTTCCCCATCAACGAGGCGATGTCCCGGCTTTCGATACTCATCCCAAAGGGCTGGTAAATCAACGTTTCCGTACGTCATCAATGCTGGTTGAGGCATCGTGGCGAACATCGCTTCATATTGTTTCCGAATATGCGACTCCATTGCATGCCTACGATCTTGCGGATCAACAATGCCAAGTCGCGCCCATGCCGCAGCACTCAATTCACGCGCATCCTCAAAACGACCTGCGGTGCGAGCCGTGATGTAGGCGCGTGAATGCTCCTCACCAAAGAGCTCCGCGTAGATACCTTGGGAGGGATCCTCGTAATCGAGATACAAGATCAGATCTCCCAGACACACGAACACGTCGCTCCCCACCGCTGCACCCTCGAGGGCAGCTGCTGCACCGTGAACGTCGGAAACGACGTGGATAGAAACCACGAGGTCACAATGCCATGTGATCACCTGCACTTAGCTCTTCGGATCGCGTACGGTGACGGCTATCGGATTCAATGTGGCTGCCTAGCCCAAGAAATGAGGAGCCAAGCATGCTGCAGGAGTTCTCCTCACCCGGTCCGACGGGATCACCGAGCGCCCCAAATCTGGCAAGTCACATCATTGCCAATGCCCAAACCCACCCCGATCGCGTCGCCTTTCGCGTCCGCGAGGGTTTCTCTCTGACGGATGTGACCTGTGCGCAATTCCACGATGAAGTGCGAGCGATCGCCAAAGGACTCATAGCCATCGGTGTGGAGTTTGGCCAACGCATCGCATTGATGTCACGCACCCGGTACGAATGGACACTCTTCGACTACGCCATTGGCTACGCCGGTGCAGCGAGTGTGCCAATCTACGAAACCTCGTCAGCAGATCAAGTGCAATGGATTTTGGAGGACTCAAGTGCAGTCGCCATCATTTTGGAAGGCGACAAACTCAAGCAGCTCTTTGAACCTATTGCTGAGTCATTACCTGATGTCACTCACGCGCTCGTTATCGATGACGGATGCATTGCCTTTCTTAAGCAAGTCGGCTCAAATATTTCTGATGCTCAACTTGATGAACGTCAACAACGTGTTGGCCTGAACGACACCGCAACCATCATTTACACGTCGGGAACCACTGGTCGCCCAAAGGGTTGCGTACTAACTCAAGGTAACTGGGTCTTTGAAGTTGATGGAGCAATTGAAGCTTTCGGACACATCCTGCGCGACGAGAGCTCTTCAACATTGCTCTTTTTGCCTTTTGCACACGTGTTCGGTCGCATCATTGAACTAGCTGCCGTGAAATGTAGAACCGTGATGGGCTTTTGTTCTGACACTGCAACATTGGTTCCTGAACTTCAAGAATTCAAGCCGTCATTCATCTTGGCTGTGCCGCGCGTCTTTGAAAAGGTCTACAACACTGCCGCCCAAAAAGCTCAGAACGACGGCAAGGGAAAGATCTTCAATTCAGCGGTCTCGGTTGCCATTCGCTACAGCGAGGGGATTGAACGAGGGTCGCATTCACTTTCGCTGAAAATTAAACACAAGCTTTTTGATGTATTGGTCTATAAAAAGATTCGCGCCGCAATGGGTGGCGAGGTCATGTATGCAATTTCTGGTGGCGCGCCACTGGGAACACGACTTGGGCACTTCTACCGCGGCATTGGTCTTGAAGTCTTTGAAGGTTATGGGCTCACAGAAACCACATCGGCGATTGCTGCCAACCATCCAAACGCTGTGAAAATTGGCACTGTGGGAACTCCGATGCCGGGGACAACGATTCGCATTGCCGAGGATGGCGAAATCATGGCCCAAGGTGGGCAGATTTTTACTAGCTATCTACACAATGAGCGCGCTACCGCGGATGCGTTTACTGCAGACGGTTGGTTCCACACAGGTGACATAGGAACCCTTGATGATGACGGATTCCTATCAATCACGGGCCGCAAGAAAGAGATCATCGTTACTGCAGGCGGCAAGAACGTTGCTCCAGCAGTTCTTGAGGATCGCATTCGTGCTCACTGGTTGGTATCAAACTGTTTGGTTGTTGGCGAAGCCAAGCCGTATATCGCAGCAATCATCACCATTGACCAAGAAGCGTTTCCCGCGTGGCTTACCGCGCACGGGAAACCTGCTGGTGGAACTGTCGCCGAATACATCAACAATCCAGAACTCATTCTTGAGATTCAAGGTGCAGTTGACGATGCCAACTCCGCAGTTTCACATGCAGAAGCGATCAAGAAGTTTGTGATCTTGGATCACGATTGGACTGAAGCTGACGGTCACATCACGCCATCCTTGAAATTGAAGCGCTCAGTGGTGATGCGTCATTACCAAGACGCTATTGAGCAGCTGTACTCGCGCTAGTGAAGCGGAATTAAAGAACGCGTCCAACGCCGGTGAAGTAGGTGCGGTACCAGGGACCAAGTACTGCGCTGACTTCAACGCCATCGCCAGGGTTAGCTGCATGGACCATTTTGCCGCCGCCGATGTACATACCGACGTGGTGAACACTGCCGCCAAAGAAGAACACTAAGTCACCAGGCTTGGCTTGACTCAAAGGAATGTGGCGCGACTTGCTGTATTGCGAATAACTCAAGTGTGGCAATGAAATGCCTGCTTGCTTCCAGGCAGCCATCGTTAATCCAGAACAGTCAAACGAACTTGGACCGGCATGCGCCGCGATGTAACGGTTGCCCACCTTGGACAGGGCGTAACGCACTGCCTTTGATGCACGTGGATTGACACCTGGGATGGGGCGCGTTGAGATCTGACGCTTAGCCTTTTTTGCTGCAGCTTGCGAAGCTTTCTTGGCTTTGGCAGCCAGCACTGCTAGTCGATGACGTTCTTCGGCCTGCAATCCGGCAAGCACTGCACTTGCAGCAGCAAGCTGACTGTCAGCCTCGCGCTTAGCCGAGGCCATCTCATTGCGATTGCCTTGTGCAATCTTTTCCTTGGCTGCCATTTCGGCTTGGGTTTGCGCTAACCGAAGGCGTGCAGTTTGAGTACGACGAATTGAAGCCGACTGTGCTTTGGCAACTTGATCAACGGCAGCCGCTTGAGACAGGAACTGGCTGGGATCATCAGCGAGCAAAATTTGCAGTGAGCTATCCAGGCCACCACCGATATAGGTCGCACGCGCCAGGTTGTCCACGGAGCCTCGCACTGCATTGAGCTCAGACTGCTGACGGGCTGCTTTGGATCGCAGTACAGCCAAGGTTGCGTTTACGTCATCGAGACGCCCTTGAGCCTGGTTGTATCGCTCCGTGGCGCTTTCGGCCTTCGCCTGGAGGTCCATCACATGGTTACGCACTGCGGCCAGCTTGCCTGGCTCTGCATTGACTGGACCTGCAGAGATGGTGACAAGCGAGGCAAGAGTGATGACGGCGCCAAGGAAAGCAGCAAGGTAACGGTGTCGGGCTTGAGTCAAGACACGTCCTTCCTCGCATGCGCCGGTATCGGTCATCTTGGGTAAGACGCCAGCCACCTGCGGGCAGTTCCCGCGCGATCTGAACGAAGATTTCCCCTGATCAGAGCCCTATGACGGTAACACGAAGGGCTATCCGGCCCGCCGCTTCGCACCGGTATTTGGATCATTTCCCGACCCAATCACCAGCCTCAAAGGCGGAATCAACCCTCCATGAGCCAATGCTGTGACGGCCGCCACATGCTCATCGGCAATGATTGGTCCTTCAGGTCGAGAAAATTCGGGCATTCCTAACAAAACGGAAACCACGCAATCCCCGCAAGCCAATGGGGCTGCCGTGCATTGCTCACAGTCAATGTTCATACCCAGCAAGGTAAAACCTGGGTCTGACAATGGCCTGGCGTTAGACGCCGCCGTCTCCTGGACCTTCACTGGCTGGTCCCCCGAATTCTGGGCGGGCAACAATCTCAACGGCATCGCTGGCATTGCACCAACGGCATTGAATCGTTTCAACATCTTCAGACATCACTTCGCGCTCTTCAATAACAGGCACACCAGCCATATCCAGGTGCCAGAACTCCTGGACACGTGATGAGCGGACCACCGTGAACCGGGTCAGGTTGCCGCAATGGGCACAGCGAAACCGGGACTTGTCATCAGGAAGAGTGTTAGCCACCCCTAAATCCTAATGGCCACGCGCGGCCGATCTGCCACGCACTGTCGGAGGTGCGACATACCCTCACAGGTGTGTACGAGCAGCTGGCCACCGAGGATCTGGGTCACCCCTTGCTCGAGACGACTTTTGTCATCATTGACTTAGAGACCACAGGTGGCAGCCCAAAGGCAGCAGCCATTACCGAGATCGGTGCTGTCAAAGTGCGCGCGGGCGAAGTACTTGGTGAATTTGCAACCTTGGTCAATCCTCAGGTCGCTATTCCCCCGTTCATCGCCGCACTTACGGGAATTACTGATTCGCTCGTGGCGAGTTCCCCAACTATTCGAAGCATTCTGCCTTCGCTTCTTGAATTTATTGGCGATGCCGTTGTTGTTGCGCACAACGCGCCGTTTGATGTCGGATTCCTCACCGCTGCGTGCGTGCAACAGGATCTTGCCTGGCCAAAGCCTCAAGTAGTGGACACCGCACGATTGGCACGCGTTGCACTGCAACGCGATGAAGTCCCGAACTGCAAACTCGGCACGCTGGCTGCGCATTTCCATTCACCGACGACACCAACGCACCGCGCCCTTGATGATGCCCGTGCAACAGTTGATGTACTACACGGACTCATTGAACGTGTAGCGAATCTTGGTGTGACC
>CANFTO010000026.1 GCA_947449945.1 Actinomycetota bacterium | reverse complement strand
GCTACTCACAAGCCCACCGTAGTAGTTCCCACTCCTGTTGACCCGAACCCGCCCTCGCCTCGATGGCTTTGCGGTAGTTCGCGCACTTCAATGAACTCAGCCTGCGCAACAGGCGCAACAATGAGTTGTGCAATGCGATCACCGCGCTCTAAGGAAATCGCAACCTCTGGATCATGGTTGATCAAAATGACACCTATTTCACCGCGATACCCAGCGTCAATAACGCCTGGGGCATTGACCATACCTAGGCCCCGCTTCAAGGCAAGCCCACTTCGTGGGTGCACATAGGCAGCAAATCCTGCAGGCAAAGCGATTGCGATTCCCGTGGGCACCAACATTCGCTCCCCTGGCTGCAATGTGACCGACACTCGAGCACGCAAATCCATCGCGGCATCACCTGGGTGTTCGTATGCCGGAAGCGGCAGTTGTGAATCTAGGCGCTGAATCAAGACTGGAACGTGCATAAGCATGGACTCTAGTGAGGCTGGCCTAAGGTTGAGGTCATGAGCGGCTATCGAGAACGCCTTCTACCCAAGTGGTGGGTCTATTTTCTCGGCGCCGGCCTCATTGCAATGCTGAGCATCGCGTATGGCGCCGCTATTTCCGCCACCGTTGGATGGGTGATGTTCATCGTCGCCTATGGGCTGTTGGCATTGGCCATGACCGCAGGATCACCGGTGATTGAAGTCAGCGATGTCCTGCGTGTTGATGCAGCACGATTACCGATGACGTCCATTGCTCACACCGAAGTTCTCGACGCTCACGCCACTCGGGACGCCAGGCGAAGTCGCGAGCATGCACAAGATTTCACCTTGCTCAAATTGTGGTCGAGCACCAAGGCCATTGCCGTGACTCTGGACGATCCCAGCGACCCGCATCCAGGCTGGCTCATCAGCACCCGACACCCACGTGCCCTGAAAATGGCAATTGATGCCTTTCAGGCCCAAAGTAGCGTCAACTAATCCATATCTGAGACAGTGAGAACATGAGTACGCACGAGATTGACGAACCGATCGACGAGCCCAACCCCATCTTGCATCTAGTTGCACCCATCACGGCTATTGGCGCCACGATGGTGATGCGCAAGGTACTCAATGCGGCCTATGAGCGTCAGACTGGTAACGAAGCTCCAGATCCACGAGATAGTCGTGTTGGTTTTGGTCGAGCTTTAATGTGGGCAATTGTGACGGCCGCCGCCGCAGCTGCCGTAGAAACTGCGGTCTACCGAATCATGAACAAAGAGACGCACTAACTCGACTCTGTTGACAATGTATTCAATCAAGAACAGTCAGTACACACAGGACCATTGGAAGAGTCATGGTCAAGCTGACTGCGGTGGTGCACTAAGAAACACTTCGCGCACGTAAATTCATCAAGTTGTTTCGGCAAAATATCGAGGGATAAACCTTCATCCGAAGCGTCAGCACCCGGCAGTTCGAGATTTTCAGCTTCTTCTACTTCAAATTCCTTTATCTGCGACAACTGCGTCGCAGCAAATAGCTCTTTACGTTCAATCAACTGCCTACTTGCTTGCTCGTCAGTAAGACCTGAAGATGGAGCGTGTTGCGTCGCCATCATTCATCTCCCTCACCTTGATGTACACACTTACAGCCGATGTCGAATCCTAATCGTGCCCATAGAGGCAACCACCGCGCAAGTGCGGTCTCAAGCCAGCTTGTCAGCTACTTACCCGATAGCCTCAAGTCATGCCTATCTATGCAATTGGTGACCGTGAACCAACCATCGATCCATCTGCTTACGTGCATCCTGATGCCGTGGTGATTGGCGATGTTCGAATCGGGCCAGAATCATCAATCTGGCCAGGTGCTGTGCTTCGGGGTGATTACGGCTCCATCATCATCGGTGCCCAAACATCAATCCAAGATGGGTCAGTCATCCACTGCACAGATGAGCACAACACTGTGATCGGCGATCGAGTAACTGTCGGTCATAACGTGCACATTGAGGGTGCACACATTCATGATGATTGCTTAATTGGTTCAGGTTCAACAGTGCTGAACGAATCGGTAATCGGACCACACTCCCTCGTTGGCGCTGGCGCTTTGGTGGGACTACGCAAGGTAGTACCGCCACACGCTCGAGCATTAGGCGTCCCTTGTGTCATTCAAGAAAACAAGGTTGAAGATCACCCGGACGTTGATGGCGTTTCGGGATATGTAGCAAATGCTCATCGATACGCCAAGGAATTGCGTCGGTTGAGCTAGTTCAACCGTGAACTCGTTGCAACAGTGCGCGCATCGGTGCTGCAATACCTGGAACCGCAGCCACCATGGTTTCCTCATGGGGGCTGTCACCCCAAAGCCCAGTGATGATTGCTCCTGCCTCCGCTGCAATAAGCGATCCCGCAGCAACATCCCAACGATTCAACCCACGTTCGTAGTAGGCGTCTAATCGTCCTCGGGCTAACCAACAGAAATCAACTGTTGCGCAGCCCATACGGCGAAAGTCACGTACTTGGCCGGACAGTGACAACACCACAGCTGCCTGTTCTTGTCGGCGTTGTGCCGAATAACCAAAACCAGTAGCGACCATTGCAGCTGACACTTCAACGCATTCACGCACATGCAGTTGTTCAACCCAGCTTGGATCAGTCAATGCATGTCGGATCAACCAAGCACCTGCACCCTTGATACCAACATATGCTTCATCGAATTCAGGAACAATCACGATTCCCAGGACTGATTCCTCATGAACTTCCGCCGCAACTGACACGGACCACATTGGTAAGCGATACAAATAGTTGACAGTTCCATCCAGTGGATCCACAACCCATCGCACGCCTGAGGTGCCGAGCCGTTCACCACCCTCTTCGCCCAAAAATCCATCTGTTGATCGCGCACCCAGCAATGATTGAACGAGACGAAGTTCTGCGCCCCGATCCATTTCTGTGACGGCATCTACTGGGGTGGACTTGGACTCGATCACTAAATCGCGGGGGCGCTCATCTCGCAAGAAGCGAGCGGCTTCGACACTTGCTTCCCATGCCAGAGGCAGAAGTTCATGTTTCAGGAGAAATTCTTCAATTGGTTCCACCCCCACATCCTGCACCGAAGCCCCACGAGCACTAACGTCGCAGTTGTGTTGGGTACTTATCGCGAGGTCTTACAGACCCCAGGGGCGTTGAAGTTCTCCAGTGCGACCTTCCTAGCTCGCCTTCCTATCGCGATCGTCATGTTGGCCATCGTGTTGTACATCGCCGGCACAACAGGCTCATATGCTCAAGCAGGAATCCTTGCTGCTGCTTTTCAGATTTCCGCGGCCGTAGGAGCGATTTTTACGAGTCGACTCATGGACCTAAAGGGCCAAGGAGTCACGCTTCCTTATCTTGCGTTTTTGAATGCTTTGGGTCTGATGATTTTCCTCTTTAGCAACGAGCACGTGGCTCTGCAGTTTCTCGGAGTCCTCATTGCAGGGGCAGCACAACCAGCACTTGGCTCCGTGGTTCGTGCACGCTGGGCGGTTGCGCTTGAGAAAAAACCAGAAATGAAGCGCGCAGCATTTGCTTGGGAGAGCATTCTCGATGAACTTATCTTTACTGTCGGGCCAATCTTCACCGCCGTTGTGGCAGTTCAGGTGGGTTTAGCAGTTCCATTAGTGCTCGCGGCAGTGTTTATGCTTACGGGCTCGCTTCTTCTTGCTGTCCAGCGAAAGACTGAACCACATAAACACCCGGCTGGCACACCACGCGGCAACGTGTTTCACCATCACAATATGTGGAGAATGCCAATTATTGGCGGCTGTTTCGGATGGTTATTTGGCAGTTATGAAGTCACCACTGTGGCCTTTGCGGAAAATGCAGGGCATCCAGAACTCAGCGGTGTGATTCTCGGGTTGTGGGCAGCCTGCTCAGGCATCGGAGGCTTGTGGTTCGGACACCGTGCTTGGAATGCGCCCTTGCACAAACAGTTGGTCTATTGCACGGCCATTTTGTGTATCGCAATCTTTCCCGCCGTATTTGTTCGCTCGATTCCCGCCTTAATGATTTCGGGCATATTTGCCGGAGCAGCTATCGCTCCCGGACTCATCACCACCTATGCACTGACTGAACGACTTGTTCCGGCCTCGATGCTCACCGAGGCTCTCACCTGGACCAACTCAGGAATGATTTTGGGATATGCCGCAGGCACGTCACTGTCGGGATTCTTTATTGACTCCTTCGGGACCACTTTGAGTTACCTCCTGCCCCCTACGGGAGCGCTCGTCGCCATGCTCTTGGCCTTCGGCGCGACACCTGCCCTGACTCCTTCGCTTGAACATGACTGACCCACTATGTTTGGGACAACACAACCGCACGTGAGGAGAAGACCCTGGAACCGCTGAGCCCAAGGGAAATTCAGGCTCGCGTTCGTGCGGGTGCTGATCCTGCGGTCATTGCAGCTGAAACGGGCTGGCAGCTGGACAAGGTTATGCGTTACGCGGGGCCGCCGTTGGCAGAGCGCGAATACATCGTGACCCAAGCACTCAATACGGAGTTACGTCGCACTGGTACGTCAGTGTCCTTTGCAGATTCTGTCGCTCAAGTTGTCGCACCAACGGGATTCTCACCAGACTCGATCATCTGGGATTCCTATCGTCGCGAAGATGGCAAATGGATCGTTACAGCTGTGTCTTCTGGTTGGAAGCACGGCGACAAAGCCATGTTCACCTACGACCATTCTGGTCACAACCTTCATGCACTTGATGATGTCGCCCGACGCTTACTTGGTGTGGCACCTGAAGGCGAAATGGACTTTATTACCGAAACACCCATTGGTCTCATCATCGAAGAAGCAGACATCGAAGTTGTGGAAGAGACACGTCCACGCCTTGTCGCGGTGCCAGCACTGGTAACCGATGATGATGGTGAAGATGAAGTCATTATTGAAGATCTCGTTGTTGAAGAAGTCACGAATGATGGGATCAGCGTTCAGCACAATGAAACGTTGATGCTGCCAATCCAAACCCAAGAACCTGTGACCCCTCAAAAGCCCGCGGCCAAAAAACCAGCGAAGAATAAAGGACGTCGCGCAAGCATTCCAACCTGGGACGAAATTCTGTTTGGCACCAGCAAGAATGACGACGCTTAGCCCTTAGGTTCGAACCACCAAGCAGGGAATTTGCCACTCATCTTGACTGATGGATCCATGTTGGCCAGTTAATGATGACACTCGCTTATCAATAAGAGATGTCAACGCAACATTGGCAGAAGCAAGAACGACGACATCACCGATGCGATCCACCAGGTCGTCGACAACCTCACCCAAAAGACCACTAGCCACCAGTGCTTCACGCTCAATAACCCGAGCATGCTCGCCTAGTAATTGCGACCATCGAAGCGCTACTGAACTTGCTTGACCTTCCTCGCAATACACGTGACGGGCACGGGGCTCTCCAGCCAGAATGCGGACACCAGCTGTGAATTCACTGGTCGAATCAATAGCTATCTGTGTATCGCAATTCACCATGCCATGATCGGAAGTGATTATTAAGCGCGCATGTGCCGGGAGCGCATTACGTAAGGCATCAATGAGGTCGTCAACTCGTCGAAGGGCAGCAAGCCACTGCGTGCTCCCTACGCCAAATTCGTGTCCTACGCGATCAAGTTCTGCCCAATACACATAGGTGAAGGATGTTTCGTGCTGCGAACTCGTTAACATTCCGGCAACTCGCTGATTCACATCTTCAGCAGGGCAATATTCGCCCCCACGCAACACTGCTCGAGTTAAGCCACTTGTGCGGTAAGCCTCTGGCGCAACTGTGTGTACCGCAATGCCCGCTGCATACATACGCTCAAACATTGTGGGCTCAGGTTGTACTGCGACAGCGGGCATCTGGCTACTCCAGTGCAGGGGAACGAGAACTCCCTCGAATTCGGGGACCCAAAAAGAAGCTCCGACAAGGCCGTGTGTACCTGGCATAGCCCCAGTTCCAAAGGAACCCAAGGCAACGGGAGTTGTAGACGGAATCACTGTTGCAGCTTGAGGCCCCGTCAACGAAGCGAGCACTGGAGCATGCTGTGAGTACTCCGAAAGCTGTAACGACCCCAATCCATCGATCAGCGCACACACGACATGCTGCGGTTGGTCTAGGCCAATGAGATCGCTATACCCCTTGACACCCAAGGCTCCCGCCACCGAAGGAAGAATGTCCGCGATTGATAGCGCACTAGGTGCACTCGGTAATTGCAACGACATTAACGAAGACGCGACGCAGTCGCCTGTGACAATGAAGCAGCGAAGGCCAACGCTTGCTGTACAACTTCCACACCGTCGGCAACCTGCGATACCCGCACCGAAAGATCATCATTGCTTGTTGTACCCGTGAATCCATGGTCTGCATCGCATGTGGGATCACCACACGAAGCAGGTTCAAGTTCGATTCGTGATACCGCTCCCCACCCAATGGTTAACAGCACTTCGGCAGCATTGCCACCTGGCTTGTGCGTTGCCGGGTCTGTCACCACGCGAGTCACAACTACCGAATCAACCCGTTCAAGGCGCACAGCTTCAGTCGAGGCTGTCGCAAATGACACAGGGTGATGCTCGTCTGCTGGATGCTCATCTGTGTGACCGACGATCAAACGCGTGGTGGTCAAAGCCAATACGGTTACATGGCGCCGTAATTCATCGTGGTCAAAGGTTGCTTCGTGATGAACAAGATAAGCCTGGAGATCTTCCCCACCAAGTGCAGTTTCCAGTGCATCTGCAACGAGATCTGGGTAATAGCCACTGCGCTGAATGTCCCCACGAAGAGCTTGGTCTAGGTCTGCCACGTGATCATCCTGCCATGCGTCGAACACGTGGGTCGAATATCGAAGGGTTGGGATCGAGTGTGACGGAAATGGACGCGGTTCGGTGATCGCCAAGGAATCGAAGATCCGCAATGCTCACCAAGGCGATTTCCGGGGCCCATTCAGTGAGCCAGCTCAATCGATGCAAAATTTTCGCGTATTCCTGGGCCAAGCGAACACCGCCTACCAATGGGAACGCGCGTACTTCATCGATGGCATCCCTTGCATGCGCAGGATGCATCGGCGCTAACCGATAGACCACATCATCAAGGACCGCAGCCATGGGATCAGCAACACCAAAGCCACACACTGGACCGAATTGCGGATCGATCACCAAGGTCAATGTGCACCCACGGCCAATCAAAGCTGATGCCGGAATTTCATGAAGTTCAATACCAGCTGCCTTGAGGAGTTCATGCGCATCCCTATCGCTGAGGTGCTCTATTCCAGACTCCAAGTTGCGTGTGATGACTTGATCGATTGTTTCTTGGTCGACATCGTCAGGAGGCTCTGGGTCATCGGCTTGAGTCGAACGCCAGTGGTCGAAATTCTGCAACCGGGCCAGCGCCACCATCGCGTCTTCAACATCCAAGAATGTGGGTATTCCGTCAATCACCTGGAATCCGTCAACTGATCCTTGCATCACAGCGATGACTGGCTTAGATGCCGCGTGCCCTTCTTCTAACAACATCAATCGAATTGCTTCGTCAGGACTTCCATGAGTGCCCGGTACGTGAATCAACATGAGTGCACTCACAACTTGTTCACTCAACACTCTTCGTACTGACTCTCGATAGGCCTCAGGGTCGTTGGCGGTAGGCATGATGATGGGGCCTTCAGAAATTTCACATCCCGCACGATGAGCAGCATTTCCTGCGAGCACCATGAGCGCTTCACTGTTGCCTATCACCGCAATACCAGCATCAGTTGGCAATGGCTGGCTATCAATGACGCCAGCGAGATTCAGCATTTCATCAATTGAATCCAACACAATCGGCCCAGCACCTTGCAGAATGCTTTCCACGGCATGTTCACTTAAATGTGTACGTTCTGCGCGGTGCCCAGATGGCAGATTGGTTCCTGATCCCCCAACACGAACCATGAGCACAGGTTTCCGCGACGCAATACGTCGTACGAGCCTGACGAATTTGCGTGGGTTACCGAAACTTTCTAGGTACAACAGAATCGCTTTGGTACGTGGATCAGATTCCCAATATTGCAGAAAATCGTTACCCGAAATATCGGCACGATTACCGGCTGAAACAAAGGCACTCACACCCAGACCTCGTCGTGCTAATCGCCCAAGAATTGTGCCGCCCAGAGCACCCGACTGAGAGAAGAAGCCCAAGGCGCCTGGCTGGGGCATGTTGCTTGCTAATGATGCGTTGAGTTTGATATTCGGATCAGTGTTGATCAGCCCTAACGCATTTGGTCCCACGAGACGTATTCCTCGAGTTCGACAAAAGGTTAAGAGTTCAGATTGCCGTTGAGCACCTTGTGGCCCTGCATCTCCAAATCCCCGACTCAACACGATGAGTCCGGAAATTCCAGCGTGAGCTGCATCCTCGACCACGCGCATAACTTGTTCAGCAGGCACGGCTACCACGGCCAAATCGACATGATCCTCTTGGTTTAACGATCGCACGCATTCGATTCCAAAGGCCTTAACGGCTGTGGGATGCACTGCAATAATGTGTCCGCTATAGCCACTGCTCTTTAAGTTTTCAATAACTTGACGACCAACATTGGTTGGGCTATCTGAGGCGCCAATGACAGCAACAACTGACGGCGTCATCAACAGGCTCACGCTTCGTGCTTCAGCACGGTGTTCGCGGGCCAATGAAACAGCCCGACTTTGCTCAGTTGAGGCGATCGCAAAACTAATCGCTAGTACGTCATCTTCTAATCGCTGATTAACTGTGTAGCCAGCTTCTTTGAATGTGTTGATCATGCGCCGATTACTAGGGAGCACTTCAGCAACGAAACGAGTGATTCCGCGGTCGCGCCCAGCGGCCGCCAGGTGCTCAAGAAACACCGACCCCAATCCGCGTCCTTGATAGTCATCCCGGATGTTGAATGCAATCTCAGCATCGTGTTCGTTGACTCTGTCGTATCGGCCTACGCCCACAATTTCGTCATTGACAAGCGCTACGAATGCAACTCGGTCGTGATAATCGACCTCCGAAAAATGTGCGAGTTCGCGGTCGGAGAGCACTGGCTTGGATGTGAAGAATCGAAAATAGATGGTTTCGGGCGAAAGATGCCCATGAAAATCTTGCAGCAATTCGGCGTCACTGGGAACGATTGGCCGCAAATGAACCGGGCGCCCATTGGACAACACGACATCGGCTTCCCATTCAATGGGATACCCCACGGCTGCCATGAACCCATTGTGAACCCCCCATCATTCGGGACGCTCAGCGCACCTCACACCCGACTCGCCGCCTAGGCAACCCACCTAGATCACCTACACCCGATAACGTCGGGCGTCAGCATCGAAAGGGCATGTTCATGGCACGTCGCACGTCTCGCACCGCTCCACCCCCCGGGGAAGGTCGGATTATTGACGTCGACGTTTCATCCGAAATGCAGGCTTCTTTTTTGGAATATGCCTACTCAGTTATTTACTCCCGCGCCCTTCCCGATGCTCGCGATGGCCTCAAGCCCGTCCAACGCCGAATTCTTTTCCAGATGGGCCAGATGGGTCTTCGCCCAGAACGAGGTCACGTCAAAAGCGCTCGAGTAGTCGGCGAAGTCATGGGCCGACTGCATCCACATGGTGACTCGGCAATTTACGACGCACTCGTTCGCATGGCACAACCGTTTTCACTTCGCCTGCCAATGATCGATGGTCATGGCAACTTCGGATCGCCAGACGATGGTCCTGCTGCGATGCGTTACACCGAGGCTCGGTTAGCCACAGCAGCCATGGCGATGACGGCGACCATCGAGGAAGACACTGTCGACTTCACACAAAATTACGACGGACGCGAAATGGAACCCGTCGTCCTTCCTGCAGCGCTTCCTAACCTGTTAGTCAATGGCGCCTCAGGCATTGCTGTTGGTATGGCAACGAACTTGGTGCCGCATAACTTGGCTGAAGTCATTGGCGCAGCGCGCTACTTACTCGATCATCCACATGCTTCTCTCGATGACATCATGCGATTCATCCCTGGCCCCGATCTCCCAGGTGGCGGTGTGATTGTTGGCCTTGATGGCATTCGCGACGCCTACGCAACTGGTCGAGGGAGCTTCAAGGTTCGTGCTCGCACTCGAGTTGAACAGGTCAGCCCTCGACGCCAAGGCATAGTGGTGACCGAGCTTCCACTCAACATTGGCCCAGAACGCGTCATTGAACGCATGAAGGATCTTGTTCAGTCGAAGAAACTCCAGGGTATCTCCGATGTTGCAGATCTCACCGATGGTGATTCAGGGCTCAATCTGGTGATTGAAATCAAGAATGGCTTCAATCCTGAAGCAGTTCTTGAGCAACTCTTCAAGCTCACGCCTATGGAAGATCAAGTCAGTGTCAACGCTGTAGCTCTCGTTGAAGGCCAACCACGCACCCTTGGCATCATTGAGTTACTTCAGGTCTTCCTCGATCACCGTGTGGAAGTGATTCGTCGCCGAAGTTCGTATCGTCGCCGCAAGGCTCAAGATCGTTTACATCTAGTTGAGGGCTTACTTGTTGCGATCGTCGATATTGATGAAGTCATTCAATTAATTCGCGAATCCGATGATGCTGCGGCTGCTCGTGATCGGCTGATGCAAGTCTTTGATTTGAGTCTTGACCAAACGAACTACATCCTGGATATGCCCTTGCGGCGACTCACGAAGTTCTCGCGTATTGAGTTAGAGACCGAAGCTGAAGAACTTCGAGCAACGATTGCAGAACTCACCCGCATTCTCGAAGACGAGAAAGTGTTGCGTGGGATTGTTTCTGATGAACTCCAAGCTGTCTCCCAGGAACATGCAACCCCACGTCGCACGTTGTTAATGGAATCAGCATCTGTTCCTGTTACTTCCGCCGTACCCCTTGAGGTTGACGATGAACCATGTGTCGTATTGCTTTCCAGCACTGGGCTACTTGCACGTACTGCTCCCATTGGCCCATCGGATATCGACCCAGGGCAACGAGCACAACACGATGTCATCATCAGTGGCTGTGCTGCGACAACCCGCGGAGATATTGGCGTAGTTACCAGTGCCGGTCGAGTGATGCGCCTCAGTGTTTTAGAACTGCCAAACATGCCACCTGTGCACGGCACACCTGCATTGAGTGCAGGTGCTCCTGTCAGTGCATTCCTGGATCTACCACGTGGCGAACAAGCACTCGCATTGACCACGCTCGATGAGACCGGTGGCGTGTTGCTGGTAACCGCACAAGGCAAGGTCAAGCGCGTGGTAGCTGATGCGATCGCTAAACCATCGTGGGAAGTCATTCGTCTCGACGATGGTGACACCGTTGTTGGCGCTACTCGCCTTGATGAAGCAGCAGCGGAATTACATGACGTGGCAATCGTGACCACCGATGCTCAGGTGCTGCGCTTTGCGGCAACTGCCGTTCGCCCAACAGGGCGTGCAGCAGGCGGCATGGCCGGCATCAAACTTTCTCCCGGCGCGGCGGTCATTGGCGGCTTTAGTGTGGAGCGTGGCCGTCCGGCTGTCGTAGTCACCATTGCGGGATCCTCGGCTGCACTTCCAGGCACTGACGCAGGCACGGTCAAGGTCAGCGATTTTGAGGAAATCCCCGCCAAGGGTCGTGGAACAGGTGGCGTTCGCAGCCACAAATTCCGTTCCTCAGAAGATGCGCTGTTGCTCGGTTGGATCGGACTTGGACCTGCCCGAGGTGCAAGTGC
Source organism: Actinomycetota bacterium (assembly GCA_947449945.1). Lineage (GTDB taxonomy): Bacteria > Actinomycetota > Actinomycetes > S36-B12 > S36-B12 > UBA11398. The sequence continues at coordinate 6,301 of CANFTO010000026.1, read as the reverse complement.
CTCTGGCGTACCCGTGGATCTTCCTCAAGAGTTAGCAAGACGCGATGCAACCGGAACTCCGGCAATGTTGCCGATCGCAGCCGTTGGAGGCCAGTTGTGAGCCAAGCCTGTTCACTGCAGTCACTGGAAGCCGATGAACCCTTGGCTGGAACAGCTCCAGTCGTAAGTTGTTACATCATCATTGAGCAACCAGGGCCTTGGGGCCGTGAGGCTCTCCTTGATAGTCACCTGCCGCGAGAACTTGGCGAGCAACTTCTTGCATTGACGGTAGGCACGCAGGTCAAGATCGTTCTCGCGCGTCACCCTGATCGACTTGAACGCGACGCACATGTTGGGCACAACATATGGATTGCACACACAGCGCCAGGTCATCGCGGTATGCGTCATGGAATTGTTGAAGACCTCAATGCATTACTCGATTGGGATTTCACTGCAATTGCAGATGGCAACTTGCCACCTATTGGCCATATTCAGCGTCGCCCATTGACCTTCGTGTGTACCCACGGCTCACGCGACGCATGTTGCGCAGTTGTTGGTCGTTCGGTTTATGACGAACTCTTGGCGTCAGTTCCCGAGGATGAACGCACCTTGGTATGGGAGGTGAGCCACCTTGGTGGTCACCGTTTCGCCCCCACGACACTTTCGTTGCCCAGCGGCTCGATTCATGGCCGCCTTGATGCAGCAGACACCATTGCTATGCGCGCTGCTGCGAGTCGGGGTCAGGTGTTTCTCAAAGGTTTCCGCGGCCGCGGATCCGTCCCGGCTCCCCTGCAGGTTGCCTGTATCGCAGTGCGTACTGAGTTCAACGTGATCGATGCCGAAGATCTTGATGTCTTGCGCGTGGTGAATGACCGTGCTGTGCCCGCCCCAACCAGCATCGTGTTTCTCGATGATCAAATGGAAGCTGAAGTCCGGCACGCAGACGGTCGATGCTGGCGAGTCAACGTTCAACGAGAGCAATTACCTGGGATGCGCGCAGAATCGTGCGACAAGAGCCCCGAATCCATCTTTGCTTGGACAGTGCGAGGTGTTGCGCAGCAAGTAAATAACTGGCATCGCTAAGAACTAGCGCTCTCCCAAACTTGCTATCTCAACCAGTGTTGCTTGATCACTAATGGTCATACGATCAATGCCGAATTGAGCGCCCAAATCGCGTTCAGCCTTGTCAATTGCCCGCCACCCTGCAACAGACACGACTTCTAGGCCTCGATGCGCAATTAGCCCATCGATTGCACCTGTGCCCGTGCTGAGTTGGCCAGCCCCCGCGTCCGCAAGCAAGCTCTCAACTGTCGCAACAGCATCCTTCTTATTCGTTCCAATGATTCCTGATGGACCACGCTTAATCCAACCTGCAGCGTATAAACCAGGCTCGATACGGCCATCTACATGCACCACTGTGCCGGTCTCGTCATTGAATGCAACACCAGGTAAACCGGTGCCTCGATAACCAATACTGCGCACGAGGAACTCAACGGGCAGATCCAACACTTCGCCGGTACTGGCCAATGATCCTGACGCTGTGAATTCGGTGCGCTCGACTTGCACCACTGAAACATGAACAGAGCCTGCAACGGAAATTGGACGAGTTAAGAAATGCAGGTGCAGTGTTGGTCCTTCAAGACGGGGACGTTCCATCCATCCGCGCACCACATCAACATTTCGCTGATGCACCTTCTCATCAGTAACCCATGCTTGATCGTCAGTCAGACCTACAGGATCAACGACGACCTGGCATTCCTCGAGCTCCCCGAGTTCGCGTAATTCCTTAGTAGTCCAGGTTGCCTGTGCTGGGCCACGTCGGCCCAGAATGTGAATGTCGGTGAGTTTCATGCTGGCCAGGGTGTTACGGACATGCTCAGGGATGTCTGTTGCCTGAAGTTCTGCGGGAGTTTTTGCCAAGATCCGCGCGACGTCAACTGCAACGTTTCCTAAACCAACAACGGCGGCGTGCTCAATCGTTGGTAGGTAACTTTCGAAGAATTCGCGATTGGCATCAGGGTGACCGCAGTACCAAGCTACAAAATCTGTAGCTCCTACACATCCAGGCAGTTGCTCGCCAGGAATCCCCAGTGCCCGATCAGCGGAAGCGCCATAGGTCAACACCACTGCGTCGTAATGCTCGCGTAACTCATCAACTGAAATATCTTGCCCAATAGTCACATTGCCGATGAATCGAATACCAGGTTGATCCCAAATGCGATCCAGATTCTCTCGTACCGATCGGATGCTGAAGTGATCAGGAGCGACGCCGTAACGCACAAGCCCAAAGGGAATCGGAAGCCGATCGAACACGTCCACAGTCGCCTTATTGCCTTCAAGAAGCTCAGCAGCGGCGTACATCCCCGATGGACCTGAACCCACAACAGCAACGCGAAGTGCCGCACCCATGAATATCTCCCTCAACAAACAGTTGGCATAACCGTAGCCATTACCGACACCTACATCGCTCATTTGGCGGGTGCGATAGCGTGCGAATCTTCACACGAATGCAGGAGCCAACATGCCTTTTATCCAGATGACCATGCTTGCGGGACGCTCGGTGGAAACCAAGCGTGAATTGATCAGCAAACTCAATGCCGCGGCCGCTGAGGTTCTTGGTGGGGACCCTGCACGCATCCGTATCGCGCTAGTAGAAGTCACTGGTGATGACTGGGGTATTGGCGGCGAAACCTTCAATGACATCCAAGCTAAGGGTTAAGTAACAACCTTAGGCAGACATGGGTGTGATGCGCCCCGTGTGCACGTCGTAAATCGCGCCGCCGACAATCAAGTCTGCGGGTAGCGCAGGATGTGATCGGATGCGTACGACATCGGTAATCAATGCATCTTGCTGGTCATCGACTGTGCGGAATTCAAAACTGCGTGTATTGACGCCGAATTCAGCCTCGATCTTTGAGTGAATCTCCGATTCACTTGCACTTGCCATTCGGCAATCGGTATGTGGCATGACGAGCACGCGATTTACACCTAACAGATAAGTAGCCAAAATGAGCGTGCGTAAGACGTCGTCGGTGACCCGAGCACCTGCGTTACGAATGATCTTCACATCACCCGGTTGCATACCCAACAAGTAGAGCGGAGAGATTCGCGAGTCCATACACGTGACCACTGCCAAGCCCTTTGCAGCTCGGCCAGTGAGCCCAGAGTCGGCAAAGGTTTCCGCGAACGCTTCATTGGCTACCAATACGTCGGCAAATGCCTCGGTCGGAAAATCTGACAGGTTGTCGGCGTCGTAAATCGGCATGACCACAATCTAATGGATTAGGCGTCGATCCGGTCGCGATCAAGGGACGCCGCACCATCAACGATGAACTCTTTGCGTGGAGCCACATCGTTACCCATGAGCAAATCAAAGACTTCAATTGCGGCAGCGGCATCCGTCATGGTGATGCGGCGTAACGTGCGATGAGCCGGATCCATCGTAGTTTCGCGTAACTGGCTGGCATCCATTTCTCCCAAACCTTTGTACCGCTGAACAGGGTCTTTGACCTTCTTTCCCTTCTTTTCCGCATCAGCAAGCACAGCACGCATTTCAGCATCGGAGTAGGTGTAGATGACCTCGTTTGCTTTGCTACCAGCATTGACAATTTCCACGCGATGCAGCGGTGGAACGGCCGCAAACACGCGGCCTGCTTCCAACATAGGCCGCAGGTACGAGTGAATCAAGGTGAGCAATAAGCAACGAATATGTGCACCGTCGACGTCAGCATCAGACATCAAAATGATTTTGCCGTAGCGGGCCTGATCGATATCGAAACTGCGACCAGAACCAGCCCCGATCACCTGAATGATTGCGGCACATTCTGTGTTCTTCAACATGTCAGACAATGAAGACTTTTGAACATTCAGAATTTTTCCGCGGATCGGAAGGAGCGCCTGGAAGTCTGAGTTGCGCGCAGTCTTGGCGGTGCCAAGAGCGCTGTCACCTTCCACAATGAACAGTTCAGAGTGTTCTACGGCATCTGATCGACAATCAACCAACTTTGCCGGCAAAGCTGACGACTCAAGCGCTGTCTTGCGACGCTGAGTATCACGATGGGCACGGGCTGACACACGTGCCCGCATCGCGTTCGCAGCCTTTTCTAAAACGGCTTTCGTCGCTGGTTTATCTCCACGTGGCGGAGTTGTGAACCATTTGGTGAGTTCCTTGGTGACCGCATTTGCCACTATGCGAGTGGCCGCAGGTGTGCCGAGAATTTCCTTTGTCTGACCTTCGAATTGCGGTTCAGCTAGCCGCACTGCCACAACAGTGGTGAGGCCTTCGAATACATCGTCTTTCGTGATGTTGTCTTCGCCTGCACGCAGAATTTTTTGTGCGCGAAGTTGATCGTTGATTACTTTGGTGATGGCCCGCTCAAAGCCAGTGACATGGGTGCCACCCTTAGGTGTGGCAATGACGTTCACAAATGAACGCAACATGGATTCGTAGCCTGTGTCCCAACGCATGGCGATATCCACAACCAGTTCGCGCTCAACTTCTTGTGGCGACATATGACCTTTATCGTCGATCACTGGCACGGTTTCATGAAAGTGACCTTGGCCGGTTAGTCGAACAATCGGTGAAACAGCCTCGCCGTTACTGAGTGACTCGACATATTCACCAATGCCACCCTTATGTTGGAATTGTTCTTCATATCTGTCACCCGCATCGCGTAGATCATGCAGAGCAATCGTCAAACCTGGCACAAGGAAGGTGGACTGCATTGCACGCTCGCGTAATGCTGTTCGGTCATATGCAGCGTCTTTGGTGAAAATCTGAAGATCAGCCCACCAACGCACACGTGTTCCGGTGCGCGTGCGTGGCGCCTTACCCAGGACAGTGAGCCCTGATTTCTTTGTAAATGTTGCATCTGGTCCAGCGCCATCAAAGGAACCGGTAACGCCGCGACGAAATGAGACTCCATGGGTCTTCCCAACCCGGTCCACTTCAACATCCAAACGGGAAGACAGAGCATTCACCACGGATGCGCCCACACCGTGCAGGCCACCAGAGGCTGCATATGAACCTCCGCCAAATTTGCCACCTGCATGCAGTTTGGTCATGACAACTTCAACACCGCTGAGCTTGGTCTTTGGCTCTACGTCAACGGGAATTCCGCGACCGTCATCCTTGACTTCGGCAGACCCATCAGGATGCAACGTGATGTCGATGGTGGAACAGTGGCCAGCAAGGGCTTCGTCAACCGCGTTATCAACAATTTCCCACAGGCAATGCATGAGGCCGCGGCCGTCATTGGAACCGATGTACATGCCTGGTCGTTTGCGAACGGCATCAAGGCCTTCAAGAACCGAGAGATCTTTTGCTGAGTAATTCGAGGCCACCGGTTGAACTTACTTGCGAAGGCCTTCTAACCCATGGAATGGCGCGAATGAACACTTGTTCACTTGTGAAAATTGGTCACAATTTGGTTTCGCTTTAGGTGAAACACCCCGGCGTGGCATCGCGGGAATAAGTTCGAGGTGTAAGACTGTTATCCACATTGCAAAGGCATCCTGCCGAGCTAAGAGTTGGAGGGTTTGACGTGAACGCCACGATGACTGCACCCGCACTCGCTGCAACCGATCGCTGTGATCGCTGCAATGCTCAGGCCTACGTTCGCGTAGTGCTTCCAGGCGGCTTGGACCTGCTGTTTTGTAGCCACCACTGGAACAGCAACGAAGATGCCTTGCGTCCGCAGGCTGTTGAAGTGGTTGATGAAACTCATCGCTTATTGACGCCAATCACGTCAAGCCCTGAGTAACACCCCGAACATCAAAAGGCCCCGGAGAAATCCGGGGCCTTTTGCTTTGCTCATTGCTCGTTGATTAATCGAGGTAATCGCGCAACACCTGCGAACGCGACGGGTGACGCAGCTTCGACATCGTCTTACTCTCTATTTGACGAATGCGCTCACGTGTCACTCCATAGACCTTGCCGATTTCATCAAGAGTCTTTGGCTGACCATCGGTGAGACCAAAGCGCATGCGAACCACGCCTGCTTCCCTATCCGACAAGGTGTCGAGTACCGATTCAAGTTGCTCTTGGAGCAAGGTGAATGAAACAGCATCTGAAGGCACGATTGCCTCGGAGTCTTCGATGAGGTCACCGAATTCGCTGTCACCTTCTTCGCCCAATGGGGTGTGCAAGGAAATTGGCTCGCGTCCGTACTTCTGAACTTCAACAACCTTTTCAGGAGTCATGTCCAGTTCTTTAGCGAGCTCTTCTGGCGTCGGTTCGCGACCAAGATCCTGAAGCATCTGACGCTGAACGCGTGCCAGCTTGTTAATGACTTCAACCATGTGAACCGGAATACGAATGGTG
>CANFTO010000025.1 GCA_947449945.1 Actinomycetota bacterium | reverse complement strand
TGCCTACGCAATTCCGGTCTATGAGATTTACAAGGTTGGCGTTGATCCGTACTGGTTAGACGGCATCAATCTTCTTGGTGATTTGCTGGGCATTCGTGCTGTTGTCGTTCCCCACTTTGATAACAAAGAAGGCGGTCGCCACGACACCAGTTGCTGCTACATCGGCTTACATCGCCTAGAAATTCTTGAAACACAAATCACCGATGGCACTGGGGTGCTCGGCGTTGATGAGCACACAGCAGTGGTGATCGAAATTGAAACTGGCAATGTTTCTGTGCATGGTGCTGGCGGTTTAACCCTGCGCCAGGGCGGTCGCACTGTTGTGGTTGCCAATGGGGACACCACAACAGTTGATGCAATGCGCAATGCTCTGCATGGATCTGAAGCTGCACCGGTTGAAGTGAGTGCACCGGCACAACACTCAGACTTACTTGCAACATTCCGCGCTTCACTTGCGGCGGGCAATGCTGACGCCGCACTTGAGGCTGCACTTGCCACTGAAGATGCAGTGTTTGCAGCTAATGCTTCGGCGAACTCAGACCTTCGCGCGATGTTGGTCGAACTTGCTGACGCTGCGCATAGCGGCCTCCAAGATCCGCGTGCGATTCTTGCACCGCTCGTTGATGTCGCACTGAACGTGCGTCGAGTTGCTCGCGAGAACAAAGACTTCGCGATGAGTGATCTTGTCCGTGATTCACTCACTGCTGCAGGCATTGAAGTTCGCGATACGCCAGACGGCGTGCAGTGGAACCTCATCGAGCGCGCTCAATAACGTTTCTTATCGAGCGCGCATCGGCTTAGCCCAGGTGGATGTAATCCTTGATGCCATTTGGCTTCGTAATATTCGATGTGCCATTGGCATTCAGACTGTCGAGCAACGCAATGTAGGCCAAATACTCAGCCTTGCCGCGAGCAACAGCACCGCGGTATCGAGCAGGCAGCGGGGCTGCCATTGCGCCACGATTGAAGCGACCCATAAGTAACTTCATTTGCTCCTGAGCCTTCGCAGTTTGACCTTGCTGATTATCGAGTTCTAAACGACCACGCGCTGTGCTGTAGTCGTAGGACTCAACCTGCATCGTTGAAAGGTCAGCTACACCGGCCTTATTCCAATTGGAGTACGTGGCAACCTTGGAATCAGCGGTACGAATTCCCAAGATATGACGACGAGCATTGTTGTACACATAGAAACTTGGCACCCACTCATCAGACGCCATAATTACTTGGTCGCGGCCCTGTGCGGTGTTCGACTTCAACAACGGCAGCAAGTTCAAGCGCTCCTCGTAGACGTCAGCCAAATCACCCTTAAGCCATTCGCGATCACCGTGCGCGATCGTTGCGAGCATTGGCACGATGTCTACGCTTGACGTTAGCTGCTTACGAACCTTGCTGGTGTCACCAGTGATGCGCTCACGCGGGTCAACAACAATCAGTGGAACCTGAACAGCTTCCTGGTACATCGAGCCTGCCTTATTTGAGGCGAACCCATGCGCACCTGCGTAATCTCCGTGATCGGCAGTCATGATGATGACTGTGTTGTCACGAATACTTTCTGGAATTGAATTCACTACTGCACCAATGTGCTGATCAACGAGTGTAAGCACCTGGGTGTAGCTATCAAGGCTGCGAGTCCAATATCCGTACGGGGCATTCGCGATCTTTGCGCCAGCAACGCCTGGGTAATCAACGAGTGAGTAACCGGATGTGACCGTTGGATCGTCGGTAATTCCGCCCCACATCAAATCTGTGAAAGAACGAGTGAATTCTTGTGCCCCTGGCTTATTCGCCGCAAGAGTTGCTGCTGATTCCCAGTTGGCCGGAAGTGAGTACCCATAAACCTTCGGTGCATCGAGTGGAGGAACCGCATCGTAAGTAACAGCAGCCGATGCTCCTGCTTGTTTAAACAGATTGTTGTAGGTCGTGGCTTCAGTGCCACTCCAGAAGAATTCTTTGTCATGCGGATTTACAAAACCAACGGTCAAACAAAATGGACGCTCGTGTGATTTGCGTGCTTCCAACCACGTTGCTGCTTGCGCAGCGATATTTCCGTCGTCGTATGTTCCTTGACCATTGGTGCCAATTGGATCGGGCATTGTCAATCCTTGAAATCCGTACGCACTCAAGTAAAACGGTGCAGCTGGATCCGTTGATGTGTCCGGTGCATCCGATAGGTGCCACTTGCCAACGTAAGGAGTGATGTAACCCGCTTCACGCATCAACTTGCCGTACGTCGGGAATTCGCGTTGCAATGCGGGGGCATTGGGACCCGACGATCCTGGTTGCTTGCCCTTACGTGTTTGCAAGCACCAGTTCTGATGTGGATACAAGCCGGTTACCAAACTTGCGCGGGACGGTGAACAGGCCGTGCCTGCGGTGTAGTGGTTGGAGAACTTCACACCCTGCTTCCACAGCTTTGCCAAGTTGGGCATGAAGGCTTTGAGGAACTCCTCTGGCGTATTGATGCCTGCTGGGAAGGTTTGTGGAAAACGCATCTCATCGACCGTGATCATCACGACGTTTGGCGCTCCTGCGCGAGCACGTGGACCACTAGGAACCGCCTGAGCCGTTTCGGTTTGGGTGACAAGGGCGGCACCGGCAGCAACTGCTGCGCTAGTAGCCATGAAGGAGCGGCGGGAGAGTTCGGTCATATGTGCATCTTGCTCCCTATTTTGGGAGTGATTTACCAATCTCACTTCACCGTGATCTCAAACTCGATACGTAGGTGTTACGGAGGTGTTCAAATCTGCGAGTGCGATAACTACGGCTCTGTTCGGTGTAGACATGTGAATTTTGTTCATAATCGATCGACTGTGCACGATTCTCGTTGACAGCAATCACTGCTTCGCGCATATCTTTTAGGCATGACATCAACAATCCTTCGTAAAACCTCTGCCCTTTCAGCCGCTGTTCTCGTAGCCGCCGGCGTCGCACTCGTTGCTGCTCCAAGCGTGCAGGCCGCGCAATCCGACATGATTCTGTACTTTGATCGCAACTATCGTGAAGTGATCGACCTCGGTAAGACTGGTGACAGCCACGGTGACATCACCATCACTCATGGAAATCTCAGTTCAACCCCAGGCGGAAAGAACGTGGGCACGTACGCGTCCTCACAGATCACCGCAGTTATGACGATCCCTGGTGGGCCGCAAAGCCGCAAAATCGACATGAGCATGAAGCTCGATAAGGGAATGACTTACACAACCTCGCTGATGTCAGCGAACGGTGGAACTCCACCAACGAAACCAGTTGCTTACGCGATTATCGGCGGCACTGGCAAGTACATGGGAGTTGCTGGCCAGGTGACCCTCAATCCAATTTCGGACACGGGTTACAAGGCGACCCTGCACTTCGTGCGCTAACTCATCTCATTCACCAATAGCCACTGAAGAGGGGTTGTGCCTACGAGAGAATCTCGGGGGCACAACCCCTCTTCCCAGTAACAATGAAGTTGATGAGATAACCAGAGTTTCGCGTGATTCCACCGATGTGTCCATCAGAACTTAAGAAAGCTCCTGCTCACACACTGTGAGACAGGAGCCTTCTTCTTTGGTGCGCGAGGGGGGAGTTGAACCCCCACACCCTTTCGAGTACACGGACCTGAACCGTGCGCGTCTGCCTATTCCGCCACTCGCGCATGCTTTTTGGAGCGAATCGAGTCTAGTGGCCTATTTATGCTGGTTAAAGTTCGGGTTTCCACCCCTTTAGCGACGGGATCTTGCCATGGCACCCCAACTTGAGAACGAATGGCCGCTGGAACCGGAGTTCCTCTTTGAGTTCTTCATGGAGCTTGATCCTGAAAAGCGCATCTCCGTTGATGCTGGCAACAGCCCAAAGGGCCACCGCATCGTGGGCACCACTTCGGGTGGCTGGATCAAAGGTCCAGGCATCAATGCCACCGTGCTCTCGGCCGTGGATTACCCAGTGGTGCGCCCCGATGACACGTTGGGCGTAGATATGCGCGCTATTGCGCAAACTGACGATGGTGAAAACCTCTACTTCACCTACGTTGGGTTTATTACTCCGTGGAGCAACATCATCAAAGCTCGTATGGGCGAAACCGTGGATCCAAAGTCCATCGAATGGAAAGTGTTCATGGATTTTGAAGTTGGTTCAGCAAAGTATGACTGGCTCAACCGTTCATTGATTGTTGCGCGTGGCGCGCTTGCGCCAGGTGGCTTTCTCTACCGCGCATATAAACTCAATTAAGAATAATTGTTGCAGCATAAGGCTTATTTCAATTCAATCGAGGGAATTTCATGTCAGAAGAAATGCGCGTTTCAGTAAGCAGAGAGATTCCCGCATCCGCGGCAGCTATCTTTTCAATGGTCACCCTTCCCGCGGGGCACGTTGCAATGGACGGATCTGGATCATTGATCTCGCCACCCTCCAATCACCAGCTCGCTGCCGTTGGCGACACCTTCTTAATGGATATGGATCGCGCACCCATTGGTGACATTCCAGAAATGGGTCTGTACCAAGTTGAAAATGAAGTGACAGCCTTCGAGCAAGATCAGCTTCTTGAATGGACCGTCGGGATGACCGGTCGCCCACGCGTGGGCCACGTCTATGGCATTCGCCTAACCCCACTGGACACTTCACTGACCCTGGTTGAGAACTACATGGACTGGAGCGGGGTGCCAGAAAAGTGGCGCGATCGCGTTCAGTGGCCAGTGATTCCAGCCAGCACCATGGAAGCTTCCTTGGCTCGTCTGGAAGCGGCAATTCTTTCCGCCTAAATTCCGGCACCAATATGTGACCGAACTTCCACGTGGTTAACCCGTGATTGCCCTGCTGCAGTCACGGGTTTCCTCATGTTTGGGAGGTAATATGAAATTTCGCTGTCGAGATAAATGAGGTTGTCGTGAGTCTGCTAACTCGGTTCGAGGATTCCCTCGACCGGATGGTCAATGGGGCCTTCGCCAAGGCCTTCAAGGCAGAGGTCCAACCCGTAGAAATCGCGTCGGCCCTCCAGCGCGAACTCAATGACCGCGCAGCGGTTATCGATCGCAGCCGCACCGTGGTTCCCAATGTCTTTCATATTGAACTTTCCACTCACGATTACACCCGCCTAGCCGTGTTCCGTGATGCCCTGCAATCAGAGCTCACCAATTTGGTGAAGAGTTATGCCCAAGAGCAGCGGTACACATTGCTCGGTGGCGTGCAGATCGTGATTAGTCAAGATGAGGAACTCGATACTGGCATCTTCCGTGTGCGTAGTGAAGCTCGCGCCGAGGTTGCCGCGGTGAGCTCTTCTGATCTGGATAGTGAAGACGGTGCTGCAGTGATTGCGCACCAACCTCGCCTTGAAGTTGGTCGTACTGCCTACCCACTTGTGCGTGCAGTCACTCGGATTGGTCGTGGCGCAGATGTTGATATTCGTATCGACGATCCAGGTGCTTCACGCAACCACGCAGAAATCGTGATGGGCTCACCACTCATTCTCCGAGATTTGAATTCCACCAATGGCACCACCGTGGATGGCAGGCGCGTCACTGAGCTTGAATTACAAGAAGGCACCGCTATCAAGATCGGTTCCACCACCCTCGTCTTTAGGAACAGCTAAGTCGTGTCCGAACTCGGACTCACCCTCGCGCGCCTTGCGTTCTTGGGATTGCTTTGGCTCTTTGTTCTGGCAGCCGTGCTCGTGCTTCGTCGCGATCTCATGCAACCTGCGGAAGCGCGCCCAATCGCACTCGGTCGAGCACAGCGTTCAGCCAAACCTCCAAAGATGAAGAAGGTTAAGAAGTCCAAGTCGGCAAAGGTTCGTGGAGCAAAACTGCTTGTTACTGAAGGCGCTTTGTCCGGAACTGTTATTCCACTTGGTTCCGCTGATATCACCATTGGTCGAGCTGCTGATTCAACAGTTGTCGTTGACGACGATTACGCATCCAGTCGTCACACACGAGTGTTCAATGTTGACGGAGTCTGGATGGTCGAAGATCTCGGTTCAACAAATGGCACGTGGATTGATCGCACGCGCATCACTTCGCCAACTGCACTTCCAGCTGGTGTTGCACTTCGCGTTGGTCGCACCACACTGCAACTTCAGAAGTAAGGCGGAGGCTTCATGCAATTGCGTTATGCGGCTCGCTCTGATGTTGGTTTGGTGCGCCAAGGCAACGAAGATTCCGGCTATGCGGGGCCAAGGCTTTTAGTTGTCGCGGATGGCATGGGTGGTCACGCTGCCGGCGAACTTGCATCCGCGACTGCAATTGCAATTCTCGCTGAACTTGATGCCAACCCACCAACTGATCCTGTTACTGCACTTACTGATGCAGTCGACCGCATTGGTGAAACCATTGTGTCGTTGGTGCAAGAAGATGAAGAAGTCCAAGGAATGGGCACCACAGTCACGGGTATCTACTGGACCGGTGATCGTTTAGCGATCGTGCATGTTGGTGACTCCCGCGCCTACATGTTGCGCAATGGTGAATTGTCACAACTCACCCACGATCACACCTACGTGCAAACCCTTGTTGATTCAGGGCAAATCTCTGAAGAGGAGGCCGCGAATCATCCGCGCCGCTCTTTGTTGATGAGAGCTCTTGATGGCATCAACCCAGTTGAACCTGACTTCTCTGTGCGAGAAGCACGGGCGGCTGATCGCTATTTGCTGTGTTCAGATGGGTTATCTGGTGTCTTAACTCCAGAAGAAATCCACGCTGCCCTTTCCAGTAGTGAACCAACCGGCTGTGTTACTCACCTTGTTGATTTGGCACTTGAACGAGGAGCTCCGGATAACGTCACCGTAGTTGTTGCTGATGTGATCGATTTCGAAGTAAGCATTGAAGATTCCCAAACGTTGCCTGTTGTGGTGGGCGCCGCAGGCGAATTGCGGGTGCGCGAACGTTTGCCACGTGTGTCATTTCCACTCGATGCACAACCAGATCCCGAACATGTATTAGTTGCCGCCGAACGTTCAGTTGCTGCATCCCCTGCCAACGCTCTTGAAGTGCGCACCCGTGAAGTTCGTCGCCGCAGATTCTTACGCACCACGGCAATCGTCGTGGCAGTCGCACTAATCCTCGGAATTGCAGCCGTAATCGGACGCGTATGGCTGAGCACCCAGTGGTACGTCAGCGTGAATGGAAACCCAGGAACTGGAACCGTCGCGGTGTACAACGGAGTACCCGGATCACTTCTGGGGATTTCGCTCAACACGATCAGCACAGACAGCACTATTTCCGTTGGTCAGTTACCACTCTTTGATCAAGAACTTGTGTCCAAGGGAATTCCCGCTGCTGATGCCCTGGACGCACAACGCATCATCAACGAACTTTCTACTCGAGCAGCTGAATGTCAGTTAACAACCACAGCTGGCTGCCCTGGAGCTGTGAGCTAGTGGCCTTTACTTCTGTACCAACTCGGCAGCCGAATCGTCGCAACACTGAATTGATGTTGGTGATCGGCGCATGGTTGCTGGGTGTAGCCGGAACGATGCAAATTGCCTGGGCAACAGGTGAGGGCATGACCCCGCGCTTGTGGGTGACCGTTCTCATCGTTGGGGTACTTGCAGGCGCGATGCATGTGGTTGTGCGATTGAAGGCGCAGTACGCAGATCCGCTGTTCCTACCAATTGCAACCTTGCTCACCATTTTGGGCTTGGTGATGATTTATCGCATCGATGTGGCAACTGCTCAACGTGCGGCGCGTAACAATGCACCAGAGCCAACTCCAGATGTCTATGCACAACTCACGTGGTTTGCAGTAGCCGTGGTGTTGTTCATTGCCGTGTTGGTATTAGTACGTGATCACCGACGTTTGCAGCGCTTTACCTACTCCTTTGGCTTCCTTGGCCTGGCAGGCTTATTGCTGCCCTTGCTTCCAGTGATTGGAACCACGGTCAACGGTGCGCGCCTTTGGGTTCACGTTTTTGGACTGTCGTTTCAACCTGCTGAAGCGTCAAAGATTTTCTTGACCATTTTCTTCGCAGGCTATCTTGTAGTGAAACGCGATTCATTGGCATTGGTGCGCACTAAATTCTTAGGAGTGGGTTTTCCTCGCCCTAAAGATGTTGGACCACTGTTGGTGGCTTGGTTGATTTCACTAGGTGTTCTGATCTTTCAGCGCGACCTTGGCACTTCCTTGCTGTTCTTTGGCTTATTCGTCTGCATGCTTTACATCGCCACCCAACGTCGCGGATGGCTGGTCATCGGAGGATCACTCTTTGTGATCGGTGCGACCATGGCCTACTTCGCCTTTGGCCACGTGCGTCTACGTGTTGATATTTGGTGGGATCCATGGGGCGATGCCAACGACACCGGGTATCAACTCGTGCAGTCGCTGTATGGCTTTGCCAGTGGCGGCCTTTTTGGCAGCGGACTAGGTCAGGGCTACCCAGAGTTCGTTCCCTTCGCCAACACAGACTTCATCGTGGCAGCCATTGGCGAAGAACTTGGACTCGTGGGCATGTGTGCCTTGCTGCTCTTCTTCGGCATTCTGATTGAACGAGGGCTACGCACAGCGATTGCGGTACGCGATTCCTTTGGTCAATTACTTGCAGTTGGTCTTTCCATCGTGTTGGCCATTCAAGTGTTTGTGATCATCGGTGGTGTTACCCGACTCATTCCTCTCACCGGCCTGACGACCCCTTTCCTTTCGTACGGCGGATCATCCCTTGTTGCTAACTGGGTGATCATCGCGCTGTTGATCCGTATCTCAGATCGTGCTCGACGCCCGGATGTGTTTGTTCCACCTGTAGATGAAGCACTCACCCAAGTGGTGCGACGCGTATGAATCGACCAATTCGCCGCATAGGCGCTGTCTTTGCGATCTTGCTGTTGGCCATGATTGCCAACGTCACGTTTATTCAGGTCTTCAAAGCTGCTGACTACCGCGATCGCCCAGGTAACCAACGCCAACTTCTTGCGCAATATGACCGTGAGCGCGGGCCGATTGTGGTGTCAACTGATGCTGCTGCCCGTTCAATAGAAACAGGCGACACCCTTCGATACCAGCGCGTGTATTCGAACGGCGAGCTCTACGCGCCTATCACTGGTTTCTACTCGCTTGTCTATGGTGCAACTGGCCTCGAGCGCACGGAAAACAAGATTCTTAACGGCAGTTCGGATTTGCTCTTTGTTGATCGCACCAAGCAACTGTTTGCTGGCCGGCAAATCCAAGGTGGCTCGGTCGTTACGACCATCAATCCTGATGCGCAGGTTGCTGCCTACGAAGGTTTGGGCACCAAGGTCGGCGCTGTAGTTGCCATTGAGCCATCAACCGGCAAGATTTTGGCTTCAGCTCAGTCACCGTCGTTTGATCCCAACATTCTTTCCACGCACAAGCCTGCGGATATTCGTACGTATTACGAATCCTTGACTGCTAATCCAGACAAGCCACTGTTGAACCGGCCGATCGTTTCGTTGAATCCACCGGGTTCAACCTTCAAGTTGGTGACCACGGCAGCTGCGCTCGCCTCAGGAAATTACACTCCTGACTCCTTGCTTCCTGGGCCAAAGACCTATCAGTTGCCTAACTCCACCAAGAGCATTAATAACTGGAATCACAGTGCTTGCGGTCCCGGTGGCATGGTCACCTTGCGTCAAGCGCTTGCAATTTCTTGCAATACCGCCTTTGCCTGGTTGGGTAATGAATTAGGTGCTGATGCACTTCGCACCCAGGCCCAACTCATGGGCTTTGATACACGCTTTGAATTGCCACTGCGGGCTGCTCGATCAACCTTCCCTGAAGACCCAGATAAGCCACAGACATCACTCAGTGCAATCGGTCAATACGAAGTTCGCGCAACTGCACTGCAAATGGCCATGGTTGGTGCAGCTATTGGCAATAAGGGTGTGGTGATGAATCCATTTATGGTGCAGGAAATTCGCGGACCAGATCTATCGATATTGCAGACCACGCAGCCATCAGTGTTTAAGCAAGCGATGACTGCTGCAAATGCCGCGACTGAAACTGATCTCATGGTCAACGTCGTGAACCATGGCACTGGTTCAAATGCACGCATCTCGGGAATTGATGTTGCTGGCAAGACTGGTACGGCCCAAACTGGCAACGACAGGCCATCTGTTGCCTGGTTTGTTTCCTTCGCTCCGGCAGTTAACCCAAAGGTCGCAGTCGCGGTCTGTATTGAACAAGCCGGAACCTCTGAAATCAGTGGCAATGGCTTGGCCGCCCCAATTGCTAAGAAAGTTATGCAGGCCATACTCAAGCAATCGTGATTGAACCTGCGAAGATAGAAGTCTTAACGTGATGGAGGCTAGGTGAGCGACGTACGCATGCTCGGTGATCGCTATGAAATTGGCGAGGTCATTGGGCGCGGCGGCATGGCTGAAGTCCATGAAGCACGGGACGTGCGCTTAGGTCGACGCGTTGCCATCAAAATCTTGCGCCCCGACTTGGCTCGCGATCCAGACTTCCAGGTGCGCTTTCGCCGGGAAGCTCAATCAGCAGCAGCCCTGAATCATCCAAACATCGTCGCTGTATACGACACAGGCGAAGATCGTCTAGATGCTGAAGGCGGCGGACCACAAGAAGTCGTTCCCTACATTGTTATGGAATACGTCGATGGCATGACACTGCGTCAGCTCTTGACTTCCGGGCGTCGTCTGCTTCCTGAGCGTGCTTTAGAAATTATTTCCGGTGTGCTTTCCGCGCTTGATTACGCACATCGTCACGGCATCGTTCATCGAGACATCAAGCCTGGCAATGTCATGCTCACTCGAAGCGGCGATGTCAAGGTCATGGACTTCGGCATCGCACGCGCAATCAACGAACTCAATACTTCGGTTACTGCAACTTCAGCGGTCATGGGTACTGCACAATATCTCTCGCCTGAACAGGCACGGGGTGAAGTAGTAGACGCACGAAGTGATCTCTACAGCGCAGGTGTGTTGCTCTATGAACTTCTGACTGGAAGACCACCATTTACGGGTGAGTCGGCAGTGTCAATTGCGTACCAACATGTTTCTGAGATGCCAACACCTCCGTCGCAAATCGACAATGGGGTTTCCCCTGAAATTGATTTGATTGTGTTGGCTGCCTTGGCCAAGCGCACAGATCAGCGCTACCAAACCGCCACTGAATTTCGTTCAGATGTTGAGCGCATGATTCAGGGTGGTCCCATGACCGCAGCCGTTCCTGTCGTGATGGCTGACGATCACACACAAATGCTGACGCCAGTTGAAGCATCAGGTATTGCGGAATACGCACGCGCACGTCAACCAAAGCGACGTCGCGGTGTTGGTTTCTGGGCCGTGTCTGGTGCAGTCGTGCTTGGTCTCATTGCAGCGGTGTTATTGATTGGCCAGTTTGTTCTCGGTGGTGGCGGCACAGCGCGCGTATCGGTGCCTAACTTGGAAGGCCTGACTATCGAGAGTGCACAACAACTCTTGATTTCTAATCACTTAACCCTTGGTGCGCAAAGCGCTGAAGTTTCAGATCGCCCTGAAGGGCGCATCATTGCTCAGCAACCGGCATCTGGTGAAACCATTGAAGAAGGCCAGGCAGTTAACGTTTCCGTGAGCAGTGGCAAGGAGAAGGCCACTGTTCCGCAACTTGTTGGCCTGTCATCCGTGAACGATGCGCGTACAGCGTTACTCGATGCCAATTTGCAAATGGGTCCGATTACCGAAGAGGACTCTGATCAACCAGCAGGCTACGTGCTTTCCCAATCACCACTTGAAGGTACTCAGGTCAATGCAGGCGGCACTGTTGCCATCACAGTTGCCTCAGGTTCAGTGCCAGTACCTGATGTCACGAATAAGCAGGAAGCCCAAGCTCGCAGTGACATTGTGAAAGCAGGCTTCGATCCGCAAGTGATTTATCAAGACACAGGCGCCGATAGTGCTGGCAAGGTGTTAGCACAGTCACCACTTGGTGGCGCAAAACTTGATCGTGGGTCTGTCGTGGTGATTACAGTCGGTCGAGCAGCGGCTGTCTCTGCTCCGCCGGTTACTCCGTAATTTTCACGCAACTTCGAAAACGTCGATCAGTTGTTAGTGATTGACGACAGGTGCTAAGCCTTCACTGTTCTTAATTGCGTTGGTATCGCCACATTCAGCAAGCCAATTGGCAAGCATGCGGTGTCCACCTTCAGTAAGTACCGACTCTGGGTGGAATTGCACGCCTTCAATAGCCATCGTGCGGTGACGAATTCCCATAATGATTCCGGTATCGGTTTGCCCCGTAACAAATAATTCGTCAGGCATTGTCGCGGGATCAATCGCAAGTGAGTGATAACGCGTTGCGGTAAATGGATCAGGAAGACCTGCCATCACACCGACCTGGCCATGATGCACCGCTGAAACTTTTCCGTGCACGAGTTCAGGAGCCCGGTCTACCGTTGCGCCAAATGCTGCCGCTATGGCCTGGTGACCGAGGCAAACTCCAAAGATCGGAACCTTGCCACCGCAATCGCGAACAATCGCCATGCAGACACCAGCCTCTTCAGGGGTACCTGGACCAGGGGAGAGCAAAATGCCGTCGTAGTCGAGGGCTTCGGTGGTGGTGACCTCATCATTGCGCTTGACCGTGACCTGGGCACCGAGCTGGGCGAGGTACTGGACGATGTTGAAGACAAAACTGTCGTAGTTGTCCACAACCAAGATTCGGGTCACAAGCGGTATCTTCTCAGGGTTGAGGTGTCCGCACTAGGCCGCCTCGTTGAGCGAAGGGTGTGTGCCGTGCCGGTGTCCAAGAAGCGTAAGAAGGACCTCGGCTATCAAGCCCCCCCAACCATGGGTGAGCACAAGATTGCCAAGCTCGGTTCCCCTCGGTGGCTAGCCCCGACCATGGTCGGCTGCTTCATCGTTGGACTGCTCTACATCGTGATCTTCTATATTGCCGGGCCAAATATCCCGATCATGCGAGACCTTGCAAACATCGTGAATGTTGCCATTGGGTTCGGCTTCATCATCGTGGGCTTTTTCTTGTCCACGAAGTGGCAATAGCGCTACTTACACTGGTGTAATTCATCCACACCTGTGGATAACTGTGGGGATAACTTTGCCTAGAGGGTGATAATTGTGTGGAAATGGCTCAAATCGTCTTGGAGATGGGCGCTCTCAATACCCGTGATCACAGCCAGAAGTACGAATACGGCAGCTAAACCAGCCAGCTGCCACACCAGGCGATTACCTCGTGGGGCGTACACCAGAATCGCGGCGACTAATGCACCAGTCACCAATCCACCGATATGGGCTTTCCAGTCAACGCCCGGCTGGGCAAAGCTGAAGACCATGTTGATGCCGATCAGCACGGCAACCTGAGTGATGTTGAGACCATGACGACGACCAGCAATCACGAGTGCGCCCATAAGGCCAAAGATCGCGCCACTGGCACCAATCGAGACATCACCAAATGACGAGAACACAAATGACATCACTTCGCCACCAAGAGCACTGAGCAAATACACCGCGATGAAACCCCAGTGATTGATCGTGCGTTCCAACGTTGGTCCAATGAAGAACAACACCATCATGTTGAACACGAGATGCATGATTGTTCCGTGCAGGAATGTGCCAGTGATGAGTAACCAATAACTGTTATCAGTTGCGATGACATCTGGGCGCATACCCCAATGCGAAGCTGATTCGTCAATGCCAATGCTCAACTGCCACAAGAAGACCAACACGTTGAGCGCCAAAAGCGTGTACGTCACATATGGAACTTCCGTGGACGAACCACGAAATGGTGACGTGATCGATGGTGCAGATTTCACAGCTGCCCCAACACATTCTGGGCATTGAAACCCAACTGATGCAGAGATCATGCAGTCTGGGCAGATAGGTCGATCACACCGAGTGCACTTCACATAGGAAACGCGATCAGAATGACGAAAGCACACAGGCTCCGTGTTGGAACCTGTGTGCTGCGTCATGTGATTGGAAATTAGCCGCGGTTGATCGTGACTGAATTAATGGTGATTGGCTCAAGTGGTCGATCACCAGGACCAACCTTTGTGGTGCCAATTGCATCAACAACATCGCGTGATGCTTGGTCAGCAACTTCACCGAAGATCGTGTGCTTGAAGTTCAACCATGCAGTTGGTGCAACTGTGATGAAGAACTGAGATCCGTTGGTGTTCGGGCCAGCGTTGGCCATAGCGAACAAGTACGGACGATCAAAAACGAGTTCTGGATGTGGCTCATCAGCAAAGCGGAAGCCAGGGCCGCCGGTGCCGGTGCCCAATGGGTCACCGCCTTGGATCATGAAGCCGTCGATCACCCGGTGAAACACGGTGCCGTCGTACAACGGTGCATTGGACTTTTCACCCGTCTTCGGGTTGGTCCATTCAATTGAGCCATCAGCAAGGCCCGTGATGGTTTCCACCGTCTTAGGTGCGTGATTGTCGAACAGGTTGATATTGATGTCACCCATTGAGGTGTGCAGCGTGGCAGTAGTCGTCATGCGTATATCTTGCCAGTGCTACTTCAGGCCAATCACGATGGACTTCGATTTCGTGCCTGCTCGCATCGTTACCGAACACACGCCTTTGGCTTTGAGTGCCAAGACGCCAGATTTGGCTACACAAACTGTGGCTGGGCCAGCTTGAATTGTGGCCGTGGCTGGTAAACCCAAAATCTTGGCGAGCTGTGGCACACCCACGCCACCGCCAACTGGAGCAGAAGCATTTACTGCAGTTACCGTCGATGCGCCGGATGCGCCGCTGACTCCAGCGGCGTTCATCGCCACGACTGAGATCGAGTACTTCTTTCCCATCGGGATGTCTTGGAAGATGCACGTTGGTTGCGACGAATAGCACGTCGCGCCACCTGGAGATGCAGTTGCAACATAGGTCGTGACACCTTCGATGAGCGGATTCAATTTCCACGTCACTTGCACGCCACCTGATGCCCCAGACAGAGTCTTTACTCCGGATGGTGTGGTCGGCACAGCTGTTGGGACCGGCACATATTGACGTATCCATTCAAGAAAAGGCGAAACTCTGGAGTAGATGCCTGGGTAATCAGCGATGCCACAGCCGTAACCAACACTGGTCACCCCCGCAAGTACTGGAAATCCGTTGATCACGGTGTCCAGCGGCCCGCCGCTGTCGCCTTGGCACGCATCAACTGTCCCGGCTCCGTTACCAGCACAAATCTGAATAGTGGAGTTGTACATGTCTCCGTAAATGCCGCAAGGCTCACCTGCTCCGGTAAGCACCTGCATTGGCGCTGAAAGCAACTCCTCAGATGCAGATCCTGTTTCACTTGTTAATCCCCATCCTGAGTTTTGCACTTTTGTGCCGATCAGTGGCCAGGTTGCGACCTGATTTACCGGCAAGCCAATGGCATGCGCGTTCGCACTCGGAACAATTGGTTGCGCCAGCTTTACTAACGCAAGATCATTAGTGAAGTCGGTGTTGTTGTACTGCGGATGAACAATGACCTGACTAGAACTGTGCTGATTGAGATTACTCAATTCCGTTTGTTTGGTTACCCCAGAAAATATGAATGCACTATCGGCTTGGCCATTTGGAAAGCAGTGAGCTGCCGTCAACACCCAATCATTGGAAATAATCGAACCACCGCAAAGCGTGCGACTATTCACCACAATCAAGACCTGCCACGGACGGGTACTGATTGCTGCAGGTGATCCGCCCACAATCACGGGGCGGGCAAGCAAGGTAGCGGCATTCGCAACCAAAGGATTTACCAACATCGTTGCGCTTGCCAAAACCATACAGATGATTGCGCTGAACCACTTCTGCGATTTCTTCACCTTCATCGCTGTTCCCTCTTTCGACTTACGCGCGCTGGATGGTGCCAGTGAACCGGAACGATGAGCCCGGGTTGATCGGTTCGTTCAGCTCGTCGGTAGTTCATCTCTATTCGAGATTGTCCGGCGATATAGGCAGCTACAACCCCGGTGACCCAGATCCAAATAACGATCAAGACAAACAGCAACAAGGCCAGCTGCCATGTCAACGCAATCTTCATGAGATACGCAACGGCCAAGCCAAGAATTGATCCAAGAAGAGCCGAAATGAATACAGAGCCCATTGCGAGCCGAGGTAATTTCCAAAGTTTGTATCGGTGTCTGGCTTGAAAAATTGAATTAATGGAAACAGGAATGATCGAAACCCCAAGGACAAGTAAGCGTAGTAATGGGTCCCAAAGCTGATCCGCACCAATGCGTATTTGAGGAAGTGTGCATTGCATTAGGACCGCAATAATTAAAAGCGGAATCAACGACATCACTGGGTAACTCATGATGCGAAAGAACCGTTCTTTCCTTGTGTCCTCTAATTCTGATGTGGGAATTTCAACTAATTCTGCGATTGGCATTTCTATTTCCCATCCAAACGGAAGTAGTCGATGTAGTCCTTCTCATCACGAGTGAGACGGCCGGCGAAAATAAACCAGAAGAACACCAGCAACCCGACTGCCGCAATTAGGCCGGTGCCATTAATTGACGAAATATCGAATGCCAATGATGGGCGAAGAAGATCAATAGCGACTGTGTCAGACACCAACAGCACGTTCATCGCCAACGACCGGACCGTGCCTTTGCGACTTATCCCGTTCAACTGAATGCTGTATTTACCGATGTTGAGTGATCGAGGCAGTGCAAAGGCACCCACGAATTTTCCGAAACGATCGGTCATGACTGCACCAAGTGCCGCTCCGCCAGGAAATGACGTCAGAGTCACCAATGAACGTGGCTTGAAACCAGATCCGTTGACGCCAACCTGCATGTCTGCATGTAGGCGCAAGGTTCCGCCGATGTCAGGATTCACCATCAGGCCATCACCGGCTCGACCGCTGAGTTCCATTACTAAACCGGTGCCATCAGTAGCGGAGAGACCTCCGCCATTGTTGAGAATGTTGACCGTAAGTGGGGTGACCTTGCCGTCAATCACGGTGACACCTTTGCCATCAGTTTGAAAAGGCAACGCATCTGGTTTTTTTGGAATTGTCGGGGTGGTTGGGGTCAGCGTGTTGGGGAAAATCCCACCACCTGGTGGCAGCGTCAAACCTGGCAACGTGAATGGTGGCAGCACAGTTTGTGGAATGAATGGCTTCACCGTGGGCCCTGACCCAGGTCCCACTGGTGTAATTAATGGATTCTTGACTGGTGGGACGTAAGTAGGGGGAACGTCCAACAAAGGTGAGGTTGGTGGCGTGAAGGTTGGCTTCGTAGGTTCCTTTGGCGCAGTTGGCTCTGCTGGTTTGATAGGAGCGTCATTACCGAGCGAAGGCGCAGGCTTTTCGGTAATTCGCGCACTTCGGTCAATTACGACCAACTCATAGTTTCCAGCATCGTCACCTTCGATAGATGCCTCAAAGATCACGGACTGATTCCCGACTAATGCAGATCGGAACTTGGCCGTCCACTGTGGCGTCACGTTATCGCCGTCGATCACGCCGTCCAGGTATGGATCCTTTGTCCAGCTCAGCACTGCATCGGTACCGTCAACCACCTTGTCATTGGGTGCGCTGTCGAGGTTCACTATTTTCTTCGTGATCGATGCAGTTGTCGTTTCTACGCCATCGAATATGTAGTTATTGACATCCGCGCCAGTGACTTCCCAATCAATTCCCGTAACAGTTTTATCTGTTCCAACATGCTTCGTATCGAAAGCTGCCTTCTCACCAATCAGAGAAACCGCATCAGTTTCGAGAACTCCAGATAGCCACGACTTCGTTACGTTCGCCACGGTGTTGGCGTCATAGACCTTGTCATCCGTAGTGAAATGACCGAGCACATGCACTGCCGAGATCGTTGCTTTCTTGACGGTCACACTCTTGAGGTAGTAGTTCCCTGCGTCAGTGCCGCTCAGCGTGGAAGACCCACTGACAGAAACGTCCTTACCTACACCAACATTTTTATCGCTGAATCGAGCATCTTTGTTGAACTCGAGATTTACAACCTCATCGTTAATCACGCCCGTAAGTGAGTGATCAATGATGACTGCTGCATCATTACCATCGTAATTTTTATCACTCGGTGTAATAAGACCTGTGATTTCTAGAGCCGTAATATTCGCGGTGGTATCAGTGACTGAATCCAGCACATAGTTCCCAGCATCTGATCCAGCAAGAGCCATACCCGTTTGCGACACAACCTTGGCATCGCCAACATTCTTGTCACTAAACACCGCACTGCCACCAGCAAGACT
>CANFTO010000024.1 GCA_947449945.1 Actinomycetota bacterium | reverse complement strand
TTCAAACATTGGAGCATCAATAACCCAAAGGAATGACCAAGTTCCTTCTTCGATGAGTTCAAGTCGCCGCGCAATTTCATCACGCGTTGCACCCAAAAGTGGGCGTGCATCATTTGGTTTACCAGCAGCGAAGAAGATGCAGTCGCCATTATTAGCACCAGTTGCAGCAATAACTCCAGCGCGCTCTTCATCGCTTATGTTCTTTGCGACAGGGCCACCAAGTTCGCCGTTGGCGTCAATGGTCACGTAAGCAAGCCCCTTAGCGCCGCGCTGCTTGGCCCACTCCTGCCATGCATCAAATGCGCGTCGAGGTTGATCAGCGCCGCCTGGCATGACAACAGCGCCGACATATTCGGACTGGAATACGCGGAACGGGGTGTCCTTGAAGAAGTCAGTAAGTTCTACGAGTTCCATGCCGTAACGAAGGTCTGGCTTATCTGAGCCAAAACGACGCATCGCTTCGTGATAAGTCATACGAGGAATATCACCGATGGTGTAGCCCAAGATGCCCTGCCAGAGTGAGCGAACAAGCTCTTCACCCAGTTCAATGATGTCCTCTTGCTCAACAAAGGACATTTCAATATCGAGCTGTGTGAATTCAGGCTGACGATCGGCTCGGAAATCCTCGTCTCGATAACAACGGGCGATTTGGAAGTACCGTTCCATGCCGCCAACCATCAGCAATTGCTTGAAGAGCTGTGGTGACTGCGGAAGGGCATACCAGCTACCGGGCTGCAAACGCACCGGAACCAAAAAATCACGCGCGCCTTCTGGCGTGCTGCGAGTCAATGTTGGCGTTTCAATTTCTAAGAAATCACGACTGAGAAGTACATCGCGTGCGATCTGATTCACTTTTGAACGCATACGCAATGCGTCACCGGCAGACTGGCGACGCAGATCCAAGTAGCGATACTTCAAACGAATCTCATCGTTCACGCTAATACGGTCATCAATTGGGAATGGCAACGGTGCCGCTACTGACAACACTTGGACGTCAGTTGACATAACTTCGATCGCACCTGAAGGTAGGTCATCATTCTCATTGCCTGCAGGGCGCACTTCAACAGTGCCGGTGATCTTGAGGCAGTACTCATCACGTAGACCGTGCGCAACTTCTGGATCGTGTACGACCACCTGCACCACACCCGATGAGTCACGAAGGTCAAGGAAGGCGACACCACCATGATCACGACGACTAGCAACCCAACCTGCAAGAGTCACGGTTGAGCCGGCATCAGTTGCCCGCAGATTGCCCGCGTAGGCAGATCGAATCACGAGTGGTTCCCTTCGTCTTTCTGTAGATGTGCCGCCAGAAGCGACTGCACACTCTCCCATGCCACTGACTCCTGAGTACCAGCCGACATGTTCTTTACCACCACAGTCCCGTCGGCTACCTCTTGCTCACCAACGATCAGCACATACGGAGCACCGCTGCGATCGGCCGCTTTCATAGCGCCCTTGAGTCCGCGATTGCCATACGCAAGATCCGTGCGAATACCGCTCGCGCGTAACTCACCGCTCAGTGCAATCAGTACAGCCTTGGCTTCTTCACCCATAGGAACAGCAAACACATCAACAAGGGCTCCAGCGCCTGGATCAAGTCCTTCGGCTTCACAGGCCAACAGGGTTCGATCAGTGCCAAGCCCCCAACCAATGCCTGATAATTCCTGACCACCCAGGGATGACATGAGGCCGTCGTATCGACCACCTCCACCAATTCCTGACTGGGCTCCAAGCAGATGGTGAGTGAACTCAAAAGCAGTTCGCGTGTAGTAATCCAGGCCGCGAACGAGTGAAGGTGATTCAGTCCACTCAACCTTCAGTAGTCGCAATGCTGTGCGCACATCGTCGTAATGCGTCTGACAATCAGCACACAGATGATTCACCATGTATGGAACCCCAGCGAGTTGGGACTGCACTGATTCACGCTTGTCGTCAAGGACACGAAGTGGATTCACTGCAGCTCGTTCGCGTGTCGCCTCATCGAGTTCAAGGTTGGCTAGAAAAGCCTGCAACAGCTCACGGTAAGGCGGTCGACATTCAGCGCACCCAAGCGAAGTCAATTGCAACGTGAACTGTTTAAGACCTAACGAACGAAAACCTTCATCGGCCAGCGAAATAACTTCAGCGTCTAGCGCTGGGTCATCCGAGCCGATGGCTTCCAGACCAACCTGCTGTAACTGTCGATAACGACCATGCTGGGGTCGCTCTGCACGGAAGAAAGCCCCGGCATACCAAAGCTTCACAGGCAACTGTCCACGATCAAGACTGTGTTCAATGACCAAGCGCATGACACCCGCCGTGCCTTCAGGTCGGAGTGACAGTGATCGCCCACCACGATCTTCGAACGTGTACATCTCTTTAGAAACAACATCCGTTGATTCACCGACGCCCCGTACATATAAGGCTGTGTCCTCAAACATTGGCAATTCGACGTATCCATAGCCGGCTTTGCGAGCAGGTGCATTCAGCGCATCACGCACGGCCAAGAAGGCAGAACTGCGTCCAGGGAAATATTCAGGAACACCTTTAGGTGCTTGAAGCTGCGCCATGTCTACAAACCAGTCCGTGCGGGGAAATAAGGACTGTTCTTTTGAAGAAACGGATTAGAAATACGTTCCTGCCCAATGGTTGTTTGAGGGCCGTGGCCCGGCAGGACAATCATTTGGTCATCGGCTGTGAGAACAATGCGATCCAAAGATCGCTGCATATCAGCCATTGATCCGCCTTCAAGATCGGTCCGCCCAATACTGCCTTGGAACAACAAGTCGCCAGCAAACATGAGGGGCGGAGTCTGGTTGTCGCCTGCCCACTCGAACACCACAGATCCTTCGGTATGTCCTGGCGCGTGGCGAACCCGCATCTTGAGCCCAGCCATCTCGAGTACTTCCTCATCACTCACAAGGCGTACATCATCTGGCTCAGTTAATTCCAGTTCACCCTTGGTCATCGCTAGCAGCGCATCACGATTCGCAGCAATTGTTGATCCCGCCAGATCAGCCAAGCGAGCACGATCATCGGCATGAATAAATGCTGGGATCCCAAAATCATGAGTGAGTGGCGCCACCGACCATGCATGATCAATGTGGCCGTGAGTGATAAGCACGGCAGCAGGCTTCAATTTATTTTCCCGAACAATTTCCATGACGCCAGAAATTGAGTCCTGACCTGGATCAACAATCAGACAAGCCTCACCAGCCGCAGGAGCAATAACAAAGCAATTGGTCCCCCACGAACCCGCTGGAAATCCCGCCACAATCACGTGCCTGAGCCTACTGCCGCCCTCGTACGCATTTACACTCCACTGGTGAGCAGCAGCAATAAGCGCCAGCGTGATCTGGCCCGGGCCAAGTACGAACGTCAGCAAGCCCGAAAGGGGTCACACGGAGGCCATAAGCGCCGCAATCAGCAGATTGCAGCTGCGGTCGTGGTTGCCGTATTGGTCTTGGGCGCTGTGGGATGGGTTCTGGTCGGGAGAGACACTTCCAACACGTCTGCAGCGCTGGAATGCACTGGACCAACAACCACAACGACCACCCCACAGTCCTACAAGGCAGCCCCAAAACCGGATCCATCAATCGCACAGGGAACTCATATCGTTCTGACAACCAACTGCGGTCCGATCGTGATCACGACCTCTGCCAAGCAGGCGCCAGCCACAGTGGCGTCAGAAATATTCCTCACGAATAAGGGGTACTACAACCAAACTCCTTGCCACCGGCTCACAACGAGCGGGATATTTGTGCTGCAGTGTGGCGACCCAACTGGCTCTGGTTCTGGCGGACCTGGCTACACGGTTCCGGATGAAAACCTGCCAACTGGGACTGGAGTCAATTACCCAGCCGGAACGGTTGCCATGGCCAACGCTGGGCCTGGCACCTCAGGATCACAATTCTTTCTGGTCTACCAAGACACAACCTTGCCTGCCAATTACACGATCTGGGGCAAAGTTACTTCTGGCCTGGACCTCGTACAGAAAATTGCGGCAGCCGGCGTCACCGGGGGCTCAAGTGATGGTGCACCTGCTCAACCAGTCGTGATTGAGCAGGCAACCGTCCAAGGCACATAGCCACACCGGTACCGTGGGACTTTCACAGGAAGGCACGACATGACCAACCCTTTGCCAGGTGCGATACCTACACCTGCCGCAATGCGTCGCCCTGCGCCAACGGCAGCAGTCGCGGCGCCAGCAGCCAGCGATCCAAGCAAGTTCGGTCGCGTCGATGCTGATGGAACTGTGGTGCTCCTGGCCCCTGAAGGCGAAGTTGTTGTTGGACAGTGGGTTGCTGGGCCTCCAGCTGAAGGTTTAGCGTTCTTCGGGCGCAAATTTGATGACCTAGTCGTTGAACTTGATCTGACAGCAGCACGCCTTTCAGATGGTCACACCAATGCAGAACAAGCAACACTGGCACTTACACACGTACGTGAAGCAGTGACTGCACGCGCATATGTTGGCGACACATCGCTACTCCTCACAAAGATTTCAGTCCTTGAAAATGCCATCGAACAGGCAAAGGTTGCACAACAAGCAGCCAAGGCCGCTCAAAAAGCTGCTGCTAATGCACAGCGTGATGCTCTTGCTGTTGAAGCAGAATCATTAGCTGATAGCACCAACTGGAAAACCACGAGTGAGCGATTCGCGTCCATGATCGAAGAATGGAAATCACTGCCTCGGATGGATCGGTCTTCCGAGCAGGAGATCTGGAAGCGCATCAGTGCGGCACGTGCTGCTTTTGACAAGCGTCGCCGCGCGCATTTCACTGAGGTCGAATCACAACGTAAAGATGCAACATCGAAGAAGCGTGAATTAATCGCCTCCGCTGAGGCCTTGGCAAATTCAACAGATTGGGTGAATACATCCAAGAAGCTACGCGATTTGATGCAGGACTGGAAGAACGCTCCGCGAACTTCAAAGCGTGATGAAGACAAGCTCTGGAAGCGCTTCAAGGCGGCTCAAGATGCTTTCTATACCAATCGCATTGCGGTTGAAACCGCTGCGGAAGAAGAACTTAAGATCAACGTTCCAGCTAAAGAAGCCCTAGTCGTTGAAGCAGAGGCAATCACAATTGCTGACAATCTCAAGGGTGCGAAACAAACCTTGCGTTCGATTCAGGATCGCTGGGACAAGGCCGGAGACCTTCCAAAAGCCGATCGGGATCGCCTTGAGCGACGGTTGAAGAAAGTAGAAGACGCAATCCGGGCTGAAGAAGCAAACAGCTGGAAGCGATCCAATCCCGAATCTCGTGCGCGCGCTGAGTCAACGGCCAATGCGTTTGCTGATGGTCTCGCGAAGCTGGAAGCGCAGCTATCTGCAGCAAAAGCCGCTGGTAAGTCATCTGATGTCACCAAACTTGAAGCGACGATAGCTTCAACCAAGGCTCTGCTTGATGCAGCCTCGGCTGCCGCCAAGGAATTCAAGGGCTGAATTATTTCGTAAGCGCTAAACCCGATAGGCGTCGTAGACACCTTCAACGCTACGTACGGCCTTGATCACCGATCCAAGATGCTTTGGATCTGCCATTTCAAAGGTGAACCGCGACATAGCAATACGATCCCGTGTCGTGGTGACCGATGCGCTCAGAATATTCACGTGGGTATCGGATAGTGCTCGAGTGACATCAGACAGCAATCGTGCACGATCGAGAGCTTCAACCTGAATGTTGACCAAGAAGACGCTGCTTGCCGTCGGTGCCCATGAAACATCAACAAGTCGATCTGGCTGCTGACGGAGCCCTGGCACATTGATGCAATCCGTTCGATGAACTGATACGCCACTCCCCCGAGTTACGAAACCGAGAATTTCATCGCCTGGCACTGGCGTACAACATTTAGCCAATTTGACCCACACATCGTCTGATCCGTTGACCACGATGCCCACGTCATTAGCGCTGCGTGCTTCACGTCGCTGAGCCCTTGTCGGAGTTAGCGCTTCGGCTGCATCGTCTGCGGCTTGATCAACTCCACCAGCGGCGTCTATCAGGCGCTGAATGACTGCGGGGGCACTGATTTTGCTTTCCCCGACAGCTGCATACAAATCCGTGATGTCGGTGAGGTGCAAATCAACGGCGATGGCGTTGAGCGCCTGCGTATTCATCATTCGTTGAAGAGGTAAGCCTTGCTTACGCATCGCGCGAACAATGGCGTCCTTGCCCTGCTCTATAGCTTCATCTCTGCGAGCGTGTGAGAACCACGCCTTTATCTTGCTTTTCGCGCGGGCCGAGGCAACGTATGTCAGCCAATCGCGACTTGGTCCAGCTCCTTCAGCTTTCGAGGTGAAAATCTCAATGACATCGCCGTTGTTGAGAGTGGATTCCAGTGGTACCAGCTTGCCATTTACTCGAGCACCTACGCAGCGGTGTCCCACCTCAGTGTGCACGGTGTAAGCGAAGTCGACAGGGGTGGCACCGGTGGGAAGCGCAATGACGTCACCCTTTGGCGTGAACACGAATACTTCGGATGAACCTAGGTCATAGCGCAGTTGATCCATGAATTCATCTGGATCTTCTGTTTCCTTTTGCCATTCAACAAGTTGTCGAAGCCACCCATAATCGTCTGGGCCCTGTTTTCCTGTTTGATCCCCACCTTGCTTGTAGCGCCAATGGGCCGCCACACCAAATTCCGAAGCATTGTGCATGTCATAGGTACGAATTTGAATTTCTACAGGTTTACCACCCGGGCCAATAACGGTGGTGTGCAAGGACTGATACATGTTGAATTTAGGCATCGCGATGTAATCCTTGAAACGACCTGGCATCGGACTCCATTTGGCGTGGATTGCACCGAGAACGCCGTAGCAATCGCGCATATCGTCAACAAGAATGCGCAGACCAACGAGATCGTAAATATCTCCAAAATCCCGACCGCGCACAATCATTTTTTGGTACACCGAGTAGTAATGCTTCGGTCGACCAGTAACGGTGCCTTTTATTTTGTTAGCGCGTAGATCGGCTTCAATATCTGTGATGACCTCTTCCAAATACCTGTCTCGTTGAGGAGCACGTTCTGCAACGAGACGCACAATCTCTTCGTACATCTTTGGATACAACGTCGCGAAAGCTAGATCTTCCAACTCCCATTTCACTGTGTTTAATCCCAAGCGATGCGCAAGAGGCGCATAAATTTCCAAGGTTTCACGAGCCTTGATTTGTTGCTTTTCTTCGCTCATAAAACGCAAGGTGCGCATGTTGTGGAGTCGGTCTGCGAGTTTGATCATCAGCACACGAATGTCTCGCGCCATTGCAACGACCATCTTGCGGACAGTTTCGGCTGTCGTTGCATCGCCGAATTTCACTTTGTCGAGTTTGGTTACTCCATCGACAAGTGCTGCAACTTCATCTCCAAAATCTTCACGCAAAGTTTCAAATGAATATCCAGTGTCTTCCACTGTGTCGTGAAGTAGAGCCGCAGCCAATGTGGCACCACCTAAACCAAGGTCAGCAAGAATTTCTGCTACTGCGACAGGATGCGTGATATATGCGTCGCCACTACGACGGCGCTGATCTCGGTGCAGGTACGCGGCTGTTTCATAGGCCCGCTCCACGAGACGTGCATCCGCCTTTGGGTGGTATTGCCTTAGCGTGCGAAGAAGCCGATCGAGTTCTGGATGCGATCGTCTTTGATTTCCAAAAATTGGTAACCGCGAGCGACTGCGAGCGGGCTCGGGCGTGGCAATCAGCGGAGCTGGTGTCAGCTCCGCGGGAAGCTGTGCTTCCTTGCTCACGGCGCTCCTTTATTAGGACGATAGTCAGATTCTAGATCGATTAGTCGCGAAGCAGTGCAATCACGGGGACACCGCGCTCATCGCACTTATTTCGACCCTGTAGGAACTCAATTTCCATGATTACGACGAGGGCTACTACTTCGGCCCCCGTTTGGCGAACGAGATCGATACAAGCTCCTGCGGTGCCACCAGTTGCTAACACGTCGTCAACGATCACTACTTTGCGGCCTTTGCCGAGAGCATGCGTATGCAACTCCAGTGTGGCTGTTCCATACTCGAGTTCATATTGGAGGGCGTAAACCTCTGGCGGTAACTTCCCTGGCTTGCGGGCGGTTGTAAAACCCGCTCCACGGCTCGCAGCTAGAGCGGCACCATATGGAAATCCACGCGCTTCAATGCCGACAATTTGATCAACTTGATCCTCGCCGAGCGCACGATTAATTTCGTCGATAACCGCACTAAAAGCCAAGCCATCAGACATGAGCCCAGTGAGATCCTGAAACTTCACACCGGCGATAGGCCAATCTTCAATGAGTCGAATATTGGACCGCAGTAGCTCTTCGATACCTGGTTGCACAGTTACTTCTTTGGACGCTTGGAACGTGGCAGTTTCTTCGGCTGAGCCCGAACACCAGCGTCAACTAATGTCGTGATCGCGTGACCATTTGCATCAAAATCCTCTGGTCCGCTTCCTTCAGCTTTCTTAGCAGCCTGCGCGCGACGCGCCTGAACTCGTTTGGTTAGCGCGATCATTGCCGGCTGCTTTTCCTTGAGCTGCACCAAGAAAGGTGTTGCTACGAAGATGGATGAATAAGCGCCCGCTGCCATTCCAATGGCGAGAGCTACTGCAAGATCTAGAAGGGTTCCAGCTCCCAAGAGCCCAGCACCGACCACAATAATTGCGATGACTGGCAACAGCGCCACTATGGAAGTATTGATGCTTCGCACGAGGGTTTGATTGACCGCAAGATTCGCAGCTTCACTGTAGGTAAGGACTGATTGACCAGTGATGTTGGTGGTGTTCTCTTTTACCTTGTCAAAGACTACGACTGTGTCGTAAAGCGAGTAACCCAAGATCGTCAAAATGCCAATGACTGTTGCCGGGGTAACTTCCAAACCAAACAACGAATACAGGCCTACGGTGATGACCAAATCGTGAGCCAATGCAATCAGCCCAGCAACGGCCATCCGCCATTCGAAATAGATCGACATGAACAACGCCACAAGGATGATGAACACAATCAGGCCCTGTAGAGCCTTTTTACTGATTTCACTGCCCCATGTGGGCCCGACAACCTGGATCTTAATTTGATCGACTGACACACCACATGTTTTGGACAGTGCAGACGCAACTTCGACGCTTTGCGCTGTGGAGATTGGTTCAGTTTGCACACGAACGGTGCCGTTACCAGTCACGGTGACAATAGCTTGGGCACCTGTCTTGGTTTCTGCAACTGCGCGAGCTTGTTCAACAGAACACGTTGCGTTCGGCAAACTGAAATCAGCACCACCACGGAATTCGATACCCAGGTTCAACCCACGAATCAATAACGATCCGACAGCGACCAAAAGGATGCAGGCAGAAATGACATACCAAGTCTTGCGCTTTCCAACGAAGTCGATTGACGACTTCCCGTCGTACAAACGTTGCCCAATATTCCCAAGGCGGCTCATGACGACACCTCCTCGGTTGTTTCTTTGGCTTTTCGACGCTTAGAAGCAAGGGTTTCTGAAACCCCCACTGGTCCGCGCTTTTCTATCGATGCTTGACCTAGGCCCGTGAGTTTCGAACCTCTTTGCATCCAAGAGTTTCGACCCAGTAAGACGGTGATTGGGTAAGTGAAAAGAAACGCGACCACAATGTCAATGGCTGTAGTGAGCCCCAGGACAAAGGCGAAACCACGAACACCACCAACTGACAGCATGTACAGAACCACCGCAGCCAAAATCGAAATGAAGTCAGCAGCAAGGAGCGTTCGTCGGGCGCGAATCCAGCCGGATTCACACGCTTGACGTAAGGTGCGACCGTCTCGAATTTCATCGCGAATTCGTTCGAAATACACGATAAATGAGTCAGCGGTAATACCCACGGCAACGATCGCACCGGCTACGCCGGCAAGTGTGAGAGTAAGCCCGATGGACTTACTCATCACTAACAGTGTTAAGTACACAATCACTCCAGCTAACGCTAGAGACAGGATTGCGATGACTCCGAGTGCTCGGTAGTAGAACAGCAGATACAGCATGACCAGTCCAAGTCCGAGAAGACCCGCAATGATGCCTGCGCGGAGCTGATCCCCACCCACAGTTGCAGACACAGATGTGATGTCAACCGCTTCGAGGGTTACTGGAAGTGCGCCATATTTCAGGACGTTAGCTAGATCATTGGCGGACTCTGCATTGAAGTTACCTTCAATCTGCGCAGTTCCACCAAGAATTGGCTCGTTAAATCTAGGAGCGGAGCTCACTACACCGTCAAGCACAATTGCAAACGCATTACACGGTGAAGCACCACCAACTGAACAGTCAGGCAATTTTGAAAGTGAGGTCGAGGCATCCGCTAATGCATTGGCGCCTTCGGAATCAAAGCCGAGGTTGACGACCCAGCCCACACCTTGTTGTTGCAGTGCAGCGGTGGCACTCGTGACGTTGGTGCCCTTGATGAATGCCGGCTGGAGTACGAATTTTGAGCCGCCTGTTTTGTTACAGGTTGCCAACCACTGAGTTGGATCGTCCGGCGTACCACCTGCGTATGAGGTCGGGTTCGTGCAGTCCAAAGCAAGGGCGGCATTTTGAAACGCTGCATCAGGTTGAGCAGCCTGAACGGGTTTTGTTCCTTTCACTCCACCCTTGACTACCGTTGCCGTGCCAGGGAGCAGTGAGTACACGGGGCGAAAATCCAAGAGTGCCGTTTTGGATACAAGATCAACAAGGCGTTCTGGGCTTGCACCAGGAACAGACACCACAATCGCCGCGCCCGACCCGCTGCCCTGTGTTGTAACTTCAGCTTCAGCAACACCGAGGCTGTCAACACGTTGACGCAAAATCGTGACTGTCTGCTGCAGCTGGTCGTCAGTGATCTCCGCTCCGACCTTCACCGGCTTAGGAACCAAAATCACCTGAGTTCCGCCTTGAAGATCTAGACCAAGCTTGATGGCGTGATCCGTTCCAGGGAAAAATGCCCACACCAGCAATCCCACCAAAATGATGCCAAGGGCCATCAGTGAACGCATCGGGCGACTTGCAGTGCGTGGAGCCATCAGAGTTCACCCTCTTGAGTTTCGATCGTCGGCTGTGTTGCCTCGGCTGATTCCGGAACTATGACACGACCAATAGCTGCAGTAACTAATTCGATCGTGACGTTTGGAGCAATTTCCACAAGAACACTTGCCTCATTGACAGCTATAACGACACCGAAGATCCCGGAGGTAGTCATCACTCGAACACCTGGAACCACGCTTGATTGCATCTCGGCAAATTGCTTGCGTCGTGCCTTATTGGGCTTGATGAACAGGAAATAAAAGGCGACCACCAGTATCACTGGCAGAAACAGGCCTGTCGGGTTGTCCACGGTGCTCCAGTCGAAAAATGAACGGCAATAGCCGTTTACCTTAGCCCTCGAGGTCGAGAGTGGACTGCAAGGCAGCAGTAGGTGTGAGCCCTAGATGCCGCCAAGCAGCAGCGGTGGCCACTCGACCCCGAGGAGTGCGCACGATCATGCCCAAACGGACCAAGAAAGGCTCTGCCACGGTTTCGATGGTTTCAGGCTCTTCCCCTATGGCTACTGCCAGATTGGACAGACCCACTGGACCTCCGCCAAAGCGGGTGACCAGAACCTCAAGGACTGCTCGGTCAATGCGGTCAAGCCCCAGCGCGTCAACTTCATATAAATCCAAGGCTGCATGCGCAGTAGCCAAATCGACCATTCCGTTGCCGTGAACCTGTGCCCAATCGCGAACTCGCCGCAGTAGACGGTTTGCGATCCGCGGAGTCCCTCGACAGCGGCCAGCAATTTCAGCGGCGCCTTCCTTGTCGAGTTGCACACCTAGCAGCGCTGCCGAGCGAACAATGATCACTTCCAAATCTGGTGGATCATAAAAATCTAAGTGAGCTGTGAAACCGAATCGATCGCGAAGTGGTGAAGGCAAAAGCCCAGCTCGCGTGGTCGCACCTACCAATGTGAATGGCGCGATTTCAAGTGGAATCGCAGTTGCGCCTGGTCCCTTGCCGACAATGACATCGACCCGGAAGTCTTCCATTGCCAAATACAACATTTCTTCCGCTGAGCGAGAGGTTCGATGGATCTCATCGAGAAAGAGCACCTCGCCTGGCTGCAAAGACGACAAAATCGCCGCCACATCGCCAGCATGCTGGAGCGCTGGGCCTGAAGTGATGCGCAATGGGGCGTTAAGTTCTGACGCGATGATGCCAGCCAGTGTCGTCTTTCCTAGACCAGGAGGTCCACTGAGCAGTACATGGTCAGCCTGACGCCCACGCATTTTTGCCGCTTCAAGCACGAGTCCAAGTTGTTGCTTTACTCGATCTTGACCAACAAAATCACTTAAGTTTTTAGGACGCAGAGCACCTTCAATTGCTACTTCGTCAGGCGTGGGTTCAGCATCCACGATGCGGTCACTCATGCGCGATCCAAACTGCGCAGTGCCGCCTTAAGGAGCACTCCTATATCTGGGTCGTTACCAAATTCAGCAGCCATTGGCGCTACAGCGTCAGCTGCACTTTCCGCCTCGCGCTGATTCCAACCAAGGGACATCAAACCTGCAACGACTGAGGCTTGCCATCCCATCGGCGCACTATTGATGCGAGGCTGCGCACCACCGCTCATGACACCAAGTTTGTCTTTCAATTCAAGTACTAATCGCTGCGCGCCTTTGCGACCAATGCCTGGAATCTTCACCAACGCGTTGAGATCTTCGTGCGCTATCGCACTCCGCACTTCATCTGGGTTCATGGTGCTCAGCACTGCAAGTGCGATGCGAGGACCTATGCCCGAAACAGTTTGCACTTGTTCGAAGATTGAACGTTCATCCGCATCAGTAAAAGCATAAAGCGTCCAGGCGTCTTCGCGAATAACCATCGAAGTCAATAGCTCTACACGATCACCTACACGCAACGACAGCGCAGTGGGCGCTGTGCATGTGGCTTGCATGCCAACGCTCCCAATATCGACCACCACGGAATCATGGCTCACGGCCTGCACTGTGCCTTTGATGAAAGCAATCACGCTATGCACCCTTTACTGCGGCGGCTAGGCGTCGCTTTGCTTGGCCGCGCCACACATCGCAAATCGCAATTGCGAGCGCATCGGCAGCATCAGCCGGTTTCGGCGCAACATGAAGCCCCAAAACTTTGGTCACCATAAAGGTCACCTGTGCTTTATCGGCGCGACCAGAACCTGTGACTGCGGCCTTGACCTCGGTTGGCGTATGCATCGATACAGGGATCTTGTGTCGCCCAGCTACGAGTAGCGCAATACCTGCAGCTTGCGCTGTGGCCATAGCGCTGCGCACATTGTGCTGCGAAAACACCCGCTCAATGGCAACTGCATCAGGTGCAAATTGCTCGATGAGAAGTTCCAGGCCGGATTCCAGATTGACTAAACGGTCGGCAAGATCTTCATCGGGCGCACTTCCAATGATCCCGATATGTAATGCACTGAGCTTTTGGCCGACCCCACCTTCGACGACGGCAACGCCACAGCGAGTCAGCCCTGGATCAACCCCTAGTACCCGCATGACACCTCCTATCGGCTCTTAACCGGCGCCAAGAGGATCGAACACCAGTTCGAACAGCCTAGTGGTGCGCCACTCAAAAATTGGAGTATTGGCGCGCTCAATCACATGATCTAGTCGAGGGCAGCCATAACTTCATCAGAAACATCGAAGTTGGCAAAGACGTTTTGGACGTCGTCACACTCTTCCAAGGCCTCCATGAGCTTGAACACCTTTGTTGCACCCTCGACATCTAGGTCCACATGCATACTTGGCAGGAAGGTCGCATCAGCCGATTCATAGTCCCAACCAGCACCTTGGATAGCTGTACGTACAGCCACAAGGTCAGCTGCTTCACTCACCACTTCGAAAGCTTCTCCAAGATCATTGACATCTTCTGCGCCCGCGTCTAAAACGGTCATCAAGAGATCATCCTCCGTCGTACCCGTGCTCTTACTCACGATAACGACGCCCTTGCGATGGAATAAATACGAAACAGAGCCTGGATCAGCCATTGAGCCACCATTGCGGGTCATTGCTACGCGCACTTCTGAGGCGGATCGGTTCCGGTTATCAGTCAAACATTCGATTAATACCGCTACGCCACTTGGTCCATAACCTTCGTACATGATGGTCTGGTAATCAACGCCACCGGCTTCTGTGCCTGCACCGCGTTTGACTGCGCGTTCAATATTGTCCAACGGAACTGAACTCTTACGAGCTTTTTGAATTGCGTCATACAGCGTTGGGTTTCCATCGACATCTGGGCCACCCTGTCGGGCCGCAACTTCGACATTCTTAATAAGTCGAGCGAACAACTTTGCACGACGGCCATCAATGACGGCTTTCTTATGCTTGGTGGTCGCCCATTTGGAATGGCCGCTCATGCGTATTGCCTCACTAATTCGACGAAGGTTGCGTGGATTCGCACATCGCCCGTGAGTTCCGGATGGAACGAGGTGGCAAGAAGCGGACCCTGCTGAACGGCCACAATCGTACCTGCTCGAGGCCCGGAGTTGATGGTGGAGAGCACCTGCACCGCATCTCCTACTTGCTCAACCCAAGGCGCGCGAATGAACACCGCGGGAAATGGGGTTCCTCCAATGCCCTGGACTTCAAGGTCCATTTCAAATGAATCAACCTGCCTACCGAAAGCGTTGCGTCGCACAGATATATCGAGACCACTAATGAATTCTTGATCTGGACGAGCATCAGAGACTCGATCGGCCAACATGATCATGCCAGCGCAGGATCCATACATCGGCATTCCGCCTGCTCGTGCAGCGCGCATTGGTTCGAGTAGTCCATCGTGAATTGCCAACTTTGACATCACAGTTGATTCTCCACCAGGTATCACCAGACCTTGCACGGATTCAAGATCATCAAGTGAATTGACGGCAACAGCAGTCGCTCCGGCAACTTCCAGGGACGCAAGGTGTTCTCGTACACCACCTTGGATGGCCAGAACCCCAATAATCGGGGCTAACTTCACCAGCCTCGATCCTCCAGGCGGTGGTGAACTGGGATATCAGCGACATTGATGCCAACCATCGCTTCGCCGAGTCCACGTGACACTTCTGCGATAACTTCAGGTTCATTGAAGTGACGGGTTGCACGAACGATTGCCTTTGCGCGACGCAATGCATCTTCGTTGCTTGCTACGCCTGAACCGGACTTGAAAATTCCAGAGCCTACGAATACGCCGTCCGCACCGAGTTGCATCATCATTGCTGCATCTGCTGGGGTGGCTATGCCACCAGCGGTGAAGAGCACAACAGGCAGGGATCCGCGCTTGGCAACTTCTGCTACGAGTGCATAAGGCGCCTGAAGTTCTTTCGCTGCAACGTACAGCTCATCTTCGGCCATCGAGGAAAGGCGATTGATCTCTGCGCGAATTGTGCGCATGTGAGTGACAGCATTTGAGACATCGCCGGTGCCCGCTTCACCCTTTGATCGAATCATTGCTGCGCCCTCATTGATCCGACGTAGCGCTTCGCCAAGGTTGGTTGCCCCACACACGAATGGCACGGTGAATGCCCACTTATCAATGTGATTGGCGTAATCAGCGGGAGTGAGTACTTCTGATTCATCGATGAAGTCGACCTTGAGCGACTGGATTACCTGAGCTTCAACGAAGTGACCGATACGAGCTTTGGCCATGACTGGGATAGAAACAACTTTCTGAATGCCTTCAATCATGTCCGGGTCGGACATGCGTGAGACGCCACCCTGCGCACGGATGTCGGCAGGTACGCGCTCAAGTGCCATGACTGCCACAGCGCCTGCATCTTCAGCAATCTTTGCTTGATCTGGCGTTACCACGTCCATGATGACGCCGCCCTTGAGCATTTCGGCCATACCGCGCTTGACGCGATCAGTACCGACTACTGGCTCTGCAGACACGTGCACCACCCCTAAAGCTTGGCCGATCTCCGGCGTTTACGGACTCTCATCGTAGAGCCGACGGGTTCTAGCTGGTAATTCAGTATCTAGGCACCGGCGTACGTCAGGCCTTCAGGCATGCGATCGACCATGATCCAAGCCTGCGGCAAAGGCGTGTGGCCTGCCAGCCTGAACCAATGCACGAGGTTGTTATCTCGAATTCGAAGGCAGGCATCCACGGCGTCATTGAGGAACTGTCGAGACAACTCAACCCGGCGGATGGCCGCTTCTAGTTCATCAATGAGATCAGCAGTGAGTGAATCCTGACGAAGGAAACCCACTTCTTCAGGATCATCGAGTGCCTGAATGAGCACTTCCGACAATGCGGATTCGATCGGTATGCGCACCTCCATCGGCGAATCTGTTGCCAGCCGAGCATCGTGCGCTGTCTCTGCTAGAACTTCGGACGAGGCTGGATCTAAAACTCCAGCTACCGATAATTCGATGGCGATCGAGGAACGTCTTAGAAGTTGTGAGTCGAGGGCAAATGTTGCTGTCTCAATACGGCGATGCAATCGATCCAATCGACCGGCCGTAGAACTTAAGTACCAGCCAAACATCGCGATCAAAAGTCCGAAAATGACAAACCAATACCAATTCATGTCAGCGCAACCCCGGTATTCCAGTACTTAATCGACCAATAATTTGGCCTCGTAAATCTTCGTGAACGCGTTCACCGGAAATCGTGACGCTGTCATAGACAGCAAGGACGTCATCGACTACATGATCCCAATCAAATCGCATCACTCGCTGCGAGCCCGCAGCAACAAGAGACGCACGTCGTTGTGGATCCAAAAGCAAAGCAACAGCTTGCTGAGCGAGATCATCGCTGTCTTCATTGACAAACATCGCACCCGCTACACCACCATCTAGAACGCGACTGAATGCCGGCAGGTCCGACGCTAATACCGCAGTTCCAGCTGCCATCGCCTCAATCAACACGATGCCAAATGATTCGCCACCGGTGTTCGGTGCTACATAAATGTCTACAGACCCAAGCACTTGAACCTTCTCTTCATCACTAATGCGACCGAGAAAAGTAATGTTCTGATCGACTTGAGGATCGAGATTCTTGCGAATATCTTCAACATCTCCGGGACCAGCAATAAAAACCTGTACATCAGGGACTGCTTCGATCACTTGAGGTAATGCAGCAAGGAAAACGTCCAGCCCTTTACGTGATTCATCAAGTCGTCCAAGAAAAAGAATCGATGGGACTGACATCGAAACGAGCGGGTGCCTCGTCGTTGATTGGAACGCTTTCACGCGCACACCGTTTGGAATGAGCACTGCATCTCCACCAAGATGACTCACCAGCGTTCGACGGGCATCCTCGCTCACTGCAATGCGCCCGCTTACTTTTTCCATCGCTGTTTGCACCACGCGGTTGAGACTTGCAAGCACGCGAGAGCGTGGGTTCGACGAATGCCATGTCGAGACGATGGGTCCATCAGCCACCCACAGCGTTAAGAGCGACAAACCAGGAGCCATTGGTTCATGCACGTGGACGAGATCGAAATCATGCTCTTGGATCCATTTGCGCACCTGACGCGTTGCACGTAGACCAAAGTTCAATCGCGCTACTGATCCGTTATATGGAATCGCTATTGACTTGCCGCCATTCGTCACTTCTCCTTTGGCGATAAGTGAAGGATCATCAACAGGCGCCAAGATATTGACGTAGTGACCACGGGCACGTAACTCTTCTGCGAGGTCAGCCACATGCGACCGAACCCCTCCAGGCGCATCCCAAGCGTATGGACACACCATTCCAATTCTCAATGGTTCGCTACTCATGACCAGACCTTTTGCAGGACATGCCAGTCTTGCGGATGAGCAGCAATTGCATGACTCAAATTATCGGCCACGGCCTGAGCCATCGCCTGTAATTCCCCACTACGTTCGTTCGCTGGTTCACCAAAAATTGGCGGGTAGATATGCCCACGACATTTGTCTCCATCAAACCAAAGGCCCACCACTAATATCGGCGCCCCAGTCAAAAGGCTCAACAACGCTGGTCCTGCTGGAATCTTGGTAGGGGCTCCAAGGAGTTCGACATCAATACCGTTTCCGCCAAGATCCCGATCACCCAAAAGCGCAACAAAGCCACCGGCATTGAGCACGCGAACCAATGCCCGGATGACATCGGGTTCACCCAATGGCAAGACATGCATCCCCAAGGTTTCGCGATATTTCACAAACTGATCGAATAGCGACTCTGGTTTGAGACGC
>CANFTO010000023.1 GCA_947449945.1 Actinomycetota bacterium | reverse complement strand
TGGGACTACGTCACCGACGTTAACGTTCATATTCATCT
The DNA here is from genome assembly GCA_947449945.1 of Actinomycetota bacterium. Lineage (GTDB taxonomy): Bacteria > Actinomycetota > Actinomycetes > S36-B12 > S36-B12 > UBA11398. The sequence goes on along the minus strand of CANFTO010000023.1, from coordinate 18,153 downwards.
CTCCTAGTACCGAATCAAGGTGCCGGTGGTCCGCTTGACCAGTTCACCATTTTGGTTTGTCCACGTTGAAATTCCGCGACTGAAGAGCATGAGACCCAGGCGGCCTTCGCGCTCTGAATATTCGCCGACTGAACTTTCACTGGTAATGACATCGCCGGGACGCATGCGTACTCCGTATTCAACAACCATGCCGCCGTTCATCTGGAATTTCAGGCCAGGGCCTTCAATACCAAGAGCAATTTCGGTGTTGTCTGGATTGTTGTTTTCCATCTTGCCGGCGTTCGTGATGAACTTTTCGTGACTGGCAGTAATCCAGGCGAAGGGATTGAATTCCTCTGGAGCAACGATGCCACCATGAATGGTTTTGGCAGCTGCGGCTGGATCAATGAACTCTGCTGGTGGTTCCCCTGGGTAGTACACGGCGAGCGCCCATTTGCGAATATCTGATTCGCTAATTGGATAACTCACAGTACGACCGGTGACAGTGCCCACAGCAGCCTTCATGGCTTCTGAGATGTTGCTCATGGTTTCCCTTCCTTGGATTGCCTAACAAATCTATCGTTAATCAAGTTCGTCGATGAATTCCTTCAATTGACGAACATTTCTGCACTCAAACACCTTGCTGCAGTGCTTCGCATATTTAGGCATGACAGAGTCACCTTCACCCCAGCTGACCTCGCGCTCAGGGTTGAGCCAAAACACGCGATGCGCTCGCTTTGCCATGAACTCGACCATGTCTTCTGACGGTTGGCGATAGTTGGAACGTCCGTCACCGAGAATCAACACGATGCTGCGACTGTTGATCTGCATGCCCCAGCGCTTCACGAAAGACCGGAAGGCTGATCCGTAATCAGATCGACCATCGAGTGAAAAGCCTTTCTTTTCATCATCGATTCGGGCAGCAGCTTCGGCAATGTTGTCGGCGCTTTGCATGATGTCGGTGACCTCGTCCATGCCGTCGATAAATACGAAACTGCGCACACTGCGAAATTGCGAGCGAATCGCGAAGGTCAATTGCAAAGTGAAGGTCGCAAAGGATGAAACGGAACCTGAGATATCCGCAAGCACAATGAGTTCAGGCTTTGGTGGGTGTGGCTTCTTGTAGGCGATGTCAACAGGAACGCCGCCGGTCGACATCGAATGACGGACAGTCCCTCGGAAGTCAATGACACCGTGACGCCCATGTGATCGCTTCGCAGCAAGTTTTTGAGCAAGTTGCACAGGTAGTGGGGCCAACGTCCACTGCAGGGCTTCAATTTCCGCCGTCGAGCCAGTGAGGAAGTCAATATCTTCTGGCAGCTTCGACCGAAGTGATCGCGCAACAGCTCCGGCACCACGATCGGCTACCAGTTGCATGCGAACCGCAGCTTCCACCTTTTGCTGGAGTAGTTCGACCTTATGGTCGGCATCACTTTCGGCAATGCGTTGCTGTAGGTCGGCGCCAGGTGATTCTGGATCAATTTCTTGGCGTTCGATGAGTTGCTCGCGAACATCAGGTAGGTCAAGTGAGCGAAGTACACGGAACACGTAAAGGTTTCCAGCTACTTGGGCACCCTTTTGAATATTCGCCTTGCGATTCACAAAGGCTTCAATGAGCGCGTTCATCATGAGCTCGTCATTGTTCTCGGTTGCGTTGATGAGCATTTCGCGAAGTTCATCGTCATCGAGTGCATTAAGCATCGCTGCGACACTATTTGGGCTTCCTTCTTCACCAACCTCTTCGAGGACCCCATCGAGTTGCACAAGCCCTGAAAAGAAGAGGTCAAACACCGTGTTGAATGCGGGCAAGTGTTCAATGCGCTTCACCATCGTGGCTGCAAGGGCAGCTTTCACCTGGGAACGATCACCAATATCAATGACCTTGAGTGCACGAGCCGCATCGATGTGCTCAGTAGTTGAAACTGGAATACCGATTGTGCGAAGTTCCCGAACTAAACCCTCAACTGTTGAAAGCATGCTGCGCACCCCCTCGAGTTCGCTTTATGCTCCACGCATGTCGGTTCCCGTGGTGCTTGTTCATGGTCTTGGTTCGTCCTTCGCTCACAACTGGGGTGTGAGTGGCTGGGATGACATCTTGCAGTCTGAAGGTTTCGAGGTGGTGGCTTATGAACTGCCCGGTCACGGTGCTGCCCCCGAAGCTCAAGGCGGTGAGAGCGAGGCCGTTCAGCGGTTCCTTGATTTGGTGACCGAGAGGGAACCCGTTGATGCCATTGGTTTTAGCGCTGGTGCACGTATCGTCCTTCGCGCGGCTATGGCCAAACCCAGCGCTTTTCGCAAGATTGTGTTGCTCGGGATTGGTGATGGCATGTGGACGCATACACCCACCGCGGACGATCTCGTTCTTGCCGATCTCGTTGTTCAACTCTTGGAAACAGCGGGCAATGATCGCGGCGCCGTTGAGCGTTACATCAAGGGCTTCAGTGACATGCCTGCACTTTCTGAGTTGAGCAAAGTCACCGTCCCCGCTCTTGTGGTGATTGGTGATCGCGACATGGTTGGCCCGGCTGATGCAATGACGCAAGCTTTGCCCAGCGCGCGGATGGTCGTGTTGAAGGGTGTTGACCACTACGCGACCACGTCGAACTTCAAGTGCCAAGACGAAGTGCTCCGATTCCTGTCGGAGTAATAAACGTCGAGCCTTGCATTCACTCATGAACTGGTGAGTTCCTCGGTTGCCTTTTCAATATCTGTCTGGTGCTTGAGCAGCACAGAAAGATGTTCGATAACAACATCTGTGGTCACTTCTGTCTTTCCTTGAAGAACCAAAGCCCTTGCCCAGTCAAGGGTTTCAGACACTGACGGACTCTTCTTCAAATTGAGATCACGGAGTGTGCGCACAATGCGCGCAACCTGCTCTGCCAAATTCTCAGTGATGCCAGGAACAGCAGCAAGAATAATTTCGCGCTCCCGTTCAACTGTTGGGTAACCCACATGCATGAACAGGCAACGTCGCTTGAGCGCTTCAGAAAGATCGCGGCTGTTATTTGAAGTAAGTACAACAAGTGGAAGTTGTTTTGCGTGCACAGTTCCAAGTTCAGGAATCGACACCTGGAAGTCAGACAGGATTTCCAACAGCAGGGCTTCAGTTTCAATGTCGAGACGATCGACCTCGTCAATCAACAACACGACGTCATCTTCAGCTTGAATCGCTTCGAGTAGTGGTCGGTGCAGAAGGTATTCCTCGCCGAAGATGTCTTCTTCGATGGCATTCCAGTCACCGGCAGCTTCTTGGCGAGCGGCCTGGATGCGAAGGAGCTGCTTGCGGTAATCCCATTCGTAGAGTGCGCGGGACTCATCGAGTCCCTCGTAGCACTGCAGGCGGATCAGGCGGGCATTCAAGGAGCGCGCAATGGCCTTAGCGAGTTCGGTCTTGCCTGTGCCGGCGGGTCCTTCAGCCAACAGCGGCTTTCCGAGTTGGGCAGCCAGTGAGACCACACCAGCGATGTGAGGGTCTGAGATATAACCGGCCTCTGCCAGTCGGCTTTGGGTGTCACCGATATTGGAGAACGCGGCCACAGCCGAGGCCATCACCAAGGGGGCTGGATTGTGCGCGGTGGACATGTGGCTCCTTTGGTGGTTCGTCATGCGACGAACATCTCGTGCGGGTTGTCCCAGATCGGTTGACAAGGCTTGCGCCGAGTGGTCGTATACCTATCTAGGTCTAATAGGCAGATTTTTATCACTTATTGGCCCGCCCGTGTTCGCATTCAAGATGTTGGTGACCATTACCCCGGTCACAGCAGAGTTGGGGAGTCCATGTCAGACCAGATGGAATCGGTAGAAGATTTCCGCATTCGCGCTCGCGCGTGGCTTGCGGACAACATGCCAAAGCTGGATCCAAAGAAGGAGTACAACACCAACCGGGTCGCTGACCGCGAGTGGGTTGAGCACCGTGAACTGCAAAAGAAGCTCTTTGCAGGTGGATTTGCCGGCCTGTGCTTCCCGAAGGAATATGGCGGCCAAGGTCTCACCCTCGCCCACCAGCTGGCTTTCACTGAAGAGTCAGTCCCATACGAAATGCCACTCCGGCTCAACGTGCCTTCCCTTTCGATCTGTTCGGGCATGTTGCTCGATATGGGCTCAGAAGAGCAGAAGCAGAAGTACCTTCGCGGTGCGATTTCGGGCGAAATCATTCTTTGCCAGTTCCTCTCCGAACCAAGCGGTGGTTCTGACCTGGCAGGGTTGTTGACTCGCGCCCAGCGCGACGGTGACACCTATGTGATCAACGGCCAGAAGTGCTGGAGCACCTACGCCTACGCAGCTGACTACGCGACTTGCCTCGTGCGCACCGACTGGGATGCGCCAAAGCACCGCGGACTTTCCATGATCATCGTTCCTGTTCACGACGATGCCACTCATCTTCAGCGCGTGCGCATGGTTGACGGCTCAGATGAGTTCTGTGAGGAGTACTTCACCGATCTTGTCGTACCAGCAGCAAACCTCGTAGGCACCGAAAACGACGGCTGGACTGTTGGCCAGCGCCAGTTGTTCTACGAACGCCAAGCAGTCGGTGGTGGCTCGCCTTACACAAGCGGTCGCGCTCCATCACGTGGCAGCTCAGCCGGCTTGACACTGGAAAACCTTGCTCGCGAAGTTGGCAAAGACAAAGACGAAGCAACACGCGAGCTCGTGGGCTGGCAGAACGCGCTCGACACCGTCAACCACCAGCTCATCAAGCGCATCACGGTGGGTATGACATCGGGTGAGTATCCAGCAATGGCGAGCTCAATGATGCGTCTTGCTCACGCTGAAATTCCGCAGAACAAGATGGACGCCATGCTTGAAATCGCAGGTGACGAAGCTGTGACTTCAACAGTGGAAGGCGATGGTTACCTTCGCTCAGTTGGTGTTCAGTACCTCATGCGTCAGGGTGCAAGCCTTGGTGGCGGTTCTGCTGAAATGAGCAAGAACATGATTTCTGAGCGCGTCTTGATGATGCCTCGTGAAATGGCTGCTGATCGCGATGTTCCTTTCCGGGAAATCCGCCGCGGACGCTAAGTCCGCAACCCCTAATCGTTCATGACCAATTGCTGTAATCAGCGAAGAAAGAATTGAGGAGTCCTCATGGATTTGGAACTCTCGGAAGATCAAAAGCTTTTCCGCAACACCACTGCAAAGTTTCTCGACGACAAGCTTCCTGTTGAGAAGGTTCGCGAACTGAACAAGGCTGGCGGAGGTTTCCCTGCAGAGCTGTGGGAACAAGGCGCTGAACTTGGTTGGGCTGCACTGCTCGTTCCAGAAGATCTTGGCGGTGGCAGCATCTCCGGTAACGGTTTCCAGGATCTGGCAATTGTTGCTGAAGAGTTCGGTCGCTTAGTTACCCCAGCACCGCTCATTCCGGTCAACACAGTGATTGCCGGTTTGGTTGAAGGCGCAGCTACTGGCGCAGACCACAGCGAAACTATTGAAGGCTTAATGAGTTGCGAGCTCGTTGGCGCTTGGGCTGCGTATGAACCAAAGGGTCACTGGGATCCATTGAACCCAAGCACCACTGCCGCAAAGAACGGTGGCAATTACGTCATCACAGGCGTGAAGGATCGTGTTGAAGCTGGCGATGTTGCTGGTGTGTTCTTGGTTTCCGCAAAGACGGAAAACGGTGTTGCACTGTTCATGGTTCCTGCAGATGCAGCTGGCGTCACCACGGAACTCGTTGACTCACTGGACTTCACTCGTCATCACGCACTCGTGCGTTTTGACGGTGTGACCGTTCCTGCTGAAGCAATGGTGGGAAATGAAAGTTCAACTGCAGAAATTGTTGAGCGCATGTTCTTGGTTGCTAACGCACTTCAGTGTGCGGAACTCAATGGTGTGATTAACCGCGTGTTCGAGTTCACCGTGCAATGGGCATTCGATCGCTATTCTTTCGGTCGTCCGTTGGCGTCTTATCAAGCCCTTAAGCACCGCTTCTCGGATATGCGCACCTGGATTGAAATCTGCAACGCAACTGCTGATGAAGCCGTCAAGGCAGTGAACAATCGCTCAGCGGATGCTTCGCGTTTGGTGAGTGTCGCTAAGGCGTACATCGGCACCAAGTCGGTGCAGATCATTCAAGATTGCGTGCAGATGCACGGTGGCCTGGGTGTGACGTGGGAACACGATTGCCACTTGTACCTGCGTCGCGCCACAACCGATCGTCAGTTGTTCGGCACACCGGCTGATCACAAGCGCCGCATCGCAGATCTCATTGGTCTGTAATTGAGTAAGAAACTTCAAGAGCAAAGGGCCCCGAAAATTTCGGGGCCCTTTGCTCTTGGTCGTTGTTGTTAGTTTGGCAGTTGCGTGCGAAGTCCATCGAGAATGGTGTTCAGGCCAAAGTTGAAGTCGTTCCAGGTGGAATACGTCGAATTCCAATACTCCTGCGTTGCCCCAAGTCCGGGGTACTTCGCGTCAATTGCATCAGTGGTCGCTTCATCGAGATCAGCGAACATTTTTCGGTTGGGATCACTCCCACCCAGTTCTGCCATCCGCACCTTTTGCACAGTGCCACTCGTGTAGACCGACATGGCTTGATAGGCGCGGGCCGCGGTTTCAGGATCGAAGCCCGCCGCCAACAAAATTGCCACCTCTTTATTCAGGCGATCCATGAAGTAGCTGTTGTCTGAGCCAATCATCGACACATGGGTGCGCATAATCAGGAAGTCACAAATAACGTCGTGGGTAAGAAAGATCCGGCGCATGTCGTTGAAATAGCGGCGGAAGTGCTCATCCCAGACCAAACCCTCATGATCAGGCAGGAGCGAAAGGTAGTCGTCAGCGACCTGGGAAAGCATGGCCGCAAGAAGCTCCTCCTTGGTGTGGAAGTACCAGTACAAACTGGTCACTCCAACCCCAAGGCGTTTGGCTAGCTTGGGCATACTGAGGGCTTCGACTGATTCCTCTTTGCTCAATCGGAAGGCCTCAGCCAAGATCACCTCGGCATTGAGCGAGCCTCGAGGGTTGCGCTTCTTCCGCGTGGAGGCCGGGTCTGGCTCGTGTGGGATTGCGCTCATGGAAGCGAATTCTTGCACGTTGCCGTCACCCTTTCGATAGGTTCAGACACCGCACTTGGCCGGGGGCCATTTGTGCTAAAGTTATAACTGATTGTATGACTTGAAACGCCCTCTCACGAGCGGACTACAAGGAGAACTGGCATGGATGTGTTGGTCATGATCGTCGCTGCGATCGTCACCGTGATTGCGGTCGGACTATTTGTCCGAACCGTGGTGGGCTTTGTCCGTCAGTTCAGGGTCGGTAAGTCGATCAATCGCACTGACAAACCGGCAGTTCGCACACTGACACTGCTCAAAGAGGTCTTTCTTGCTACCCGCTTGAAGCAAAAGCCAGTTGGCCCGATCGTTGCCGCATCGCACCTCATCGTGCTGATCGCCTTCGGCGTCTTGTTCTTTACGTTGGTTACCGCTTATGGCCAACTCGTCAACCCTGACTTCGCGTTGCCGTTGATCGGTCATTGGCCACCGTTTTCTTATTTAATTGAAATTCTTTCTTGGCTCATGGTGCTCGCGATCTTGATCTTGATCGGCGTTCGCGTGACCCGCCGCCCGAATCCGCAAGAGCCCCGCAAGTCGCGGTTCTTTGGTTCAACAATGTGGCAGGCCTACTACGTTGAAATCACGATTCTGGCAATCGGCATTTTCGTCATTGCTTTGCGCGCAGCCGAATACGCTCGCGGTTCAGTTCAGGGTGAAGAATTCATTAACTCAAACTTTCCATTGACTGGATGGATTGGTCAGAACTGGACCGGCCTGTCGCTTGAGGCGCTTGCAACATTGATCATGCTGCTCGCCTTCGGCAAAATCCTGGTGTCGATGGCTTGGTTCGTTACTGTTGCAATGACGCCAACCATGGGTGTTGCTTGGCACCGCTTCCTTGCATTTTTCAACGTGTGGTTCCAGCGCAATGCAAACGGCAAGCCAGCGCTTGGCCAGCTTGAGCCAATCCGTTACGACGGAGTTGCCCTCGATTTCGAAAAGCTTGACGATTTCCCTGATGACATAGCACTTGGCGTCACAGCGATGACTGACTTTTCATGGAAAGCACTGCTTGACTTCTCAACATGTACTGAGTGTGGTCGTTGCCAGTCACAGTGCCCAGCATGGAACACAGAAAAGCCGTTGTCACCAAAGCTTTTCACCATCGCCATGCGTAACCATGCGCACGCGATTTCACCGTGGATGACAGCAACTGAAGAAGAGCGCGCAAACCTTGATCCAGCGCTGATTGAACTTGCCGAGAAGCCACTTGTTGGCGACGACGGCGTCATCGCTGACGACATTCTTTGGTCATGCACCACCTGTGGCGCATGCGTGAACCAATGCCCTGTTGATATCGCGCATATCGATCACATTGTTGATATTCGCCGTAGCCAGGTGTTGGTGCAGTCAGAGTTCCCAACTGAACTCAATGGTCTATTTAAGAACGTTGAGAACAAGGGCAACCCATGGGGCATGAATGCTTCAGGTCGTAACGACTGGATCAGCGAAGTTGACTTTGATGTGAAGGTCTTTGGCATGAATGGCGAAGACACCATTCCTGAAGATATTGATTACCTGTTCTGGGTTGGTTGCGCAGGTGCCTACGAAGATCGTGCAAAGCGCACCACAAAGAACGTTGCAGAACTCATGAACATCGCCGGCGTCAGTTTCATGGTTCTCGGTGAAGGTGAAACCTGTACCGGTGACCCAGCTCGTCGTGCCGGTAACGAATTCTTGTTCCAGATGCAGGCTGCACAGAACATCGAAGTGCTCAACGAAATCAAGGCGACCAAAATTGTTGTGACGTGCCCTCACTGCTTGAACGCGTTGAAGCGTGAATACCCACAACTTGGCGGCAACTACGAAGTTGTGCACCACACCGAACTTTTGAACGATTTAGTCAAGGCTGGTCGCTTGACGCCAGTTAACAAGATCGATCAGACGGTCACGTACCACGATCCTTGCTACTTGGGTCGTCACAACCAGGTCTACAACCCACCTCGCGAGCTCATCGGCGCAACGGCGGACTCCTTTGTAGAAATGGATCGCAACCGTGACAAGAGCTTCTGCTGTGGTGCCGGTGGTGCCCGCATGTGGATGGAAGAGAAGCTCGGTACTCGTATTAACCAGACTCGAGGCGACGAAGCCATTGCAACTGGTGCCAAGCGCATCGCGGTGGGCTGCCCGTTCTGCTCGGTCATGTTGAACGATGCCGTCAATACCCGTCAGCAAGAAGAAGGTCGAGCAGTTGGGGTAGAGGTCGTAGATGTCTCCACCCTCCTGCTCAATGCAGCCAAGTCGTAACATTTACCCACCCCACAAGAACGACCCGCCTGACCTAGGCGGCCACGAAAGGACAGTCGCGTGAAGATCGCTGTGTGTGTGAAGCAAGTCCCCGATTCATGGGCAGAAAAGAAGCTCCGTGATGGCGACTCACTCCTTGATCGCGATTCAGTAGAAGCTGTGCTGAACGAGCTTGATGAGTACGCCATCGAAGAGGCGCTGCAAATCACTGAAGCCCAAGGCGGCGGCGAAGTTGTCATCGTGACCATGGGTCCAGAGCGTGCAGGCGAAGCGGTACGTAAGGCATTGAGCATGGGTGCCGATTCAGGCATCCACCTCGTTGATGCTGGTCTTGCTGGTTCCGATGCAGCGGCTACGAGCTATGCACTCGCGAAGTTGCTCGAAGGTCGCGGCTTCGACCTCATAATGTTCGGTTCAGAATCAACCGACGCCCGCATGAGTGTTGTGCCATCAATGGTTGCAGAGCGCCTCGGTTTGCCACAGCTCACCTTCGCAAACAAGGTTGAAGTCAGTGGCGGCACCGTCACGATCGATCGCGTTGGTGACAATGGAATTGAAACCATCAGCGCCGCAACTCCAGCCGTACTCGGCATGATCGAGCGCAGCAATGAGCCTCGCTACCCATCCTTTAAAGGCATCATGGCCGCGAAAAAGAAGCCAGTTGAAACGGTTTCGGCTGCTGACGCAGGCATCGATATGAGTGCAGTTGGCTCAGCAGGGTCATGGTCACAGGTCAACAGTTTTGCTGCCCGACCACCAAAGGCTGCCGGCGTTGTGGTTCAAGATGAAGGGGCCGGCGGTGTCGCAATCGCTGAGTTCCTTGACGCTCAGAAAGTCCTCTAAGAGCTACGGCTCATCAATCACACTAGATTTTTGAAACTGAAGGAGTCGTAATGGGAGAGGTTCTCGTCCTCGTCGATGCAGCCGATGGCAGTGTCAAGAAGGTCACCACCGAATTGCTTACCCTCGCACGTGCACTTGGTGAGCCAAGTGCAGTGTGGATTGGTCCGGGCTACACCGATGCAGCAGGCGCAACGCTTGGTGAATTTGGTGCCCAGAAGGTGTACGTCGCAGATGGCGCCGATTACATCAACCACCCAGTAGCGCCAAAGGCTGAAGTGCTTTCCAAGCTTGTTGCTGATCAAGCACCAATCGCAGTGCTGATCGGATCTTCACCTGAAGGTAAAGAAGTTGCTGCACGTCTGGCAGTTCGCACTAACTCAGGCATCATCACCGACGCAATCGGCATTGCACCAGATCTCACTGCAACCCAGAGTGTCTTCGGTGGAGCAACTGTTGTGCAGTCAAAGGTCTCAGCTGGAACGCCAATCATCACCGTGCGCCCAAACTCAACTGCACCTGTAGCTGAAGCTGGTGCAGCGGCTCGTGTTGACGTGTCAGTTGAACTCAGTGCAGCAGCAAAGAGCGCAACCATCACCAACCGTGCAGCAGCAGTGAAGGGTGGACGCCCAGAACTCACTGAAGCAGCAATCGTTGTTTCAGGCGGTCGCGGTGTTGGTGCCGCTGAAGGCTTCGGAGTCATCGAGGATCTCGCTGACTCACTCGGTGCAGCAGTAGGTGCATCACGCGCGGCAACTGACGCTGGTTACTACCCACACGCATTCCAGGTCGGCCAGACTGGCAAGACTGTTTCGCCGCAGCTCTACATCGCTAACGGCATCTCCGGTGCGATTCAGCACCGCGCTGGCATGCAGACCTCGAAGTTGATCGTTGCTGTGAACAAGGATGCAGAAGCACCAATGTTCGAGCTCGCAGACTTTGGTGTTGTTGGCGATCTCTTCACTGTGGTCCCACAGCTCACCGAAGAGATCAAGAAGCGCAAGGGTTAATCCTTAACGTTCATATAAGTAATGCCCGGGTGCATCGCACCCGGGCATTACTTCTTCTCAGACTTAGCCGATCTTTACCGGAGCGGCGGTTGTGACCTTGTTGCCCGTGACAGCCTTGCAACCTTCAAGCAGTGTGCACATCTGCGATGCGCCCTTCACAGCGAACGACTGTGGCTTTTCAGTGTTGCTGTACACAATCTGGAATGGCTTGCCACCCTTGGTGAAGTTGCAAGTAGTCCCAGTCTTCGTGTTACTGCAACCATTGAAGGTTGCGCCAACGATCCAGTCTTCAAGTGAGGCATAGGCCTTTGAACCAGGAGTGTTGTCAAACATCTGGATGCCCCAAAGATCGTTATAGGTTTCCCAGCGGTACCAGTAGACACGTGAAATACCTAGATCAAGCGCATCGAGGTAGGTGCGGGCAACCCATGAAGCTGCCTTTTCGCCTTCGATATCAACATCTGGGTTCTTTGGACCAGGACCCTTCAGGCCGAAGTTATTCTCGGTGTCCCAGAACGGAAGCTTTGGCGCACCAGCCTTCTTGAGTGCAGCCTCGTAAGCGATGGCGAGTTTGTCGCGATCAAGGGGCGTTCCCAAACTTGCGGGGTATGTGTGAGCGCTCCACACGTCAATAGGCCAACCCAGTGCTTTCAAGTTTGCAAGGAATGCCGGGTAGAACTTTTTGAATGCGCCGCTCAAACGAGTGCCAGTACTTGGCGCTACGACTGTCGCACTTGGATCAATGCGCTTAATGATGTCGTGTGCACGCTTGGTGAGGTCAGCCATTTGCGCAGCTGATCCGGTTGAGAAGGTGGAAAGGTTTGCTTCGTTCCATGGTTGATAGGAAGTGATTTTGCCTTTGTAGCGGGTGACGACAGCGGTAACCCACTTATCCCACCAACTGAAATCCTTAGGCATGCCTGCAGCTCCAGGAACAGGTAGTGCAGCAGGGGAAGGGTCATCACTTGCCCAGGCAGGTGTTCCTGCAAGGACCATTAAAATGTCATTGACACCATGTGACTGTGAGGTAGCCACTGCCTTATCAAGCGTGGTCCAGTCAAAGTTGCCTTGAGTCTTTTCAATATTTGCCCAGCTGGTTTGGTTATCCCAGAGGCGCAGGGCTCCGATGGGCACGGTTGCCCATGAACCGATCTCAGCATTTTGAATATGCATGCCAAACAAACTGGCGGGAATGACCTGACCTTTGAGGCCCTTCACGGCAGATGATGGAGCGGCATTAGCCGCTGGAGCAATGATGGTTGCTGCTAATGCAGCACTGGCAAGAACAGCAAGTGTGGTTTTCAGACGCATGCGGACAATCGTCGCATCTTGGGTTGATTTCAATGAAATACGCCACGTGAATTTCCGGTGGCGATCATCACTGTGAGGTCGTCATTCCAGGGTGCGTGGCGGTGTCGCGTCGATGCAATGAGCGAGTCCAGCAGATGTTGCGGATGAGTACCTGCAGCACTTGCCGAGGTGCGCACCCATTCCAGAATTTCTTCCTCATCTGAGGCATCGGTGAGCCCGTCGGTCGCAGCTAGCACCATGCTGTTTTCTGACAGTGGAAGCTGGCGCGAAGTCCAATCACCTTTGAGGTTGCTCAAAACAGGCCCAGTAGGAAGGAGCTGTTTGAAACCAGAATCGGTAGTAAGGAGTGCAAACGGTGCGCCACAGGAGCAGTACTCAATGTAATCCTGCGAAAGAACCGCCATGAATAAGGTCAGAAACATCCCAGAATCCCAACGATGACGGGCCAAGGCATAGGCAATCTGGGGCAAGTCAACGAATGAGGACAAAGCGGTGGCCACAATTGCCCGACTTTCAATTGCCATCACACCAGCCTGAACTCCGTGCCCGCTGACATCGGCTATCGCTATGACGCGTGATCCATCGTTGCGCTGTGCCGCCCACCACCAATCCCCAGCGATGACACCTTCGATCGGTTGGCAATACCCGGCTACCCCCGCTACCACTTCATGATTGCGATCCAGTGCGTCACGAACTGCACTTACTGTGGGAGCTTCAAGAGCCAATGCGAAGGTGGCTTTCGTCGCAATGTCACCTAGTGACACAAGTGCGCGCCGCATCCGCTCCGCATCTGTTGCAACATCTCGAATTTCCACTGGACCAAGCGGTGTAATGACGTGCTCAGGATGAATTCCGGCACGATGAAGATCCTTGCGTAACTTTCGTAAAGGTTCACGAACATGGGTGACTAACACTCGCAGTGTGATCCCTATGAGAGTGAGTAACAGCAACGATTCAATGACAACTGAAATTCGCAGCGTTCGCTTGGTGCGCATAAATGCATCGACGAGCCATTGATCGGCCTGATCCAGATCAGCGGAGATAGCCGTGATACGTAATTCGTCATCAATGAGCAACCCAAGACAGAGCAACACAAACGCACCAGCAATGCAAGCAATCCAGGTAGACCATCGCTGCAAACTCGCCATGTGCACCCCCGTGCGCGCCGTGTTGCAACAGACCGTAGAGGAATTCGGGCCCTAAGTAGGGACTTTGGTCCCCATTTGGACAGGCGAATGCTTAATAAAGCGCAATAGCGTTAAGGCATACACCTATGTGTGAAGAGGCGACATGAATCTTGACCTGGCCCGCTGGCAATTTGCGGTTACGACCGTTTACCACTTCTTCTTTGTGCCGATCACCCTTGGCACGGTCTGGTTCGTGGTGGGGTTTCAAACTGCCTGGTATCGCACTGGGAAAGAAAAGTACCTCAAGTTGACGAAGTTTTTTGGAAAGCTTTTCCTCATCAACTTTGCGATGGGCGTGGTCACTGGCATCGTTCAGGAATTCCAATTCGGAATGAACTGGTCGGAGTACTCCCGCTTCGTGGGTGACGTCTTTGGTGCACCGCTTGCGATGGAAGCACTGCTGGCCTTCTTCTTAGAATCAACATTCTTGGGATTGTGGATCTTTGGTTGGGATCGTTTGCCTAAAAAGTTGCACCTCGCGACAATCTGGGCAGCGGCAACTGGAACGCTGTTGTCAGCTTTTTTCATTCTTGCGGCGAATTCATGGATGCAACACCCAGTGGGTTACGAAATTAGTCAGAGCACAGGTCGAGCAGTACTCAACAACATTGGTGAAGTGCTCTTTCAGAACACCTCGCTTCTTTCCTTCACACACACAATTTCCGCGTCGTTCTTGGTTGCTGGTTCTTTTGTGGCGGGCATAGGAGCATGGCATTTGTCCAAAGGCCGCAATATCGATGTTTTCCGAAGTGCTGTCAAAGCTGGCGCGTGGGTGATTTTGGGCGCAGCCGTTGCTGTCTCCGTCACTGGTGACCTGGATTCAAAACTCATGGTTCAGCAACAGCCAATGAAGATGGCTGCAGCCGAAGCGCTTTACGACACAACAAGTTCTGCACCATTTTCGGTTTTGAGTGTTGGCGATGTGTCAGGCGCAAATGCCACTCGCATCATTGAAGTCCCAGGGCTACTTTCCTTCCTTTCAACCGGATCCTTTGACGGCAAAGTCGAGGGCATCAATGACATTCAAGCGCAATATGTAGCGCAGTACGGCCCGGGCAATTACGTTCCTTATGTACCTGTGACGTACTGGGGCTTTCGCTTAATGATCGGCCTGGGAATGATCTCTGCGCTGTACGCCCTGTGGGTGTTGTGGCGCTTCCGCGGTGGTCGCACCATGCAAAGCAAGACCTTCGCCTGGATTAGTGGACTGATAACGCTGTTCCCACTGTTTGGAATATCAGCTGGCTGGATCTTCACTGAGATGGGTCGGCAACCGTGGATTGTGTTCGGGATGCAAAAAACGGCCGATGCCGTCTCGCCACTTGTGACTTCCACAGAAGTATGGATTTCCTTCATCGGGTTCACCCTGATTTATGCAGTCCTCGCAATCTTTGAATTGCGATTGCTTTTGAAGGCAATCAAGGCACGTCCGCCTGAAATCGCGACTGAGGATCCTTTTGAGGATTCCAAGAACGATTCCGACAAGCAGCTCTACTTCGCTTACTGAGTTTGGATTGAGGAACTGACATGGATCTTGTAACCGTCTGGTTCATTCTGGTCGCAGTGCTGTGGATTGGCTACTTCGTTCTCGATGGCTTTGATCTGGGTGTGGGAATGTTGTTGCCCGTTATCGGTAAGAGCGATATCGATCGCCGCGTGATGGTCAACACCATCGGCCCAATTTGGGATGGTAACGAGGTGTGGCTACTGACTGCAGGTGGCGCAACCTTCGCTGCTTTCCCACTTTGGTACGCAACGATGTTTAGCGGCTATTACCTTGCGCTTTTCCTCATCTTGCTCGCATTGATCTTGCGTGGCGTTGCTTTTGAATACCGCGGCAAGAAAAACGACGTCAAGTGGCGTCGCAATTGGGATGCTGCAATCGTCGTTGGATCCATCTTGCCTGCTCTACTTTTCGGCGTGGCTTTTGGAAATATTGTTGGCGGGTCTCCAATTGATTCGATTTCAAACAATGCTGCTGACGCAGGCACCTTTAACTACGTAGGAAACTTCTTTGATCTCTTGAACCCATTCTCGCTAGTCGTGGGATTGATGACCTTGACCGTTTTCGCTACGCACGGAGCAATATTCCTTGCACTGAAAACCTCAGGTCCAGTTCGCCAGGCAGCTAGAGCTGCGGCATTGAAGATCGGGATTGTTGCCGCGGTATTTGCTGTAGTGGCACTGCTGTGGGCACAGACCTTCAGCGAGCGAGTAGCAGTCACCTTGCCATTGGTACTGATTGCTGCAGTGTTGTGGCTCGGTGGCTTGGCTGCGACCATACGTCAACGCGACGGCTGGGCATTCATTCTCAGTGCTGCGACAATCGTGTTTGCCGTTGCGGCACTGTTCTTGGGCTTGTACCCAAATGTCATGCCAAGCAACATTGATCCCGCCTTCAACCTGACGGTCTTCAATGCTTCGAGTCAGTCGTACACCCTCACGGTGATGACCATCGTCGCCTTGATCATGACTCCGCTGGTGTTGCTGTACCAAGGCTGGACCTATTGGGTTTTCCGCAAGCGTTTGACCTCGGAGATGATCCCAAGCTGAGCTCATTAGTGCTCTGCTCACGAATCGACGAGAATACGTAAGTGAGACCTGTTGACCCGCGCCTGTTTCGGTATGCGAAGAGTTCACGTCGCTTTCTGATTGCTGCGATTGTTATTGGAGTCCTCACAGCGATTGTGGTGATTGTTCAAGCGCGATTGCTTTCAGGCGTCATTGTGGATGTCAGTTCAGAAGGCGCCTCGTGGAGTCAGATTTCATTTGCGGTGTTAAGTCTTGGTTTGGTGTTTGTGATCCGCTCGCTCCTGCATTGGGGAGCGGAGTTAGCTGCCTTTCGTTCATCGGCAGTTGCGAAACAGGAGTTACGCACAGCGGCGATAAGTCAGATTCTGAAAGCTGGCCCGTATGGCCCGGCGGGAACAGACCCAGGTGAAACCAACACGTTGCTCACACGCGGCATCGATGGGCTTGATGCCTATTTTGCGAAGTACTTACCGCAGCTAATTCTGGCTGTCGTGGTTCCACTCGCAGTACTGGCTACCTTGCTCGGTGCAGATATTTTGAGCACGGTGATTATTGCGATCACTATTCCCTTGATCCCCCTCTTTATGGCCCTCATTGGGATGTATACGAATTCCAGAGTGGAACAACAATGGAAAACCTTGGGACGACTCTCGGGTCATTTCCTTGATCTTGTCGCCGGCTTACCAACCCTGAAAGCCTTCGGGCGGGCTCATGCACAAGAAAGAGCCATTCGTGCAATCGGTGAGGAATACCGCCGATCAACGATGAGTGTGCTGCGCATTTCCTTTCTTTCATCGCTGGCTCTGGAACTTCTTGCCACCTTGTCGGTCGCTTTGGTCGCCGTTTCGGTCGGGCTTCGACTTGCTGAAGGGCAGATCGTTTATCGCACTGCGCTCTTTGTACTGGTCTTGGCACCAGAGGCATATTTGCCGTTGCGCCTTGTTGGACAACAATTCCATGCTGCCGCGGAAGGCTTAGGTGCAGCGGAGAAACTTTTTGCGATTATTGGTGACGAAGAACCAGCTGAATCAGCGAAATTGAAAATATCGGAGCCGATTACAGCGTTAGGTGTTGACGGACTATCGGTGAGATTTGGAGAACATCAGGCGCTTGCCTCGGTCTCCTTTATTGCGCGAAGCGGAAGCATTACTGCGATTGCCGGTCCATCTGGTGGCGGCAAAAGCACGCTTCTTTCTGCGATCATGGGTTTCATAGCGCCGTCAACTGGAAGTATTTGGCTGGAAGGCGTACAACGCCATGATGTTGCTGACATTGATCCCGACGTTTGGCGAAGTCAAATCGGATGGGTTCCGCAGCATGCGGCGTTGATATCGGAGAATCTCACACCAGAAGCTTCACTGCGTGGGCTACTCACCCTAGGTGCACCCAATGCGACAGATGATCAACTCGTTTCGGTCTTGGGTTATGTTGGACTCAATCAAGAGTTTCTTGCGGTGAACGAGGGGCTTGATCGTCGGATTTCAGTGCACAACAGTGTAATTTCAGTTGGTCAGGCTCAACGCATTGCATTGGCTCGTGCATTAGTTCGCACACCAGCGATCTTGCTCCTTGATGAACCAACGGCTGCGCTCGATGCAACAAGTGAACAAAGCGTTCTCGAAGCACTTCGTAAGGAAGCAGACCGAGGTGCAATCGTGATTGTTGTCGCACACCGTCCGGCGATGATTGAAATTGCTGACGTTGTTGTCAGGGTCGGTGATCTTTCATGACTTCACGTAGGCCGGTACACAACCTCTGGCGGGCGATGCGCGCTCAACGTGGTGAGTTAAGTGGTGCAATTCTTCTTGGATTTTTGGCATCGGCCAGCGCAGTTGCTCTCCTTGCTACCGCCGGATGGTTAATCGCGACTGCTGCAGGCGCTCCACCCGTATTAACACTGACTGTCGCGGCCGTCATGGTTCGCGCCTTCGCGCTCGGACGCGCAGTGTTTCGCTATTTCGAGCGGCTTGCTGGCCACGATGCGGCTTTTCGCGGCCT
>CANFTO010000022.1 GCA_947449945.1 Actinomycetota bacterium | reverse complement strand
CACCAGCAGCTGCATATGACGCACCGGTCATGAACGTCCATCCTCATTCGTTACACGTGAATTTTCACCTGTGTCGCTGGATGCTGCAACGCGACGCTCAATGCCTTCCATAACCTGCGTGCTCACGACCTGCGGGTCAGGGATAGCGACTGGGTAGACACCATCAAAGCAAGCACGGCAAAGTTTCTCCGCCGGAATGGTTGTTGCTTCGATGAGTTCATCTAGCGAGACATAGCCAAGTGAATCTGCGCCAATCGATGTACGGATTTCATCGATCGTGAGCCCGTTGGCGATGAGCTCCGCACGAGTTGCGAAGTCAATGCCATAGAAACATGGCCATTTCACTGGTGGGCTGGAAATACGCACATGTACTTCAAGTGCACCCGCTTCGCGAAGCATGCGAACAAGTGCACGTTGGGTGTTGCCGCGCACGATTGAGTCGTCAACCACGACAAGCTTCTTGCCAGCAATCACATCGCGTAATGGATTCAATTTCAATCGAATACCAAGCTGACGAATGGTTTGTGACGGTTGAATAAAGGTACGTCCGACGTACGCGTTCTTTACTAAGCCCTCAGCAAACGGAATGCCGGACTCTTGGGCGTAGCCAATAGCGCCGTATCGACCAGATTCTGGTACTGGAATCACGAGATCAGCTTCAACTGGATGCTCGATTGCTAGGCGGCGACCAATTTCAACGCGAGACGCTTGAACACCACGACCAGCAATAGTGGTGTCAGGACGTGCGAGGTAGACATATTCGAACAAGCAACCCTTTGGATCGGCGTCAGCGAAACGTTGCGATCGCAAGCCCTGTTCATCAATCGTGATGAGTTCACCTGGCTCAACCTCGCGCACAAATGATGCGCCAACGATGTCGAGGGCTGCAGTCTCACTGGCCAGAACCCAACCGGCTTCTAAGCGACCAAGTACCAAGGGGCGAATGCCCTGTGGATCGCGAGCGCCATACAGGGCATCGTCATCCATAAACACAAGCGAGAAAGCACCGCGAACATTGGGAAGTTCAAGCTTTGCTGCTGCTTCGATACTTAAGTCTGGGTGAGCTGCGATCAAACTTGTGAGCACATCGGTGTCGCTGGTCATGTTCATGCGATCGCCGAGTGCGAGTTCACCGGATTCCATCGATAGTTCACGAAGCCGGGCACGCAACTCAGGGGTATTCGTAATGTTGCCGTTATGCCCTAGAGCAATGTGACCGGTAGCAGTTGAACGAAAAGTCGGTTGAGCATTTTCCCAGACACTGGCACCAGTGGTGGAGTACCGCGTGTGACCAATAGCTACGTGGCCATGAAGTGATTCAAGGCTTGCTTCAGTGAAAACCTGCGAGACCAAGCCCATGTCTTTGTAGACCACGATGTTGCCGCCATCGCTGACCGCGATACCTGCCGATTCCTGGCCACGGTGTTGGAGCGCGTATAAACCGAAGTACGTGAGCTTTGCTACT
Organism: Actinomycetota bacterium; assembly: GCA_947449945.1. Lineage (GTDB taxonomy): Bacteria > Actinomycetota > Actinomycetes > S36-B12 > S36-B12 > UBA11398. Next base: position 18,045 of record CANFTO010000022.1, on the reverse strand, counting down.
TCATCTCCGGGTGCCCAAACGCCAAAGACGCCGCATGCATCTTGTGGGCCTTTTTCGCCCGGGAGTAGATCGTGGGATAAAAGCCCGTCGCCTCGCACAGTGCTTAGCCTACGCGACTTTTAGGGGTAGCCATTGCGACAGGTCAGAGCGTTCGCCGCTGGCGTGAACCTTGCCACTGGCACGTGACTCAGACCACGTCAATCTGCCTGAACACAGCAGCAACCAGGTCACAGGATCAGTCTCGACCACCGCTGGAGGGGTCCCACGACGATGGGTTGCCCCTGGAATGGCCTGCACTGCGGCAAAGGGTGGAATGCGGACCTCGACGCTTCGTCCGGGTGCAATCTCAACCAAAGCTGCCAGTGACTCCTTCACGGCGGTTTTCAGCACCGCCCGATCAGGGACCTGCTGCGCATCTAGTGCAGCAAGCACCTGCTCGAGTGCTGTCGCCATTACGCAAACAGGGCTGGCAGGGTCTTGGTGTGAGCTTCGTGAAGCTCATCGAGGGTCAGGGTGAACCAGTCATTGAACTGCAACACCTGAGTGCCAGCTGGGTAGCCAGCATCCGGACCCAGCCCTGAATCCACAACACCAACTCGTTGAGCTGGCAGCTGACGTGCAGCACACATTTCGGTAAAGCGAAGTTCTTCAGTGCGAGCAACTACGACAACTGCACGGCCCGCTGATTCGCTAAATAAGAAGGTGAATGGGTCGATGTTGTCTGGAATCCAGCATCGAGCACCACTTCCTGCATGCAAGGCCATCTCAACGAGCACCTGCGCGATGCCTCCATCAGAAACATCGTGAGCAGCACTGAGCATGCCGTCGCGTGATCCTGCTACCAACACTTCACCAAGAAGTCGTTCGCGCTCAAGGTCAACCTTTGGTGGCATGCCGCCAAGGTGCTTATGCACATGATTTGCCCATTCGCCACCAGCGAATTCATCATTGGTATCACCAAGGATGTAAATCAATTCGCCGTCTTCATTCCAAGCAATTGGCGTGCGGCGATCAACATCATCAATCACGCCGAGCACACCCACAACAGGTGTTGGAAGAATTGCTGTGTCACCTGTTTGGTTATAGAACGAAACGTTGCCGCCAGTTACTGGAATGCCCAGTTGTAGGCAACCATCAGCTAACCCGCGGGTCGCTTCAGCAAACTGCCACATCACATCGGGATCTTCTGGTGAACCGAAGTTCAAACAATTAGTTACTGCAAGTGGGATCGCACCTGACGCGCATACGTTTCGGTATGACTCTGCAAGCGCAAGCTGCGTACCTGTGTACGGATCAAGTTTGGTGAATCGACCATTGCAGTCGGTGGAGATTGCAACACCCAAACCAGATTCTTCGTCAATGCGCACCATGCCAACATCTTCTGGCTGAGAAAGCACTGTGTTACCAAGCACGTAACGGTCGTATTGATCCGTGATCCAAGCCTTTGAGGCAAGGTTTGGTGCACCAATCATGTTCAAGACTGTTGCGCGAATATCGTCAGCAGTTGTTGGTCGTGCCAGACGATCAGCAGTTGGAGCATCTGCCTGCAATGCATCTTGCCAAGACGGACGCGCGTAAGGGCGCTCGTAGATTGGGCCTTCGTGCGCAACAGTGCGAGGTGGAACATCAACGATTCGCTCACCATGCCAGTCAACAGTGAGGTGACCTGAATCTGTCACTTCACCAATCACAACGGCTTCAACATCCCACTTCTTAATGATTGCCATAAATGCATCAACGTTTTCTGGTGCGACCACTGCGCACATGCGCTCTTGGGATTCACTCATCAAGATTTCTTCAGGGCTCAGCGTTGCATCGCGCAACAGCACGCGATCAAGCCATACATGCATGCCACCGTCACCATTTGATGCAAGCTCACTGGTTGCACACGAAATACCTGCGCCACCAAGATCTTGAATGCCTTCAACAAGACCTGCGTGCAGCACTTCAAGCGTTGCTTCAATGAGCAACTTCTCCATAAACGGATCGCCGACCTGAACACTTGGGCGCTTTGCTGGACCATCAGCATCAAAGGTTTCTGAAGCAAGAACAGAAACCCCGCCAATGCCATCGCCACCGGTGCGAGCGCCATACAGCACTACAAGATTCCCGACACCCTTTGCACTTGCAAGGTGGATTTCATCGTGACGCATTGCACCAACACAAAGCGCATTCACCAGTGGGTTACCAAGATAGGTGTCATCGAACACGATTTCGCCACCAATATTTGGCAGACCAAGGCAGTTGCCGTAGCCACCAATGCCTGAAACAACACCGGGGAGAACTCGGCGAGTATCTGCAGCATCAGCTGGCCCAAAACGAAGGGGATCCATGACTGCGAGTGGCCGCGCTCCCATCGAAATGATGTCGCGAACAATGCCACCAACACCTGTTGCTGCACCTTGATAGGGCTCAACATAGGAAGGGTGGTTATGGCTTTCCACCTTGAAGGTGACTGCCCAACCTTCGCCAATGTCAACAACGCCAGCGTTTTCGCCAATCCCAACTAACAACTTGTCGGTTTCTGGTTTCTTGTCGCCGAACTGCTTGAGGTGCACCTTGCTTGACTTGTATGAGCAGTGCTCAGACCACATCACTGAGTACATGGCGAGCTCACTGCTGGTTGGGCGACGCCCAAGAATCTCGCGAATGCGTTCGTATTCGTCGGGCTTTAGACCAAGTTCAGCAAATGGCTGCGCTTGATCAGGTGTTTCCTCAGCTTTTGAAACCGTGTCAATGCTCATGAGTTCACCATCGAGTTCAGGACACTGGTGAAGAAACCCAAGCCATCAATGGTTGGACCAGTGAGTTCTTCAACTGCGTGTTCAGGGTGTGGCATCAGACCAACAACGTTTCCACGCTTATTTCGAATCCCAGCAATATCGCGCAGGCTGCCATTTGGATTCACGTCGAGGTAGCGAGCGATGACGCGACTTTCACCTTCGAGTTCGTCAAGAACAGCAGTATCGGCAACAAAGCAGCCTTCGCCGTTCTTCAATGGCACAACGATTTCTTGGCCCGCGTCGTAGCTGTTTGTCCATGCAGAAGTGTTGTCTTCAATCCGCAATTTCTGATCGCGGCAGATGAAGTGCATGTGTTCATTACGGGTGAGTGCACCGGGTAATAAATGTGATTCGCACAGGATCTGGAAACCATTGCAAATTCCCAGAACCGGCAAACCACCATTCGCAGCAGCGACAACTTCCGCCATAACTGGCGCAAAGCGAGAGATCGCTCCGCAACGCAAGTAGTCGCCATATGAGAATCCTCCAGGAAGGATGACTGCGTCAACCTTTTTCAGATCTGCGTCTCCATGCCACAGCGCAACAGCCTCGCCACCGGCAAGTCGAACTGCGCGAGCGGCATCACGATCATCAAGTGAACCTGGGAAGGTCACAACGCCAATGCGCATGGGCTACTGATCCTCTTCAACGATGAGGATGAAGTCTTCGATCACTGGGTTACAGAGCAACTCTCCAGCAATTACGTGCAACTGCTCACGACGCTCGTCGGTGATTTCACCTTCGACCTCGATCACAAATTGCTTTCCCTGGCGCACGTCCGTGACGCCCGTGAAGCCCAGACGGCCAAGGGCCCCTTGAACTGCACGACCTTGTGGGTCGAGAATTTCCGGCTTGAGCATGACGTCTACAACGACGCGGGCCACGGGCACTCCAGTTGCTAGTCGCAATTCGGCTTGAGGAAGAAGGCCAGTCTACCGGCCAGACGAGACGCTCATCATCTGCCTCATTTTGGGCAAAGGTCCTCGGAGTTGGGGTTCAGTTGCTCTTGGAAATATGGCTTTTCTGCCAAGCCGACCAGGCTGAAGCCACCATGCTGCGCAGGTCGTGTTTGGCCCGCCAGCCCAGTTCCGAGGCAATCTTCTCGGTGGCTGCGGTTGAAGCTGGCGGATCACCAGCTCGGCGGCCAACGATTTGCGCGTTCACATCGGTGCCGATGACTTCAGAGACCATCGACATTACTTCGAGAACCGACGAGCCCACACCTCTACCAACGTTGAACGCCTCAGCAACCTGCTTGCCTTCGCAGTAAGCGGCTGCGACAACGTGAGCATCGGCAAGATCGGCCACATGGATGTAGTCGCGGATGCATGTGCCATCAGGGGTTGGGTAGTCGTCACCAAAGATCTGTGGGCGCTGGCCTTCTTCAAGTGCGCGAAACACCATCGGGATCAAGTTGTTCACACTGCTGTCGCCAAGCTCGTCACTGCCTGCTCCGGCAACGTTGAAATAGCGAAGTGCAACCCAAGATAAACCGGAGGCAACGCCTTGCGACTTTGCCATCCACTCGCCCACCACTTTGGTTTCGCCATATGGCGATTCCGCAGCAAGATCGGCTGTCTCAGTAACAGGGTTAACTTTCGGTGTTCCGTACACAGCCGCTGATGATGAGTACACCAAACGCTTGACGCCAGCCTCTTGCATTGCTTCCAGCAACGACAACATGCCGGCAACATTTTCACGGTAGTAATACAAAGGAACGTCAACCGATTCACCAGCGGCTTTTTTCGCAGCTAGGTGAATAACTCCTTCGATCTTATGTTCGGTAAGCACTGCGACAACTGTCTGACGATCAGTGACATTGGCTTCGACGAATACGACGCCTGCAGGAATGCGATCAGTATGACCAGATGACAAGTCATCAAGCACGACCACCTTGCGATCACTTGCCAGCAATGCGCGAGTGACATGGTTGCCGATATAGCCGGCACCACCAGTCACTAGCCATGTGCTCATTTAAAAGTCTTTCCTGTCAGCACTTCGTACGCTTCAACGTACTTTGCGCGAGTCTTCTCAATGATCTCGTCAGGCAAGGCTGGAGGAGCTTCTCCACTGTTCTTATCCCAACCCGATTCCGGTGAGGTCAGCCAGTCGCGAACAAACTGCTTGTCATATGAAGGCTGTGGACCACCTGGTGCCCACTTCTCTGCATCCCAGTAGCGCGATGAATCAGGAGTGAGCACTTCGTCAGCCAACATGATCTTGCCGGCAAAGCGACCTTGCTTAGCAATACCAAATTCAAACTTTGTGTCAGCGAGAATCAATCCGCAGTCAGCAGAAATTTCCGATGCTCGTTCATATACCAACAATGAAAGGCGCTTAAGTTCTTGCGCTTCTTCCTGACCAATCATGGTGATCACCTGATCGAAGTTGATGTTTTCATCATGATCACCAACAGCAGCCTTCGTTGCTGGTGTGAATATCACCTTCGGCAGAAGAGAGCCATCTTTCAAACCAGGGGGAAGATTCACACCACTGATTGAACGCTGCTCTTGATATTCGATCAGCCCAGAACCAGTGATGTAGCCACGGACAACGCACTCCACCGGAAGCATGTCGAGGTCGGCACACACCATCGCTCGTCCGGCAACCTGATCAGGCACCTTTCCTGGAGTGATGTGGTTGGGAACGATGTCTTCTAACTGACGAAACCACCACAGCGAAAGCGCAGTAAGAATGCGACCTTTATCCGGAATCAGTGACGGAAGGACATAGTCATACGCAGAGATTCGGTCGCTAGCAACGAAAAGTAACCGGCCCTCTGGCGTGCGGTAAAGATCTCGTACCTTGCCCGAATAGACATGTTCATACTCTGGAGGCAAGCCATAGTCGGTTGCTTCAATCGTGGTCACAGAATGTCTCCAGGTGAGTAAGCAGCGGCGGCTGGATGCGCTGCAGCGATAACAGAAACTCTGTTAGCAATTGCTAGGACCTGGGCGCCAGCAGCACCGGTGAATCCAAGTGGTTCGGCTATCAACGCGCGGAGTTCCTCGATGGAAAGTTCCAAACGTGAATCTGCTGCGAGTCGTTCGAGTAAATCATTTTCGCCAGCAACCTGCTCGCGCATTGAAAGCGCAACAGACACTGCGTGCTCCTTGATCGCTTCATGTGCAATCTCGCGTCCAACACTCTTGCGCACCGCTGCCATCAACACCTTGGTGGTGGAAAGGAATGGCAAGTAACGATCAAGTTCGCGATCAATCACCGCGGGGAAGGCACCGAAATCATCAAGCACCGTCAAGAAGGTTTCAAACAAACCGTCGAGAGCAAAGCTAGCGTCAGGCAATGCGACGCGACGCACTACAGAACAAGCAACGTCACCTTCATTCCATTGATTACCTGCGAGCTCTGAGGCCATAGTCATGTACCCGCGCAACAACACGGTAAAGCCATTGACTCGTTCGCATGAACGTGAATTCATCTTGTGTGGCATTGCTGATGAACCAACTTGACCCGGGCGGAAACCTTCCGTAACTAAATCAAGACCAGCCATCAAGCGAATTGTTGTTGCGAGGCTTGATGGGCCGGCAGCAACCTCAACGAATGCCGAGAGCACATCGAAGTCGAGCGTGCGTGGGTACACCTGACCAACACTGCTGAGTACCCGCTGAAAACCAAGGTGCGCTGCGACGCGCGATTCAAGTTGTTCTAACTTTGCTGAATCACCGTCAAGCAAGTCAAGCATGTCTTGAGCCGTGCCCACTGGGCCCTTAATGCCTCGAAGTGGGTAACGACCAATCAAATCTTCAATGCGTTCAAACGCAATCAACATTTCATCAGCAGCTGATGCAAAGCGCTTACCAAGAGTCGTGGTCTGTGCAGGCACGTTATGTGAGCGACCAGTCAGTGCTGTTTCGGAATATTGAACAGCCAAGGTTGAAAGACGCTGAAGTGCAGCGACAGTCTTATCTCGAACAAGCAGCATTGAACTCATCACTTGCAACTGCTCAACGTTTTCGGTCAGGTCACGTGAAGTCATGCCTAGGTGAATAAGTTCGTAACCGGCGAGGTCATTGAACTCTTCAATACGAGCCTTGACGTCGTGCTTGGTTACACGCTCGCGAGCAGCAATCGAGTCCAGATCAACGGAGTTGATGATGGCCTCGTACGAGGCGATGGCATCAGTTGAGACATTCAAACCAAGTTCGGCCTGGGCCTTCATCACGGCTATCCAGAGCTGACGTTCCATGACGATCTTGGCCTCTGGGGACCAGATCTGGTTCATGGCTGCTGAGGCGTACCTACCAGCAAGGACATTGGGAATTGAGGCCGTCACTGGTCCATTCTTCCACGCCGCAAGTTGTTCGCAGGCCACACCGTGGCCCGGGTTCTCCACAGGTAGCCCATCGAGCCTTTTCCTCACGGATATGGGTCTATATGGTCAAAGGGTGCCCCTGTAGCTCAAGGGATAGAGCTGACCTCTCACTCCCCCAAGGGTACGTCTATGCCGAGTCGCCCGGCAACGGTTGTGGATTACTCCGAAGCACGCTTGGCGATGTCGCGGCGATGATGTGAACCAGCCAGCGAAATGAGGTCAACACCGGCGTACGCGCGCTCGCGAGCCTGCGCCAAAGAATCACCGACGGCAGTCACTGAAAGCACGCGACCACCAGCAGAAACGACGTCGCCTTCATCGGTAATTCGAGTGCCTGCATGCAGCACATCGACGTCGAGAAGCGCATTGGCTTCTTCCAGACCAGTGATGACATCGCCTGTGACGGGAGAGTCTGGGTAATTCTTGGACGCGACCACCACGGTCACCGCTGCACCTTCGCGCCATTCAAGTGGCGCAAGTTCAGCAACCTTGCCGGTTGCTGCTGCGAAGAGCACCTGACCAAGGGGTGACTTCAAGCGTGCCAGGACAACCTGAGTTTCTGGATCACCGAAGCGAGCATTGAACTCAACGATGCGCACTCCACGCTTGGTTAATGCCAAACCTGCGTAGAGCAGTCCAACGAATGGGGTGCCGCGACGACGCATGGCATCAACCATTGGTTGCAGTACCGAAGCTGTGACTTCTTCAACTAAACCAGCAGGCGCCCATGGAAGCGGTGAATACGCACCCATGCCGCCGGTGTTAGGACCTTCATCATCATCATGCGCGCGCTTGAAATCTTGAGCCGGCTGCAAAGCAATGATGTTGACACCATCGGTAATACCAAAGAGTGACACTTCTGGCCCATCAAGGTATTCCTCAACTAACACGCTTGGTGCACCTTGCGCAAAACAATTGTCCGCGTGTTCGAGTGCCTGATGACGATCTGAGGTAACGATGACGCCCTTGCCTGCAGCAAGGCCGTCGTCCTTCACTACATATGGATCACCGAATTCATCGAGAGCCTTAGCAACTTCATCAAGAGTGGTGCATGAATAAGACTTTGCAGTCGCAACATTGGCTTCACTCATAACCTGCTTAGCAAATGCCTTACTACCTTCAAGCTGAGCAGCTTCCTTTGAAGGACCAAAACACGCGATCCCGCGCTCGCGAATTGCATCGGCGGCTCCTGCGACCAAAGGCACCTCGGGCCCAACAACTACAAGGTCAGCTTTGGTATCGACAGCCAATTGAGCAACAGCTTCAGGATTCGATACATCAACAGCTAACACTTCAACATCTGCTGCAATGCCAGCATTACCTGGCGCACAGATAATTGACGTGACTGACTCATCAGCCCGTAGTGCAGTGACGAGAGCGTGCTCGCGAGCACCTGACCCAATAACGAGAACGCGCATAACAGGTAGATCCTTGTCTGCCGGCTAGGCGCCGACGTAATGCTTATCTATTGCAGAAAGAGCGGAATCAAGGCGAACCAGTGCCTCGTTCATTTCATCAACTGTAATCGTGCACGGTGGCACGACATGGATGCGGTTGTAATTAGTGAATGGTAATAAACCGTTCTTTTTGCATTCACTTACAAACTCGTTCATCGCGGGCGATGACCCGCCGTAAGGAGCAAGTGGCTCCTTGGTCGCACGATCAGTGACGAGTTCAACGGCCCAGAAGACTCCAAGGCCTCGGACTTCACCAATCACCGGATGCTTTTCCTGCAACTCGCGCAGACCCGGGCCAAGAACTGTTTCACCAATCATTGCGGCGTTTTCGACAATGCCTTCTTCTCGCATTGCATCGAGTGTCGCAACGATCGATGCAGCAGCAAGCGGATGCCCTGAGTAGGTAAGGCCACCAGGGAAAACCTGATTGTCGAAGGTTGCTGCAATTTCATCAGAAATCACGACACCGCCAACAGGCACATAGCCCGAGTTCACGCCCTTGGCGAAAGTAATCAAGTCTGGTTGCGCATTGAAGTGATCAAAGGCAAACCACTTCCCCGTACGCCCAAACCCACACATCACTTCATCAGCAATCCACACGATGCCATAGCGATTACAAAGTTCGCGCACGCCCTCGAGGTAACCCGGAGGCGGAACAAGAATGCCTGCAGTGCCAACCACTGATTCCATCAATAGCGCAGCGATCGTTCCCGGGCCTTCAAATTGAATGACTTGCTCTAAATGCGCGAGAGCGCGCTCTGATTCTTGTTCAGGTGTCGTTGCCCAAAAGCTTGAGCGGTAGAGATACGGACCAAAGAAATGAACATGAGCATCCGCATACTCGTTAGGCCAGCGACGTGGGTCACCCGTCGAGGCGATCGCTGCACCAGTGTTGCCGTGGTACGAACGGTAAAACGAGAGCACCTTGCGTTTACCCGTGTGGATACGTGCCATCCGGATCGCATTCTCAACAGCGTCCGCGCCACCATTCGTGAAGAAAACTTTATTGAGATGCATAGGTGCTAACGAGGTGATGCGCTGGGCAGCTTCGCCGCGCTTGTCATTTGCGTGATTTGGGCTGATCGTTGAAAGCACTGCAGCCTGATCAGCAATCGCCTGAATAACCTTTGGATGTTGATGTCCAATATTTACATTGACGAGCTGCGACGAAATATCCAAGAAGCGGTTGCCGTCGTAATCCCACACCCAGCTACCTTCGGCGCCAGCAATTGTCATCGGTGAGAGTGTTGACTGAGCACTCCAAGAATGAAAAACGTGGGCACGATCAAGGTCATATACGCGCTTGCCCTCTTGCGAATTCACAGTTGTTCAACTCCTTCCAACTGCAGCAGTTGCGAGGTTATGCGATCAAGTCATGCAACGAAATTGTTGCATCGCGATCTTGGCCAACGCCGATTGCACTGATGCGAGTCCCAGAAATATCTTCAAGGAACTGCACATATGAGCGAGCGTTTGCTGGAAGATCTTCGATCGAACGAGCATTCGAGATGTCTTCAGTCCAGCCTGGAAGATCTTCGTAGATTGGCTTTGCATGATGAAAGCCAGTCTGCGTCATTGGTAGCTCTTCCATGCGGGTGCCATCTACGTCGTAGGCGACACAGACAGGAATGCGATCAAACCCCGTGAGCACGTCCAACTTGGTCAAGAAGGTGTCCGTCAAACCGTTAATACGTGTTGCGAACTTCGCAATCGGCGCATCGAACCAGCCACAGCGACGTGCGCGACCAGTTGTGGTGCCAACTTCGCCACCGATGGTGCGAAGGCGTTCTCCATCTGCATCAAAGAGTTCAGTTGGGAACGGGCCAGAGCCCACGCGAGTGGTGTAGGCCTTCAGGATGCCAATCGTGCGGTCGATACGCGTAGGTCCGATTCCGCTACCCGTGCATGCGCCGCCAGCAGTTGGGTTACTTGAGGTGACGTATGGGTAAGTGCCGTGGTCAACGTCAAGCAGTGTTCCTTGACCACCTTCAAGCAAGACAACTTTATTGAGATCAAGTGCCTTATTCAGCACAAGCGCTGTGTCAACAACATATGGAGCAAGTGCTTCCGCGTATTCAAGAAGCGATTCAACAATTGCATCAACTTCAAGGGCACGCCGGTTATAAACTTTGACCAGCACTTGGTTCTTACTCAGCAGCGCGCCTTCAACTTTCTGACGCAAGATTGATTCGTCAAACAAATCCTGAACACGAATACCAATGCGAGAAATCTTGTCGGCATAGGTTGGTCCGATACCGCGACCAGTCGTACCGATCTTTGAGTTGCCAAGGAATCGCTCAGACACCTTGTCCAGGGTCACGTGGTACGGCGTGATCAAGTGCGCATTAGCACTGATCAGTAGCTTTGAAGTGTCGACGTTGCGCTCATTAAGTCCACGCATTTCCTGCAGCAATACAGCAGGGTCAATGACGACGCCGTTGCCAATTACTGGGATGACCTCAGGGGTGAGGATGCCACTTGGAAGGAGATGGAGGGCGAACTTCTGATCGCCAATAACTACGGTGTGACCCGCGTTGTTGCCGCCTTGATAGCGGACGACGTAATCAACGCGACCTCCAAGGAGATCGGTTGCTTTACCCTTACCTTCGTCTCCCCACTGGGAGCCGAGCAAAATGATCGCAGGCACGTTGCACGAGGGTACCCGAGTCGGCAGATTTCCCCTATTCGGCAAGGTTTTCAGTAATGTGAGAACTGAAAATCCCTCACGAATCGGCGGAAATCCTTGCGAATTGACCACATTGCCCTCTGGGTCCAAGACATTGAATTAATGCGAGATTTTTATGCCACCTGGTTCAACGCTTCCTCATCGAAGCGATACCAAAACCCCACGAAGGGTTTCACTTCATACTTCCTCACCTTTTCCGATGGAGGAAGGCTCGAAATTATGAGCCGGATTGATGTTGATCAGCGCCCAACTTTAGAAGCCCTGGGTTACTGCCATCTATCGATAAGTGTCGGCGGAGAACAGCGTGTGGACGAACTCAGTTCTCAGATGCACGCCAGCGGATTGCACATCATCGACGGGCCTCGTCGAACCGGAGATGGGTATTACGAAGCAGTGGTCGTCGACCCAGAAGGTAATCGAATTGAATTGACTGCATAACTTCAGGCGCGAGAACCAATATCGGTGGTTGACTACAGCTATGAGCCAAGAAATAGGTGTCATCCTGCTGGGCTATGGGCTTGCAGGAAAGGTTTTTCACGGTCCACTTATTGAGGCAACTGATGGCCTAAGAATCGATGCAGTCGTCACAAATAATGCTGAACGTATAGAGCAAGTTCGCCGAGATTTTCCGCGAGCAAGAATTTTTCCCACCACTGACGCGGCACTCAGCGAAGCTACGGACGCATCATTAGTCGTTGTTGCCAACGCCAATCGTGCTCATGTCGCGGATGCAACCAAGGCCATAATTTCGGGACGACATGTTGTTGTCGATAAGCCACTGGCCGGTTCCGAAACCGAAGCACTCTTCCTTGCAGAGACCTCTAGTACACATGGTGTGCAGCTTCACACATTCCAAAATCGACGTTGGGATTCAGATTTTCTGACCCTGCTCAGTTACAAAGAAACTGGGGAGTTGGGAACTTTGCATCGCTTTGAGTCAAGATTTGAACGATTGCGCACTATTCCTAAAGGAAACTGGCGTGAGTTAGCAGCTCCAGAAGAATTAGGTGGGGTGCTTCTCGATTTCGGCGCACACCTTGTAGATCAAGCACTTGAACTTCTTGGCCCTGTCGCCAGTGTTGATGCGTATGCCAGGTCGATTCGTAAAAGCGACGGTGCAGACGACGATATGCAAATCATTTTGACGCATACAAGCGGTGCATTGAGTTTGCTCATCGGAAGTCAAGTGTCAGCTTTCCCAGATCCACGCTTCATGTTGCTAGGTTCGCTCGGTGCGATTCGTGTTGCACAGGGCGATACTCAAGAGTCACTTCTTCGTGCGGGAGCCACACCGAATTCGAGTAATTGGGGAACGGAAACCTTTACGGCCGAGGTCACAATTGGCCATTCTGACGGAACACTGAGTACTCGCGAACTTCCTATGGCGCGTGGCCTTTGGCCTAATTTTTACGCAGCCGTTCGCGATTCAATCCTTCACGACTTGCCTGCACCAGTACCTCTGAATGACGTCATTGCAAACCTTCGAATACTTGATGCGGCACGCAAATCTGCAAGGACTAGTCAGAGAGTTCATCTCGATTCCCCGGCAAGCCACGAAAAATTCGCCAAGTAACTTCTTGAATGAGTGGCCGCTCGGGAGTAACAACCCACACTGACCCGATTAGCGCATCGTTAACACCATTGGGTGGAGCGGTTTGCGGTTCAACGCATATGAAATCCGACTCTTTGTCATACACCACGAACCATTCGTGTGACTGATGTACTTCCAGCACCAATGCATCACCCCAGTGAATCACTGCGGTTTGCGAAGGCACATAAAAGGCATCATCGAACATTCCTGATGATTCAGGTTTATCAATGAGTCTTCCGCTCAACTCAAATGAATCATCGCGTTCCGCTAGGCGGCACTCTGGTAGTTCCCACCGAGCGCGGCCAAACTGATTTTTCGTTGCGAACCACGGATGTAATCCTGTAACTGCCGGGAACCCAACCGACTCGCTACGAACTTGAACGGTCGTAATCAACTGATCATCAAGGAGGTGCCAGCTCACCTCAATACTCCCCGGCCAAGGCCAAGGGTCACCGAGTTCGCAACTCAGGATGCATGCTTCTTCTGCTTTCTCCACTACTTGCCACTGTTTGAAATATGTGGTTCCGTGAAGTGCCCACTGCTCATACGTGGGAGGTAACTCGTACTCTGAATGTTGAAACTTCAAACTATTTGCATTAATTCTGCCGGCCCATGGGCCCATGGGATACATGCCGTGTTCAACTGGATGATCAGACTTCGAAGCTAAAAGCTCGACACCATCAACTTTCCAAGAGACCGCTCGACCTCCGAGGGTTGGTTCTAGAACGAGAACTTGCTGGCCTGTACTTAAAGTGATGCTTTGATTCATGTTTACGACGCAACGAAAGTGCTTGACTCGTTCAACGTCTCAAGCGGACTGTTGAGTAACGGTGCAAATGCTGATTCGCTCGCTCCAATAAGTGTGCTGTCGTCACGAAGACTTGCAACCGCAACCGTTACCTGATCGCGCGAAGCGCGAAGCGCATTGTCTAATTCGCGCAAAACACTACTTGCGACTGTGGGATAGATCTGCCCCAAGTGGCCGCCCAAAACAATCACTTCTGGATTGAATATGTTCACGAGATTGACGAGCCCAATACCTAACCAGCGCCCTACCGAGTCCAAGCGCTGTTGAACTTCATCGTCTCCATTTTCAACAACTGTAAGTACGTCTTGAACTTCGCCATACATCTCGGCATCAGGTATGCAATTCAATATCGATGCTCGCCCAATCACTGTTTCCCAGCAGCCGCGAGATCCACAACGGCATTTTGTGCCCGAAGGGTTCACAACCATGTGCCCAACTTCGCCGCCGAAACCACCAGCTCCGGACATGAGTTCGCCGTTAAGGATCACACCCCCGCCAATACCCACTTCGCCGGAAAGGTAAATAACGTTTCTCGCTGCGACCGCCCGGCCTCGAGTGTGCTCCGCCAACACACCCAGATCGGCGTCATTGCTTACAAATATCGGCGGAACTTCTCCGAACTCTTCTTGCATGCTGGTTCTGATGAGTTGCTCGAAAGGAACATCTACCCAGCCAAGGTTCGGTGCCTGCGAGACCAAGCCAGATTTTGCATTCACAATCCCGGGCACACCTATGCCGGTTCCTACCCAAATAGTTTCCTCTGGAACACACTCAAGTAATTCATGAGTCATATCGAGTATCTGTTGGATAGCAATTTTAGGAGCAGAAGCCGATTGAGATCTCGCGCGCTCAACGCGCTCAATCATGTCTCCGCCAAGGCCCATAACCGAACCAACAGTGCGATCAACTCTGAAATCAAACGCTAGTACAACCGCAGAGCGCGGTTGTACGGCGACAACAAGTGACGGTCGTCCAACGCCTACAGAAGCGCCAGGTTCCTCAACGACAAGGCCTTGTTCAGCAAGTTCGTTGACAAGGGCACCCACGGTGCTTCGGTTCAGGCCAGTTAATGCAACGAGTTCTGACCGACTCACAGCGCCGCCAAGATGCAGACGACGAAGAACCGTGGCCAAGTTATGCCGACGGACTTCATCCTGTGATGCGGCGAGAGAGATTCTCATGGGGGAAGAAGGTTATCCCGCTGATGTTCGCTTACGTGAGATGGCATCAACGCTTGCTGCTACAAGGAGAACGCCACCGGTCACGACGAATTGAATACCTGACTGCTGAGTAACCAGTGGCAGTCCATTGGCAATGACAGCCACGACAAGCCCACCGATCACAGCATCAATAACGCGACCTCGCCCGCCAAAGAGTGACGTTCCACCAATAACTGCTGCACCCACAGCAAAAAGCAAGGTTTGTGCGCCGCCAGTTGTTGGAGACACCGAGTTATCTCGCGAAGCGAGTAACACACCAGCAATGGCTGCCATGAACGAGCAGATCATGAAACTGCTGATTTTGATGGCAGAGACGCTAATGCCGGCGCGACGGGCAGCTTCTGAATTTCCACCAACTGCGTAAATATGGCGACCATATGCAGTCCGACCCAGAACGAAGGTTCCGATCACTAGGAGAACAAGAATGACTACGACAGCCCACGGCACGCCTTGGATCACTGGGATACAGCCAACTGGCTTGTTTATGAGGCCCTGCTCAACGCAGGTTTGACGCCCTGGACGAATGACCTGACGTTGCATGTTCAGCAGGTACACCGCAACACCGAGAAGTACTCCCAGTGAAACAACCTTCGCTAGCCACACTGAAGTAGACGACCCAGCCAGACCAATCGCTTTTCGACGCATAATGGCCCGTAGGGAGATCAATGCATAACCACCAACCACGATCAACCACAGCAGCCAGCCACCCCATACCGGCATGTTCTTATTCATCACCGCAAGAAGAACATCGCTTTGAATTGGGATGGTTCCGCCTTCACCAATGATCAGAAGCATGATGCCTTGTAAACCTAAGAATGCAGCAAGGGTTACCACAAATGAAGGGATTCCCAGCCTTGCTACAAGTACGCCAATGAAGAAGCCGATCACTAAACCGGTGATCAATGCTGCGAGCAAGGCCAAGGGCCAGGCCCATCCTTTATTTGTCAGCGTCACGCCCAAAACAGCTGCACTTGTTCCCGCAGCAAATCCGGCTGAAAGGTCGATCTCTCCCAACAGGAGTACAAAAACCAATCCCATCGCTAAAACGATGATTGCCGTTCCTTGGTTCAGCAAGTTTGCAAAATTCAGGGCAGTGAAAAACGTGTCGCCCTCAAGAATGCTGAAGAGCGCTACGAGTGCAATCAGGCCGAGAACCGCCGGGAGCGAACCTACGTCGCCGCCACGGACCCTTCGCGAATAATCCCGAAGGGCATTGCCGATTCCCCCAGTGTCTCCTGCTTCTGGAACATCAACATCGGTTGTTTGAGTGCTCATACTGTTGTTCCATTCAATACTTCTGGGTGGAGTCCCATGTCGCCACTTCTCCCAGTGGTAATGAGTTCGACGATTTGGCCATGGGAAAGGTGTTGCGCTTGTACCTGCGCGGCCATGTTGCCGAGGTAGAGACAAGCGACATTGTCAGAAACGCGAAGCACGTCATTCATATTGTGCGAAATGATGATCACGGCTAGGCCACTATCGGCGAGCCGTCGGACAAGATTAAGGACTTGCTCCGTTTGTGCAACGCCCAAAGCTGCCGTTGGTTCATCAAGAATCACGACTTTGGAGTTCCACAGCACTGCACGAGCAATGGCAACTGTTTGCCGCTGGCCGCCCGAAAGACTCGAGACCTGCTGGCGTACTGATTTCAGCGTCCGCACTGATAACCCGGCGAGCGTTTCTTTCGCGCGTCGTTCCATGGTTATTTCATCAAGAACGATCCCTCTGCTTTGCTCCCGGCCAAGAAACATGTTGTGAACAACATCCAGGTTGTCGCACAAGGCAAGGTCTTGGTACACCACTTCAATACCTAAGGCATTTGCTTGGCGTGGCTCGGAAACATGGACAGGCTTTCCTTCAAAGAGGTACTCACCGGAATCAAATGGATAAATACCAGCAATACCTTTTACAAGGGTGCTCTTACCTGCTCCGTTGTCACCTACAAGTGAGGTGACTTGACCTGGGTAAATTGAGAGGTCAACGTCCTTCAGAACCTGCACCGGCCCAAAGCCTTTGTTGACACCTTTCAGTTCCAAGATGGGGACTTGGTCGGACATCTGCTGCCTCTCATGTGGTTGCGCTGCGCAAGCCTTTGGTTCAAATATTTGATGAAGTGTGGGGCTGATACATCGACTCAGCCCCACACTTCATATTTCGCTCGTTACTGCTGTGGTTACTGGACGCCGTACTTGGTGCAGGCTTCCTTCAACTTGGCAGTAGTGCAAATCTTTGCCGCAGTGGTGAATCCATCTGCAACAACGTCCTTAACATTCTCAGGGAAAATCGCCTGAGGGATGAGAAGAACAGACTTGACTGAGGTACCAGCAGTGCTGTCAGCGGTTGATCCGGTTGCAAGTGCATCTGCAGCAGCGGTGTCGCCATTGCTCAATGCGATTGCAAGCTTTGCGCCTGCTTCAGCTTCAGCCTTGATCGCCTTGTAGACGGTCATGCACTGAGTTCCAAGGAGAACACGCTGCAAGCCTTCATCAGTCGCATCTTGGCCAGTCACAGGAATCTTTCCTGCTTGACCGTTGCGCTGAAGCACTGCGATTGCTGCGCCGCCGAGGCCATCGTTGGCTGCTGCAACACCAACAAAGTCACCCTTTGCCTTGGTGTACATCTGCTCAAAGATTGTTCCAGCCTTGGTGTTGTCCCAATCTGGCACTGACTGATCAGCAGCAACGGTGTAACCGGCGTCCTTGATGACCTTCTCGTAGCCTTCCTTGAACAAGGTCGCATTGTTGTCTGTTGGCGAGCCATTCAGGAGCGCAACTGGACCACTCTTGTTTCCGTTGTTAGTCATGCAAGTGACCAGGCCTTCGCCGATCTTTGTGCCCACTGCCACGTTGTCGAATGACACGTAGTAGCTAGCTCCGCCACCGAGGGTCAGGCGGTCGTAGTCAACGACTGGAACGCCTTGGTCGGAAGCCTTCTTGATCACGGCAGCAGCGGATGGGCTGTCAAGGTTCACGATCATGAGTGAAGTAACGCCACTTGCCAACATCTGGTCAGCGATGGTGGCGAACTTAGCCTTGTCACCGTTTGCGTTCTGAATGTCGAATTGAACGCCAGCGCTGTTGAAAGCCTCTTCGAGGAACTTTCGGTCAGCTGTCTCCCAACGTGCCGATGAAGCAGCATCCGGAAGAATGACACCCACCTTTGCGTTG
>CANFTO010000021.1 GCA_947449945.1 Actinomycetota bacterium | reverse complement strand
CTTGGTTTGTATATCGATTCGTTGAATGCGATGCGTGGAATGAACCCTGAAGAAATCTTGCCAGCACATGAGTACCGCTTCAGTGGCCTAGATGCACGCATCGAACAAATGAATATTCACCATGAAGAACGCTTAGCTGAAGTGTTAGTAGCGATTAACGAGCACCCAGGTGCGGGAACTTATGAGATTTCCTCGAAACTCAGTTGGTCACATGGGTGGGATAACACGCACGGCATGCTGCGTCGCGCAGCGATGGGCGAAACACTTGCGCACATTGTGCATCTGGAACGCCGTGGTGCGATCACCAACATTCCACGCGATGGTCGCATGTATGAAGGTGACCTGATCACGACGGATGCGTGGTTCCCAGCAGCCCTTGCCTGAGCACTTGCAAAACTGGTACTGGTTTTACAGGTGCGCGTCGAAGAATGCGATGGTTCGCTTCCAAGCGTCATCTGATGAAGCCTGATGAAATACCGCTGGGCGATCCGGGCAGTGGAATCCGTGGTCAGCATCTGGGTAACGCACTACTTCTACGTCTGCCTTTGCTTCACCCGCAGCAATCTTCAGAACCTCAAGATCATCAACAGGAATGCCACGGTCCAGGTCACCGAACAGTCCAAGCCATGGAGTCTGCAGCTTGTCTACTTGGTCAATGAAGGATTCATAACCCATGCGACCTTTAGCAACACCGCCACCGTAGAAGGTGACTGCTGCACCGAGCTTCAAACGTACAGCGGTGTTGTAGGTAACTGTGCCGCCCATGCAAAAGCCGGTGATTCCGCACTGTTCTTGTGTCAGACCCTCTGACTGCAGGTACTCAAGAGCATCGTCAACGTCAGCTGCCATGTCTGCTGGAGTTAATTGTGACATCACTTCAATGGCTGCAGGAATATCGTCATACGCAACAATCGGTGAGCCTTGGCGATGGAACATTGCTGGAGCAACCGCGAGGTAACCTGCTTCAGCAAGGCGATCACACACATCCTCAATGTGCGCGGTGACACCGAAGGCTTCTTGGATCACAACGACGCCACCCTTGGGGGTGCCGGCTGGCTTACGAATCGTGAGTGGTGCGGTCATGACTTCTCCTTCGTTGTTGCCGTAAGACTGCCCATCGCAGCAGCTGCGTATCGGCCACCTGCAGCAGCACCATAGGGGGCAATGGCATTCACCGCATCAAGTTCGGCAGGAGTTAATTGAATAGTTGCTGCTGCAACGTTTTCTTCAAGATATTTGCGGCGCTTGGTGCCAGGAATAGGCACCACATCTGAGCCTTGGGATTGAACCCAGGCCAAGGCGAACTGCGCAGGAGTGATTCCGCGAGCAGCAGCGAGTTCGCTCAATTGCGCAACCAATTTGAGGTTGGCGTCAAAATCTTCACCCTGGAAGCGTGGGTTTGTTAGGCGCCAGTCATTTGCAACGAGTTCATCGGTGTTCTGAATGGTGCCAGTCAGAATGCCGCGACCCAATGGTGAATACGGAACCATGCCAATGCCAAGTTCCCGGCAGGTAGCAAGCACGCCATCGACTTCAACATCGCGAGTAAACAGCGACCATTCATATTGACCAGCAGTCATCGGATGCACTGCATGTGCACGACGAATAGTTTCAGGTGCAGCTTCACTAATACCGAGGTAACGCACCTTGCCGGCAGCAACAAGTTCAGCCATTGCACCCCAGGTGTCTTCAATTGGAACGTTCTTATCGACACGGTGGTAGTAGTAGAGATCAATCGTGTCGATTCCCAAACGCTTCAAGCTGTCATCACATGCCTGCTTGACGTACGCAGGATCACCTGTGATCGTCATCTTTCCATCGACCATGTGGTTTGCAAATTTCGTTGCGAGCACGACCTCATCTCGGCGTGACTGCAACACCTTGCCGATGAGTTCCTCATTGTGGTGTGGGCCGTAGACATCAGCGGTGTCCCAAAAAGTCACGCCAAGATCAAGTGCTTTATTCAACGTCGCGGTTGACTCAACATCATCACGAGTTCCGTAGACCATGCTCATGCCCATACCGCCAAGGCCTTGCAATGAAACGTCTACTGCGGTGGCACCCGTTCCAAGGGTGCGAGTTGGAAGAGACACATTGACTCCAAAGGTTATGAGGCAGTTACAGATTGATGTTGGTGTTTAGCGTGGTGCCATACGGATGGCACCGTCGATACGAATGGTTTCGCCATTGATCATTGGGTTTTCCACGATGTGCTTGACCAGTGCTGCATATTCCTCAGGCTTGCCAAGGCGACTTGGGTGTGGAACCTGATCACCAAGTGACTTCACAGCTTCTGGTGGCAACCCAGCAACCATCGGAGTTTCGAAGGTTCCAGGTGCAACAGCAATCACGCGAATAAGGAATTGAGCAAGATCGCGAGCAAGGGGCAAGGTCATGCCAGCAACGCCAGCTTTCGAAGCAGCGTATGCAACCTGACCAACTTGACCATCAAATGCAGCGACCGATGCGGTATTCACAATGACGCCACGCTCTTCACCTGCAGGCTCGGTGACTGACATGCGCTCCGCAGCAAGACGAATCACATTGAGAGTGCCAAGCAAGTTAATGGAGATCACGCGTTCGAATTCAGCCTGAGCCGTGGCAACCCCCTTGCGCATGACTCGGTTTGGAGTTGCGATTCCAGCGCAGTTCACGACTAAGCGAAGTGGCCCCATCTCTTCTGCGGCATCAAGGGCAACTTTGATCTGATCCTCATCGCGCACATCTGCAGCTACGAACACAGCATTCGGGCCGATTGCCTTGGCTTCAGCTTCTCCATTTGAGGAAGGAAGGTCGACGATCACCACATTGGCCCCTGCAGAAGCCATGGCCTTTGCGGTAGCAAGGCCTAGGCCAGATCCAGCTCCGGTGATTACTGCGCTAATTCCTGCGATCTGCATAACGAGAAGTCCTGTTCCGAAATTGCCCGAACTAACGCCCGGTCCGCGGCTTTTGATGGGATACTGACCACCATAACCGTGTAGCCGACCCTTCGTGGGGCGTATGCCCAAACGCCGTCGAACATCACACTTCGCTTGCCAAGGAGAACCTCAATGAACACGATCTCTTCAGATCTCAACTTTTACAACCTCGCCATGTTGCTGATTCGTTTGGCCATTGGACCAATGCTGTTCGTGCATGGCTACAACAAGGTGTTCGGCGCAGGTGGCCTCAAGGGCACTGCTGGGTGGTTTGAATCCCTTGGCTTGAAGCCAGGCTGGGTTCATGCTCGCGTTGCAGCTGGCACCGAAATGGCAGTTGGCATTGCGATCACCATTGGTTTCCTCACAGGTTTGAGCGCCGCGGGCGTTGTTGGCCTCATGGTTGTGGCCATGCTGACCGACCACCGTGGCAAGGGTTACTTCGTGTTTAAGGGTGGCTGGGAATACGTTCTCTACATCTTGTTGACTGCCTTGGCTCTGGCATCAGGTGGCTCAGGTGAATGGTCAGTCGACAATGCATTGAACATTGAAATGTTCGGAGTGAACTGGGCGATCATCGCCGCAGTCCTTGGCACTGGTGCAGCGTTGTTGATGCTTGCAACGTCATACCGACCAGCAAAGAAGTAACTACCCTGCGAGTTCGGCTCGCACACGATCGTTATCTGCACCGAGGGCTCGGGCTGTTCCATGAACAGTTCGGGCCTTTGGTCGTTCTACAGAACGAATGCCGAATTCAGTTTCGACGACCCATTTCCCACGCACCTGGGTCGGATCGATCACTAATGTGTCAGTCCGCGTAGCGGCAGCGACATTTGCTAATGCAATATCGATCAAGTGTGTTCCACCATTCTGGGCAAGAGCAGCGCAAGCTACTGCAGCATGAATGCCAGTCAGTGGATCAGCCAGTGCATCAGCAACCGGAATCGGAATGCCTTCGATCCAGCGCACTAATCCAGCGGCCATTGCGGTGTCATCTCCAAAACCAATCCAATTGGCTTCATCCGCCGTTGATCCATAAGCGCTGAGCTGCACCCATACGCCATTGTTCCTATTTGCCAGCCAGAGGTCAGGATCTAATCCAAGTGAGGTGAGCCCGCGTGGTCGCGCTGAAGTAATCACGATGTCGGCGATATCAATCAGTGCATGGAGAAATTCCAAATGCTCAGGATCGAACGTTACGGATGGCTGACCAGCGTGCAATAGATCATCGAAGGCAATCACACCTTCGCGACTTCCATCTGGACGTTTCGCACTTTCAACTCTTATGACTTCGGCACCAGCGTTTTGCAGCAAGTTGCCGCAAAGTGGGCCTGCCCAAAGAGTCGAAAGGTCGATAACCCGCAAACCCTTGAGCTCGCGGGCCGCACTTTCTCCATTCGATTCAATACGCATCAACTCATGTGAGCTCACTGAATCAATCGCGCCCGCAGGCATGCCTAATAAACGACATCGATCGACTGCTTGTTGTGTTGTGTGTGTACGTGCCCATGCATCAACACTGAACCACTCATTCGTTGTCGGTGCACTGATGAGTGCCGGCACACTCTCAAGATCTGTCGGACGCGCTAAAGAAAGCGCAAACCAACCATCCAGAGTTCGCACTGCCCGACAATGCAAACCTAATGTCCAGGGCGCCTTTGGCGGCCAACGAGAAAGTGCAGCACGTTCGCCGAGGAGTTGTTCCCCTGCGATACCGGATATGCCAGTGATTGCTTCAAAGGCTGACATCGCTGCTCTCGAAGCGGTTGCAGCAAAACCCGTTGGCATAAGTGGCTGATTGGGCGTTCCGGTAATTGCGACCGCACCACTTCGGGCCCAGTCCGCAATAGGTGCACTTTCAAAAGCAGGAGTTGTGATGCGTTGATTACTTCCAACCAGTGTGAGTAGTTGGTTTGCCCAGTCTGCTGCATTAATTGATGGGAGCGATGTCATCGACCAATCCCCAGGCCAGCGCTTCGTGCGCAGTAAGAGTTGCTCCGGTCAGTACCAACCACAACGCACGCCAGCGACCTATGCGATGAGTGATGCTCACGCAACCACCGGCTCCCGGAATCAAACCCATCGCAAGTTCCGGTAATACAAACGTTGTTTCTGGATCCGCAATCACGTGAGAGGCAAAGGCAGGCATCTCGACGCCGGCACCAATGCACTTACCGTGCATATGAACAGTTGTGCGCTCGGCAATCTGCGCAATGCACCATCCGGGGTGTTGTGTCATGCGCACGGCCCAAGCAGTCGAAGGGTCAGGAGTTGAACCAAACTCACGCAAGTCGCCCCCATTACTGAAGCATGAACCTTCCCCGTTGAGTTTCACGTCAAGGGTTGGATCAGCAATTGCGATTGCAAAGGCTTCGACGAGTGCAGCGCGCATTGGTCCGTCGATTGCATTGAGTCGCAGTTTTCGATTCAGGCGAATGTTCAGTGTGTTGCCAGTAATTGAGGTCAGAACGCGATCGGGTTCTGTTGATGGTTCCAACTTCTTTACTGAACGAGCACCTAACCATTCAGCAAATTCAGGTCCAGCTAACAGAGTTGAGTAAGCAGCAGCCTCAGTTGCAATCGCATCATTGAGGGGAAGTTGAGATGTTTGCCGCAGAGTTGCAGCTAGCACCATCGCACTTCGGCCACGATGCGATACCGCGGATTCAATGGAAGCCATAGCGTTGTCGAGGTCGGAAACAGTGACAAAGACTGCGTTGTCGATTGCAGTTGTTGTGAGTGTGAGGTCCAGAACTTGAGCAACTCGTTGGATTGCCGGGGTTGGGTTTCGTGTGATGCCAATAACTAAGCACACCCGAGTACCAAGTGCGCTGAAATCACTAGGCAGGGGTTGATCAAGATCGATGAACCGAAGCACGTTGCTCATTGCGCCGGCTTCGCTGATTTCGGGATACCAATCCCGTGCAGCAAGCAGCGCAGGCAAGGTGGTGAACACGGGTGAAGGGTACGCCGGCAAGCCCTCGTATCCAATAAGAATGTCGTATTTAAGATGTTTTATACGTTATTAAGGAGGACTTAAAGTAACGAAATGGATAAGAAATCCATTTAGGTCTTTTCAGAATATTTGTGGCGTGTTTATCTTCTGCCAATTCAACTTCACTGAGGTGAATGCGAAGTGATCCACCCAAATGCGCAAGGCGCGCAGTTGGTCACTCTTTTCAGGAGTTCTGAATGTCGGTTTCTTCAAACAAGCGCCGCAACTCGGCCTTCGTTGTTGGCGGCCTTGCTGCTGCAATGTTGGTGTCAGTTGCTGCCACTGGTGCACAAGCTGCACCAGCTGCTGCAAGCAATGCAGCAAAGAACGCAAAGTGCGCACCAGCAGACGGTGTCACACCAACCACGATCACCCTTGGCTGGCTTGGACCAAAGACTGGTGCAGCTTCAGCTAACTACCTCGGTTCATCACAGGCTGCTCAGCTTCGTGTTGACCAAGAAAACGCTAAGGGTGGCATCAACGGCCGCAAGATCATCTTCAAGGTTTATGACGATGGTTCAAGCCCAACCACTCAGATTTCAGCTGCAAACCAGGCAATCCAGTCAGACAAGGTGTTCGGTCTGAACCTTCAGTCCTCAACCGTGTCAGCGTTCCCAACGCTGAAGGAAAACGGCATTCCTGTCACTGGCTTCAGCAACCAGGCCTTCAACTCTGACCGCAACGCATTTGCCGTAACCGGCGTGCCTGCAGTTCCAGGTGTTGGCTCACTTGCACCAATCCAGAAGCTTCAGAGCATGGGTGTAACTAAGGTTGCAAACATCAACCACGCTTCAGCTGGTGCAACTGCTTCAGGTAACACCACTTCAGGTTTGTTGAAGTTGGTTCCTGGCATCACTGAGTCACTTCGCATTGGTGATGAGCCACAGGGTGCACACGATGCAACCTCAACTGCTCTTCGCATCAAGAGTTCAGGTTCAGATGGCGCGATCATCGTTGGTTACATCGAAGGCGGCATCTCAATTGCTCAGGCATTGAAGCAGCAGGGTGTCACTCTTAAGGGCATGAACATTGTTGGTCTTTCTGACCCAGCAGTGCTCAAGACCACCGGCACCGCACTTGATGGTGCGCTGGGCACGACCTACGGCACCACTCCAGTTGGTGTGAACAAGCCAGGTGTGCGTACCTACGCAAACGGCATGAAGGCTGCTGGCTTGAACCCTTACTCATCAGCAGCTCCAATGGGTTACCTCGGTTCAGACCTGTTGATCCGTGGCATCAAGGAAGCTGGCCAGTGCCCAACGCGTGCGTTGTTCATTGACAAGCTCCGCAACGTCTCCGGTTACACCGGTGGCGGCTTGGTTCCAGAACCAATCAGCTTCAAGCCAGGTTCAACGCCAAACGGCAACATGGCTTCCTGCACCTGGTTCATGGTGGCAAAGGGCGATCAGCTCATTCCTGACGCAAAGCCAACCTGCAACGTCAAGTACGTCAACACCTCAACCGGTGCTGTAGTACAGGGCTAATTGTTAGAACATCAAATATTGGGTGGGTTGCGAAAGCAACCCACCCAATATTTATTTATGGCGCAATAGCGACGAATTCGTACATGTCGACTAAGTCAGACCAAACTCCGCGAGTTTTATAACGAATTGGAAACGCTTTATTACCAAGGCTTTTCATTCGATGTGTTGAGGATCACTCTTTCGTCAGCTTGCTCGCAAGTATCGGAGTAAGTGGGTTCGACTCAACTGTGCAAGGTGCATAGTTGCTCACCTTTTCAGGGAGTGTTGATGTCGGTTTCTTCAAACAAGCGCCGCAACTCGGCCTTCGTTGTCAGCGGCCTTGCTGCTGCAATGGTGGTTTCAGTTGCCGCGACTGGTGCACAAGCTGCACCAGCTGCAAGTAATGCAACAAAGAATGCTGCTTGTGCCCCAACTGATGGCGTTACCCCAACCACGATCACTCTTGGTTGGCTTGGACCAAAGACTGGTGCTGCTTCAGCGAACTACATTGGTTCATCACAGGCTGCTCAGCTTCGTATTGACCAGGAAAACGCAAAGGGCGGCATCAACGGCCGCAAACTTGTGTTCAAGGTGTATGACGATCAGTCAAGCCCAACAGCACAGGTCTCTGCTGCCCAGCAAGCAATCCAGTCAGACAAGGTATTTGGCCTGACCCTTCAGTCCTCAACTGTGTCGGCGTTCCCTACGCTCAAGGAATCAAATGTTCCTGTCACTGGTTTCAACAACCAGGCTTTCAACACTGATCGCAACGCATTTGCGCCAACTGGTGCACCACCACCTCCAGGTATCGGTTCACTTGTAACGATTCAAAAGTTGAAGGACATGGGTGTAACCAAGGTTGCAAACATCAACCACGCTTCCGCTGGTGCAACGATTTCAGGTAACACCACTTCAGGTTTGTTGAAGTTGGTTCCTGGCATCACTGAGTCACTTCGTATTGCTGACGAACCACAGAGCACGCACGATGCAACCTCAACTGCTCTTCGTATTAAGAGTTCAGGTTCAGACGGTGCAATCATCGTTGGTTACATCGAAGGCGGAGTATCTATTGCTCAGGCATTGAAGCAGCAGGGCGTCACGCTGAAGGGCATGAGCATTGTTGGTCTTTCTGACCCAGCAGTCCTCAAGACCACCGGTACCGCCCTTGACGGCGCCCTTGGCACCAACTACGGCACTGTGCCCGTTGGTGTGAACAAGCCAGGTGTGCGCACCTATGCAGGCGGCATGAAGGCTGCTGGCTTGAACCCTTACTCAGCAGCCGCACCTCAGGGTTACCTCGGTGCTGACTTGCTGATCCGCGGTATCAAGGAAGCTGGCCAGTGCCCAACGCGTGCGTTGTTCGTTGACAAGCTGCGTAACGTGACTAACTACACCGGCTTGGGACTTGTTCCAGAAACCATCAGCTTCAAGCCAGGTTCAACGCCAAACGGCAACATGGCTTCATGCACCTGGTTCATGATCGCTAAGGGCGACCAGCTGATTCCTGACAAGGCACCAACCTGTAATGCGAAGTACGTCAACACCGCAACCGGTGCAGTCGTACAGGGCTAGTACTCAGTAACGCCAAGCAGCGGGTGCCGAGCAATAGCTCGGCACCCGCTGTTCTTTTTGGTCAGGCAATAGCGCACCATTGAGCCGTGAAGGTCACAGGAATTGTCGCACTTGGCATGGTGTCCGCGTTGAGTCTTACCGCGTGTGGACGTTCGAGTGGTGATCAGGCCGCGACGAATTCTTCAATACCCACTCCCGCACGAACCTGCGCAGCCGTTCCAGGTATCACAGATTCCGTGGTCACACTCGGTGTCGTCTTTCCGAAGACTGGAACCGCGGCATCAACATTCGCAAACTTTGACGTTGCTGCGCAATTGCGCATCAATGAAATAAATGCCCTCGATGGAATTAATGGACGGTCTGTTCGATTAAAGGTCTACGACGATCGAAATGACTCAACCACTCAAGTAACGGTTGCAAAGAAAGCAATAAGCGATGGAGTGTTTGGAATTATTGCGGCATCCCAACAGCAGTCGATGTACCCAATATTGAAACAAGCCAATGTTCCAGTCGCTGGTATTCCTAATCTTCCGCCATATGCAACGGACCTCAATGCTTTTGGCGTGACAGGCGCGTACGCAACGGGGTACACCTCAACAGCTGCTGCGGAACGATTCCGGAAAATTAAAGCTTCATCAATTGCCACGGTGACGTTGAAATCACCTGGATCGTTACGTACAGCTCGCGGCTTTATCGCAACCTTGCCGTCACAAGCGTTGACCTCAGCACTTCCCATTCAAACGTTGACTTCAAGTTCATCAAGTACTTCTGCAATCGCGAAGGCGATCGTCAAGTCAAAAGCTGATGGTGTGAATGTGATTGCACCGGTTAGCGTTGGTGAGAACGTTGCCAAGTCCTTGAAAAGTTTGGGCGCCGAGAAGTTGCCTGTGATGGTCAATGGCCTGATTGATCCCGCAACAGTGATTCAGGCCCGCGGTGCCTTTGATGGAGCGATCGGTGTTCCGTACGGATTTGTACCTATGCAGCTCAACACTCCAGAAGTTAAAAGGTATGTGGCTGGCATGGTCGCTTCAGGTGCAAATCCCTACTCGTCATTTGCACCTTTGGGGTACATCGCTGCAGATGTGATGATCTCTGGCCTCAGCGCTGCTGGCCAATGCCCGACTCGTGAAGATTTCATTCGGATTCAGCGCGGGATTACCGATTACTCCGCTGGCAATATGTTGCCGGGAAAGATTTCATTTGCCCCGGGAGTGACCCCTGACGGCGATCCGGCCAAGTGCAGTTGGTTCATTACCGTGCGTGGGGATTCCTTACTGCCTGATACCGGCCCAACGTGTGGTCAACTGCTCAAAACGCAGTGAACATTTGTTCATACAGAGGTATGACCGTCTAAATGCAATTCGTGAACAAATTGGTGTACCCAATTCGTCTGTTTCCCTTGACGGACCCTTGCGCCCTCCATAGGCTCGCGACCTCACCATCTGTAATGAATTGGGACAAAAGTGCCAGCACCCCGGCACCTGCGATCCCAACGTGTAGGGGGAAAAGGCGATATCCGCCGAAATTCTCCAAAACGGCTCCCGCTCAGCCCACCATCGCTGAATGCCACCTTGTACTTTCCGAATCTGGCCCTCGCCAGAATCGGATTCGATCGGCCCTGACCAGGAGGACCCCAGGTGCTCAGTTTTGTTATTGCTGGCCTTGCCGTTGGCGCGCTTTATGCGATGTCTGCCATGGCATTGGTCATTACCTATAACGCGTCACGCGTCTTCAACTTCGCTCAAGGTGGCATGGCCTTCTTTCTGGCCTATTGCTTCTTCTTCTTGAGCAACCCCGATACCGGGCTCGGTTGGAACACATGGCTTTCCGCGGCACTTGTCGTGTTGATCGCCGGTCCACTCCTGGGCTTGTTCCTCTGGTGGATCCTCCTCGGAAAGCTGGGCAACCTTGCTCCGCTCACCAAGGTTGCCGTGATGATTGGCCTCCAGGTCGCACTCGTCGCTGTTACTACCTTGATCTTTGGGCATGAACCGGTGTACTTGGTTTACGGCCCAGTCGGCGAGCCATCAGTAATTTTCTCCGTTTTTGATGTGAACGTTTCTAACGAACAGTTCATCATCATCGTCACTGCAGCAATCGTGGCTCTTGGTGGTTACTGGGTTCTCAACAAGACCATGGCGGGTCTGGTCACCCGTGGTTCCGTTGACTCTGAACTCATGACTGTGCTCACCGGCACTAACCCAAAGTTCGTGATCGCATCAACGTGGGCAATTGGCACAGCAGTAGCTGGCCTTGCCGGCTTGATGGTGCTTCCAAAGGTGGGCTTGAGCCCAGGCGGTTTCGCAAACCTGATCGCAGCATCAATGGCAGGCGCAGTTATTGGCAAGTTCACCAACTTGTGGCGCGCATTCTTCGGCGCGCTCTTGCTTGGTGTTGTCCAGGAAGTTCTCGTTCTGTACTTGCCATCTGATGGTCTGCTTGGCACGGCACTTCGCCCAAGCCTTCCGTTCCTATTCATGGTGGGCGCAGTGCTCATCTACAGCCGTAACAAGGATGTGCGCGCTGACACTCAGAAGGTGGAAGTGGCTTCGGTCAACAACGCTTATGAGGTTTCGCTTTCGCACTACCTCAACGTCATGCGCAATCCAAAGGGTCATTGGGATCGCTGGGTTGGCTACGTAGTGCTTGTTGTTGTCATGGTCGGCATTCCAGTGATCTTTAACGATTACTGGACGGGTTTGATCGCTGTTGGCTTCGCATACACCGTGGTGTTCCTGTCCTACCGACTTGTTACTGGTGAAGCAGGCATCATCAGTCTCTCCCAGATCAGTTTTGCTGGCTTGGGTGTTATCGCGGCGGCATACGTGGTGAATAACGACACGGTGTTCGGCGCAAAGGGCACTGTGCCAATTCTCCTGGCAATGCTGATCGGTGGTGTTGTTGCAGGTGTCATTGGTGCAATTGTCGGCATGATCTGTTTGCCACTTGGACCGCTCTATGCAGCAATCGTGACCTTTGCGTTCGCCTTGTTGGTGGACCAAGCGGTGTACACCCGCGATGAGTTCTCGAACTACGGTTCAGGTTTGCCATTCGGCCGACCAACTCTGTTCGGCATGGATTTTGATACGCCGAAGAAGTACTACTGGTTTGCAGCAGCGATCATGTTCATCATCATGTTCATCCTGTGGTCACTTCGTCGTTCGACTACCGGCTTGGTGTTCGCGACGATTCGAGCCAGCCGCGTTCGCGCAGCAACCCTTGGCTTCGATATCTTCATTGCTCGCTTGGGTGTGTTCGCACTTGGCGCAGCAGTTGCAGGTATCGGCGGCACGATGGTGGCGAGCTTCCAACTCGTTGCGTTCCCGAACGGCTTCATCATGGTGATCGGTTTGGTCTGGTTCGCACTGGCAGTTGCTCAGGGCACCAGCTCCATGGGTGGTCTTGCTGCTGGCGGTATGACATTGCTGCTGATGCCAGCGATCTTCTCGGAGTTCTTGCCAGAGCGCTTGGCGGATCTTCCAGTGCTGCTCTTCGGCTTGGTCGCAATCAACATGGTCAAGGATCCAATTGGTATTCAGCCGGGTGTTCGCGCTCAATTCCGTCGCCTCGCGATCAAACTGAGTGGTGGATCTACGCATGATCCAGGCCCGGTAGATGACGACAATGTCAATTCCAAAGTTTCAGCGGGAGTGTGAATTCATGTCAACAATAAATAGCACCACACTTCGCGCGGAAGGCGTGAGCATCCGCTTCGGCGGTGTGCAGGCGCTCAACAAGGTCAGCCTCGAAGCGCAACCAGGTCAGATCACTGGCTTGATCGGACCTAACGGTGCGGGCAAGTCAACGATGCTTGGTTGCATCTCAGGCACCCTGGAACAAAATGAAGGAACGATCTTTGTTGGGGAAACAAGTGTCGGAAAGACCACGCCGCAAAAGCGTGCGTCCATGGGCATGGCTCGAACGTTCCAGGGCCCTCAGCTGGTTACTGAACTCACTGTTCGCGAACACGTGATTTTGGCTGATCGCGCTGGCAAGCAGGTTCGTGCTGGCAAACTCGTCACGAGTTTGAACTTCATTGTCGCGTTGATTCCATTCTTTTCGCGTGGAATTTCCAAGGCAGAAATCGCTAATGCGGACGCACTGCTCAATGAACTAGGTCTTGGTAAAGACAAAGACAAGGGTCCATCCGACCTCACTCTTGGGCAGCGACGTTTGCTCGAAGTTGCAATTTGCCTTGCAACCAACGCAAAGATCATGTTGCTCGATGAGCCATCTGCTGGTCTTGACCGCTCAGAAACCGAGAACCTCGGCCAAATGATCACCAAGCTCGCACGCGAGCGGAACATCACGATCGTTCTCGTTGAGCACGACCTTGAGTTGGTATTCGGTATTTGTGACCGAGTGTTTGTTCTTGATTTCGGTCAACTGATCGACAGTGGAACACCAGCAGAAATGCGCGCCAGCAAGGCTGTACAGGCCGCTTACCTTGGAACAGTGGAGGACTAAATGTCGAACGCGAAACTCGAGGTTCAAAACCTCACACTCAAGTACGGCGACGCACTTGCAGTCGATAACGTGTCGTTCTCCCTCGCTCACGGTGAATGTCTGACGATTCTGGGTGCTAACGGTGCAGGTAAAAGCTCAATTGGCAAGTCACTTGCTGGCTTGCTCCCACCTGCATCTGGCAACATCATTCTTGATGGTGACGACGTCACCAATCTTGAGCCTTACTTGATCGCTCAGCGAAAGCTGTCGTACCTTCCTGAAGGTCGCGCAATTTTCCCAACACTTACTGTTGAAGAAAACCTCATGCTGGGTGCTCGTAAGTTATCTGCAGATCCAAAGGCTGCTGTGCAAAGTGCATACGACCTCTTCAGCAAGCTTGGCGATCGTCGCAAGCAGCAGGCTCGTACCCTTTCCGGTGGCGAGCAGCAGATGCTTGCAGTGTCAAAGGCGCTCATTGCAGGGCCTGAAGTCATTGTTGTAGATGAGCTTTCTTTGGGCTTGGCGCCGTTGATCATTGACGACATCTACACCGCACTTGGCAAGGCCCGCGAAGCAAATAACGTGACGATCGTGCTCATTGAGCAGTACATCGACCGTGCATTGAGTTTCGCGGATCGTGCATTGCTCATGGTGCACGGCCATGAAGTATGGAGCGGACCAGCAGACAGCAATGCTGACGGCATCGTTCGTGGCTTCCTGAGCGGCGAGGGCGCAGCCTAAGTTCGAAATTTTTTCAAGGAAGGCCCAGGTATTCATCACCTGGGTCTTTCTTTTTTCGAAATACCCAATTGTTTTTCTAAAACGGTTGCAGACCTCGCGGTGAGTCCATAGGTTGCAAAAACTGGAGCTAGAGACAAGTGAGGTCAGCAATGAAAATGCTCGACGGTATTCGTGTTCTTGATCTAACAATGTGGGCCTTTTGCCCTTCAGCTGGAGCAGTGCTCGCTGAATGGGGTGCTGATGTCATTCATATTGAAAACCCACGCAACCCAGATCCCATGCGCCTCTTCGGCGGCGGCAGCCTTGAACCAAATGGCGCCCACTGGTTCTTTAAGCATTACAACCGTGGCAAGCGAGCCATCACATTGGATCTGGCAACTCCAGAAGGCAAGGAAGCGCTGTATGCATTAGTCAAGGAATCAGATGTATTCCTGACCAGCTTCTTGCCAAACACTCGACAGAAGCTTGGATTCGATGTTGATCAATTGCGCGCAATCAACCCGAACATCATTTATGCAAAGGGAACAGGTGGCGGACCACTTGGTCCAGAGAACCATCGTGGCGGTTACGACGGTGCAACATGGTGGCATCGCGGTTCACTTGCACAGTCGGTGATGAATGTGACTCGTACGGAAGTGCCATCAGGCATGGTGGGTCACGGCGACGGCATGTCAGGCCTTGTTCTTGCTGGCGGTATCTCTGCGGCACTGTTTCATCGGTTGAAGACAGGCGAGGCAACCGTTGTTGACTCGTCACTTCTGGGCACTGCCACTTGGTTCAATGCACCAGCAATTATCGGCGCAGTTGTTGATGGCCCAAATGCGCAAATGGGTAAGTACATCCCACGTGAAATGGGTCAATGGTCAGGGGCTACTTACAAGACCAAGGATGGCCGCTTCATTGGTCTGCTGCATTTGGGTGATCACCAAAATGAATTTGAAGATCTTTGCCGCCACATGAATCGTGAGGATCTCATTGCTGATGCGCGCTTTGGATCACCAGCAGATCGCATGGCAAATTCCGGTGATCTGATGGCAATCATGGATGAGATATTTGCGACGAAGGATTTCGCAGAATGGAAAGCCATTCTTGTCACGAGCAAGGGCGTCTGGGCACCAATTCAATCCGTTGAAGAAATGCCCGATGACGTTCAGGTTCAGGCAAACCGCATGATTCGCACCGTTGAATACGGTGACACATCACAACCAGTGGTGATGCCACCAGTCATGTTCAATGAGGATTCAGGCCCATGTAATCGCGCCCCAGACTTCAACGAACACACTGATGAAGTCCTTCGCGATATCGGTGGCTTCGACGAGGCAGCTATTGCACGATTCCGAGCAGCAGGAGCGGTGGCCTAATTTCCTTATGGCTTCTGAAATAAAGGAGCGAATCCTTACCGGCCGCTACCTCATTGTTTTTGCTGGCTCATTTGGCGTGTTTTTCGCCAACGGTGTCATCACTCCGGTGTTGCCGCTGTTTGTCAAAGGACCACTTGGCGGCGGCGACGTAGCTGTTGGGTTGACCTTTGCCATTACTGCTGTGTCAGCAATTGCAATTCGTCCATGGGTGACCCCCAAGTTCAATACCTGGGGGTACAAACCCATTTTGATGGGGGCGTTTGCAGCAGCGGGGTTATCGATTGGTCTGTCGGGCTTCATGCCGAATGTGCCGTCACTTATTGCTTTGCGATTGCTCTTTGGTGCAGCGATGGCCTGCATCTTCATTGGATCCCTCACAGCCATCACTTCGTGGGTTCCAGCAGCGCGCGCTGGCGAAGCGGTGAGTCTTTTTTCGGCGGCCCCTTACATCAGCATGGGGCTTGGACCTTTTCTCGGGCAATGGATCTTCCACACCTTTGATTACACGGCGACGTTCATCGTGGCCGGATGTATTGCTGGTTTTGGGATCATTCCGATGATTTTTCTGCACGCACCAAAACCAAAGCTTCCCGACGATGGCCTTCCGATGAAGCGGTTCTATCCCGGCGCTGTGATGCCGGGAGTGGTCATTGCATTTGGAATTGTGGGGATGATCGCCTTCGGTGCGTTCATTCCACTCTTCGCTCCAACCATTCCTGGGATGCAAGTGCAGTTTGCTTTCCTGACCCTTTCGGTAGTTGTGCTCGCTTTCAGAATTCTTGGCGCAAAGTTGCCTGATCGGTGGGGACCAAAGCGCACGGGCATTGTGGCAACGACAGGATTGATCGTTGGCCTTGCTGCTTTGTCAGTAACACCGTGGGCCCTATGGGCATACCTTTCTATCGTTCCGTTCGCGATGGGCATGGCATTGCAATATCCAGGTTTGCTTACCTTGACGTTAGAGCACGTCGAGGATCGCGATCGACCAGTAGCAATTTCCACCTTCACGATGTTGTTTGATATTTCCAACGGACTCAGTGGATTATTTGTTGGTGTTGTAGCTGCGGTTGCTGGCTATCGGGCAGTGTTTGCGGCGTCAGCATTCATGGCTTTCATAGGTTTACTCATCCTTCTGATTATCGTTATCCCGCGATATGAAGCGCTTAAGCGTGCCGTCAGTACGAGAACCGTTTAACACCATGGGATTGTGTGAGTCGTGACTACTGAAAACCCTGCGGGGTCACCGGCGAACGTGGATCGTCTTGTTACGCGCCCATTCTTCTTGATTCTGCTCTTTGCATTTATGTTCTTTGTCGGCGTGGGAATGACGTTGCCATTGCTCCCCGTATTTGTGCGCGATGAACTGCAAGGATCAGATTTGGCTATCG
Organism: Actinomycetota bacterium; assembly: GCA_947449945.1. GTDB lineage: Bacteria > Actinomycetota > Actinomycetes > S36-B12 > S36-B12 > UBA11398. The sequence goes on along the minus strand of CANFTO010000021.1, from coordinate 3,099 downwards.
GCATCGTTGTGGCGATTCAAGCAGTTGCTGCAATCTTGGTGCGCCCGTGGATAAATCCACGTTTAGCGCGGTACGGAACAGTGAAGGTAATCATGTGGGGCGCATTTCTTGGCGCTCTCAGTATGGGTTTGATGTCGTTTTCGCCAAACGTGATCACACTTGTGTTTCTACGCTTGGTACTTGGCGGAGCTCAAGCAGCGATGTTTATTGCCATGTTGTCAACAATCATGTCGTGGGTCAGCGAATGGCGAAGGGCGGAAGCGGCGAGTGTTTTTTCAGTTGCGCCATACATCGGACTGGCAATTGGGCCCGTGATTGGTCAGCTGACGTATAAATCGCTCGGTTTCACGACCGCCTTTGTGCTGTCGGGAGTGATTGCTTTTGTGGGCGCACTCCCAATCCTGTCTCTGCGCAATGTGAAGATTGATTTGGGAACCGCGTCAGCAGAAGACCCAAATGCTGTGCCTCCTCCAAAGTTTTATCTCCCCGCATTACTACCTGGCACTGTCTTAGCTTTAGGCATCGTTGGGATGGTCGGGATGAATGCCTTTCTTCCGCTTTACGCTCCTGAGCTGGGTACGTCCCAAGTGCAATGGATGTTCTTTTTCTATGCGGCGGTCGTGCTGTCGATTCGACTCTTTGGGCGCCGCATTCCTGATCGGGTCGGCCCTCGTAAAACCGGAATATGGTCAACGAGTTTCATCGTCATTGGCCTGGTGATCATGGCCGTGACTCCAAGCTGGCCGGGGATCTACCTAGCCTTGATTCCGCTGGCCACGGGAATCGCTCTTCAGTACCCAGGATTAATGGCCTTGGTCTTGAGCGATGTTGATGATCGTGTGCGCCCATCTGCGATTTCTACCTTCACCATGTTCTTCGACATTGCCCAAGGGCTTGGTGGCTTAGTTGTGGGTATTGCGGCCGCATTGGGCGGTTATCGAGCCGTATTCGGCTTTGGCGCCTTGTGCTCGGTGATTGGTCTAGTAATGCTCGTCGTTCTTGTGCTTCCTAGGTACGCGAAAACCGTGATCCCGGTTACTAAATAACCCCTTCAGACCCCCTCGTTTGACTGATACCGTGAGGGTTTCGGTAGCCGATAATTCGCGGTAAATCAGATCTGACTGGAGTAGGCAATGTCATCTTCCACAGTGGGCATTCCGCTTACTCGTGGCATTGATGATCCGATGCCCGCGTTGTGGCCACTGCGGCCTAATTCAGTTCGTCGCACGGTGACCCTGCATGGCACCCCCGAGCCCGATTGGGCCTCGGGCATTGTGCTGAGTGGCATAGCCCGAGACATCGCTATTGGACCAGAGGGCAGCATCACTTGGGAACACTCAGCTGGCTTGTCCGCCCGCACTGATGGCATGGGCAATCTTGTGATGATTGATGTGAGCGATGACTCCCATCATCGTTCACTGACCGAAGAACTCAAGGGCCGCAATATCGGTCCAGGTTTTCGCGGACATGTCGCAAAGCTTGGTGATGGATATTCAGAGAGTTCACTGATCGGTTGTTTACTTGATGAACTTTCCGGTATGCGTCACGTTGCGGGCTACGGCCGCATTGTTTCTGCACCGCAAACCCCAGGCTTTCTCTCTAATTCACCTCAAGTTGGAACGTGTGCAGGATGGCGAGCAGGTGGAGTTGCCGCCACAGCAAGTGGCGAAAGCATCCTTGGTGACTTGCCAACCGCACCAACGATTCACCAACTTATTGATGGTGATGATGCATGGCATTATGAAGAAGAAGTTTCCTTTGGCACCATGCAGCGTCGGCGCCTCCTTGATATTTATCGTGGTGAAAACGGTTCAATAGAAATTGAAATGTGGTTCAGGGATTCACTGCATCGAGCAATTGATGAAGATGGCGCGCTCCACGAATATGTCGTGACCGGTGAACTCGACGCAAACGGTGTTCTGGTCGCTGCTCATGCAACACCGCGCACGTTGCCGATGGGTGATTGTCCACTTGCAGCAGAACATGTAACCCTGCTACTGGGCAGAACCCCAAACCAGCTTGACGAAGGTGTGCGAACTCACCTTCGTGGCGAGCTTGGTTGCACACACTTAAATGATGCAATGAGATTTATCCGCTCCACCGACGTGATGCTCACCCAGCTGAACTGAAAGAGAGAACAACCATGGATGCACTGCTTGCTGACCTGCGCGAATTTCTCGCGAAAGAACTACCCGCTTGGCGCGCGAAGTGGCCTGACGAAAATGCGTGGGAGGCCAAACTTGATTGGCAGCGCACGATGGCGGGTGGCCGTTGGATAACAGCAACGTGGCCAGAAGAGTTCGGCGGTCGCGGTCTGGGAACGATGGAAATGTTGGCGATTGAGGATGTGGTCGCTCAATATGGCGCCCCACAAATTCCAGGAATGATCGGCGTCAAGAACGTCGCCCCAACATTGATGCGCTTTGGAAATCAAGAACAACGTAAGAGCGTGGCGAAGATCGCCAACACCGATGAGTTCTGGTGTCAAGGTTTCAGTGAGCCAGGCGCGGGGTCAGACCTTGCTTCATTACGTACTCGTGCAGTGATCGATGGCGATGAGTTCGTGATCAATGGTCAGAAAGTTTGGACTTCAAATGGCATGTATGCAACTCACATGCAGTTGCTCGCGCGCACAGATCCAGACGCACCAAAGCACAAGGGCATCTCAGCCATCATCGTGCCCATTGATACGCCAGGGCTTGAAGTTCGACCAATTAAGCAGATCAACGGCGGCGCTGAATTTGCTGAAGTTTTCTTCACCGATGTTCGGGTGCCTGTGGCAAACCTGATCGGACCTTTGAACGAAGGCTGGAATGTCACCATGAACACGCTCGGACATGAGCGTGCTGGTGTCGCAGTATTCGCTGGACGCCTTGAGCAGCGCATCCGCAATTTGGTTGAGGATGTCACGAAGAGCGACACTCAAGTTTCACCAATCATCGCTGATGAACTTGCAGAATTCTATGTAGAAAGCCGAGTGCTAGGCATGATGGGCCGAGGGATGCTTGCCAAAATTGCCGGTGGCGTTGCTCCAGGCTCTGAATCATCAGTCATCAAGATGGTGTGGAGTGAATTGAGTCAGCGTGTTGATACAACGGT
>CANFTO010000020.1 GCA_947449945.1 Actinomycetota bacterium | reverse complement strand
CCCAGGTAATGCTGGGCCCGAGAAGGATTAGGGAATGATCCACCCATGACGGTTTTTAAGCGAGGTCTTCATCTGGGTTCCTACGGATCAGTTGATGATGGAACGCCATTGTTCGAACGAGTGTGTGCTTCCGTAGCTCTGGCAGAGCAGGTGGGATTCGATGCGATCTCTGTCCCTGACCACATGCATCAGAATGCAACAGGCGGTGGACCAACCTCGCCGATGTTTGAGGCGTACACCCTTCTTGGGGCACTCGCCATGCGCACAAGCACAGTCAAGCTCTATGCGCTTGTCAGCCCAGTGACCCTTCGCAATCCTGCGCACCTCGCCAAAGCTGTCACCACCCTTGATGTGATCTCGAGTGGTCGCGCAATTCTTGGAATGGGCGCTGCCTGGGATGCAGATGAGCATGCTGCATACGGCTTCGATTTTCCTTCTACGGGTGAACGCATGGATCGACTGGATGAGGCACTCAATATTTCGCGAGCATTGATGCGTGATGAGCGTGCCACTGTTGAAGGTGAGTATTACTCAGTGACGCAGGCCTACAACGTGCCTCGTCCGGTTCGCGGCTCGATTCCGATCTTGGTTGGCGGTGGTGGAGAAAAACGCACTCTTGAGATCGTCGCCAAATATGCAGATGCCTGCAACGTTTTTGGTGATGCACAAACGGTGGCTCACAAATTCATTGTGCTCAAAGAGCATTGTGAGCGTGTCGGCCGTGATTACTCGGAGATCACGCGAACTGTATTTGTTTCGCCGACACACGACATGGTTAAGTTCACGGCACAACTTGAAGCATTAGCTGAAGTGGGAACACAAGGCGTAGTGGTGTTGGGCATGTTGGAACCTGAAGCAATGCAAGAAATAGGCGAAGCACTCTTGAAGGTATTTCCCTAAAGATGCGCAAGGTTTGACTCAGGAGGCCACAGCGCCACAAAGTCACTAGCCTGAAGAAGTGAAACTGACTTCGCGGATCGCGAGCCCTCGTGGAATTGCTCATCGGAAGTCGCCACGGGCGGCCATGCTTATTGGGTCAACCGTTGCATTGCTTTGTGGCACAGCAGGGTTGGCTGGCGCAGTTGCAGAAAATACCCATGTCGAGATTCCGAGCCCAGCGTCGATGTTGCAGCCGAACGGTCGCCAACTCACGCCCGCTGGCTCGCTCGTTGAACTCGGCAACCTTCCTCGAGGGGGAGCTGTCACTGGTGATGGCCGCTACCTGTGGACAGTGTCCACGGGCATCCTTGCGAACGACATTCGAATAGTTGATACAACCACCAAACGTGTGTGTCAGACACTTGAGTTACCTGGCGCGTCTGGCGGCATTGCGATTGATTCAGCTCATCACCTGGCCTACATATCTGGACTTGCCAACTCCCGATGGCAACCGTCTAAGTCTGGATTACCTGGTGTGCAAGGTGACGTCATCCATGTTTTCAGCGGCACTCAGTCATGTGGAAACGCGAAGGAGGTGCGGACCATTTCAGTCCCTCCCCAAGCGGGGGCACCAACGCAGCAAGTCTTTCCAGTGCCTCGTGGTGGATTAGCAACGACAACCCTTGCATGGCCACAAAACTTGGCCATCTCGCGCAATGGTGGGCAGTTACTTATTCCACTGAATATGGCAGATTCCGCTGCGATTGTGGATCTTTCGCAAGGTGATGCTGTTCGGTACGTTGGGTTGAGTAGTCATCCGTACGCAGCTGCCATCACGCCTAATGGTCGCATCGGTTTGGTTACAAATGAGGCATCTGGAACGGTCTCGGTAATTAATATGCAACGAGGAGTAAAACTCAAGGACATTGCTGTGGGCGCGCAGCTTTCACATCCAAACGGAATTCTCATCGACCCATCAGGCAGTCGAGCTTATGTAGCGATTTCCGCAAGCGATCAAGTCGCGGTAATCAACCTGAAAACTCGCGTTGTTGAACGAACAATTTGGGTTGGTCACCCTGAAGGTTTAGGAACAATCCCGACGGGCCTGTCAATATCGCCAAAGGGAGATCGCTTATTTGTGGCTGAGTCCGGTGCAGACGAGCTCGCAGTGATCTCACTTCCGGGAAGTTCAACCACCAAAGGCACTGAGTGGAATGTGATTGGGCGGATCCCAACTTCTGCACAACCACAGGCAATTGCAATTTCTCGGGCTCAATCAGGTAGGCCAGCGCAGCTGATGTATGTGACAGCAGAGGGACGCGGTATTGGCTCCAATGTGAATGGGCCCAATCCGGCTTCGGGTTCTGATCCCATCTTTTGGGCCTTTGACCCCAAGGCTCCAACGACTGATGTGTTTGAAACGGTGGCCTACACGGCAAAAATGGTACGTGGCCAAGCGGGTGTCTTGCCGCTGCCAACAGATACGCAGATTAGAGCGATGACCGTCACCGCGAGTGATCAACTCATTCCCTCAAATGCTCAAGTAGCGCCGAAGAACACGGTGCTTCGTTCGGGTGGTCCGATCAAACACGTCTTCTTTATCGTGCGCGAGAATCGAAGCTATGACCAGGTTCTTGGTGATGATCGACGAGGCAATGGGGATCCAAAGCTCACCGTATTCGGCAAGACGGTTACGCCTAACCTGCATTCACTTGTGAGTCGCTTCCCATTGTTGGACAACGTATACGCGAATTCGGAAGCATCGATCCAAGGCCATTACTGGACTACTGCGGCACTCGTGCCGGATTACGTCACTCGAAATTGGGTTGCAAACTACGGTGGTCGCGGTCGTCCCAATGATTTTGGAATTTATGCGGCATCTTCGCCAGGCAACTCCTTGTTGTTCTCACAGGCAATCAAGCAATCGGTAAGTTTCTTCAATTATGGAGAAGCGTTTATCGGTGGCTTTAGTTCAGTTCCCGATCGGGACCGAACCCCAGCATTAGCAAGGCAGATCGCCGCGATTGAGAAATATTCAGACCTTGGCCCACCTTTCAATGGCTGCTATCCAGCTGATTCAGCAATCGGCACAGCACTTAATGCTGATCAAAGTGAAATCTTTGACTCATCGATGCCTGTTGGTGCGCCTGCAGGGAGCTATTCGCATGTTGATTGTTTCCGGGCACGGTTTTCTCAGCAGTTGGCTCAAGGTGCTGTACCGGGTTTGAACTACCTGTCGCTGACAAGCGATCACACCCGTGGCACACAACCTGGATTCCCGACTCCATCGGCAATGGTTGCCGATAGCGACCTTGCCATCGGTCAAATCGTGGAGACAATTTCCCATTCGCCTATCTGGTCTTCATCGGCGATCTTCATCGTTGAAGATGATTCTCAAGATGGCGCCGACCATGTGAACGCCCATCGCATACCCGTTGCGGTCATCAGTCCATATGCAAAGAAGGCTGAAGTGTCGCATCAGCGATATGACCTTGTATCAGTGATTCGTTCAGTTGAGCTGATTCTGGGTCTGAAGCCTTTGAGTATGAATGACGCTCTTGCAACACCGATGTATGACGCATTCAGTTCTTCGCCTGTCAATTTAGCCCCGATTTCCGCCATCATTCCTGACATAAATTTGCTGACGAGAAATTCTGCGGCTTCACCGGATTCAATGTGGTCAGCTTCGCTTCAATTGAGTCGCCCGGACGAGGTATCCCAAGCTGACCTCGACACAATTATTTGGCATTCAGTGCATGGAAAGAAGTCAGTTGCACCGCCGCCGGGGCCAGGTGCTGAAGTTCGAGTGGTTGGTCAGGCGGATTAGCGAGTATTCGCATCAATACAGTTGTAATGGTGTTGCCAATTCGCAACGAAATGAGTTGTGTCCGGACATGTAAACCTACGAGTTGACACAGGGTCAGAACAGCGGATACTGAAATTAGCGTTATTTTTATTCAGGTTTATGCATGTGTGTGCATGACGATCTCCTGAAGGAGATGCGTGCATCCGTTAGAGGTGCACCATAATCTGAAAGCCAAGGTGACCATTCTGCACAGTAGAGCCAATGCGCATTACACTTTTTTCGAGAGAGCAGCTCCAAGTCGAGCGAGTCCAGCACTTCTTTCATTCTTTGGAAGAGCGGCTCTGATGATGAAAAGTTCGTTAGAAGCCATAGCTTCCGTTAGCGCGTCATCGAGTTCGTGTTCGGTGCGCACTAACCGGCCTTGCCCTAACCCGAATACTTTCGTCAGGTTCTCCGCAGCCAAAGCTGGAATGTCGTTAAAGACACCGTCAAGGAGTGGACGTTGTGTTCCGTATCCCTCATTGTCCAGAACCACAACGATGGCTGGAACACCATGAAAAGCGCATGCTGCTAGTTCTAGACCTGTCATTGCAAAGGCTCCGTCACCAACAATTACAACAGGTCGATGTTCAGGTGAAGCCTTTCCTGCACCTAATGCACCTGGAACTGCATAACCCATGGTTGCGTAATACGCACTTCCATGGGCCCATGTGGGAACTCGCATATCCACTGAAGAGAACAGTGCCTCGCCTGGATCGAGAAGTAAGCCATGGCGTTCATCAACGTGGGATTCGATCGCCGCAATCGTGCGCTCGACGCTGAGCTGCGCATCAGTAGCAATGAATCCTGGATCAAGTGGAATGGGATTGCGTTTAAAGTTGATTTCAGAATCTTGCACAGCAGCGCTGAGTGCAGGTAAGAAAGCCCAGAGCGGAACATTGTTGTATGTACGTCGATGAACTTTCACCTGGGTGTCACCAAGGATGATTTCGTGATCTTCATCAAGATCTGCAGTAAATCCACCAAGAGTGAGATCAGTTTGCAAGACACCAATACTGAGTGTCAGATCCACGTTTTCAATGCGACTGACGATGGACTCGGGGCTCACTGCACCCATATAGACACCTAGTCCAAGTTCGTGACGTTCAGGGAATACGCCACGACCGAGTGAACTTGTTGCGACGTGCATGTTGGTTTGCGTCGCCAGTGTGAACAATGAATCTTCAACTCCGCGGCGATACACCAGGGCACCTGCGTGGATCGCGGCTGACTTTGCGATGGTGAGTTCATTGAGTACGTCAGCAAGCGCGTCTGCGAGAGCAGCCTCATCAAGCATTGGTGGCGACGGGATTATGTCGAAGTCCGGTGGATCAACGATTTGGCCGATTAAGTCTCGTGGGACCTCGATGTATCCGGGGCGTTGCTCCTCAAGCATGGTGCGGATGACACGGTCAATTTCATTAGTTGCAGTGTCGCCAGTTGTCAGCACAGCTTGTGCACAGGTGAGGTCCTCGAATACACGGTATTGAGTATCGAAATCTTTGACTTTGTGATGAAGCATTGGATCGCCTGCGCGTTCACTCATGCCCGGTGATCCACTAAGGATGAGCAGCGGCACTTGTTCAGCCCAAGCATTTGCGGCCGCGTTAGCGACCTTTAGACCACCAGCGCCATAGGTAATGGCAACGACGCCGAATCCCTTGATGCGCGCGTATGTATCAGCGGCAAAGCCAGCGCCTTGTTCATCAGTTGTTACAAGAACGTGAAAGTCTTCATCCGCCAAAGCACCAAACATCCGCAACGCAAAATCGCCAACGATGCCGAAAGCTTCCTCAACGCCGAGTTCGCGAAAACGACGGACTAGGTGGTTGGCGATAGTGGTGGGGTTACTGGAAACCACAGTTTCTGGGGACATTCGGGAAACTATGCCAGTTGGGTATTCATGGTGCGTTGCCTAGTGCGTCTTTAGCGCACCGACGTGAAGCTAAGCCCTAGCCGTCAAGCGAGAGGCTGAGCAATAGTCTCAGGGGCAGCCACTGTGGAATTTTACGGTGCAAAGTTTCGAACTGACGAACTTAGTGTTGGAAAACCTGTCGGGTTCTTTGCGGTGGGGAACAGCGACGGAGGCCACATACCAGGAAACCAAACTGGTAGCGGAAGCTGGATGGATTGGTTAGAAGAGATTTGGTTGGACTCAGTGAGTTTGTTATTCAAGAATGCTTTCACTAAGCGTAATTCATGAGTACTTGTTGTGCACCGTCGCGAAGAATGCCGCAGGAATCGAACTTTGGATACTTGTCACAGGCGTTAATAATGCCGATTAAAGATGCATTGAGGTGGTCGTCAACAATCGCTCTATTGATCGTCGCATGAGATAAGTCAACAAATCCGTATACGGCGGCCATTTCTAGCGGGTCACGATTCATGCCGTAATTGAGAGCGCACTCGCCTGACTCAAAGGGTCGAACGGTGTCTACTTCAAATGCACCATCAGTCAGGGTTCCGGTCGCACCATCATTGTGGTGGTTCAACAGGTCGACGAGTGGGATCAGTACACGTTGGGGGCTCCCTTCGTCACCAAATGCAATCCTGAAGCATCGATTAGCCCAGAGCGTGTCTGCTGCGCTCATTTCTGGAATGCGAAACGTCGGCAAAAGTGTTCGCACCGCCTCGATAACTTCATCAGGAAGATTCGGAGCTAACCAAGGATGAGTCTTCGACATCCAAGAGAGCTTGTTGCATTGATTGTGAAGGGCTACCTGAACGTAGAGGAGTTCAGTTTCAATATCGCCAAAGTGATCCGGAACATCGAGCATCTCTAAGCGTTCCGAGCTGTCGCTCCAGGTCACGTCATCAACTCTGATGAACGCGTGTTGAGGTACGTGCAGAAGGGGTGCGCCAACGGGTTCAGTTGATTCAACGTGTAGTTGTCCGCTGCGGCTCACGATGGTTGTTGTCGGTGCAATCCATCCGCCGGCTTCGGCGACTAATTCGATAGTGCTGGCTAGGAGGTCGGCAACGATTGGATCGTCTGAGTCAATAAAACGTGAAGCTGTCATCTGGGCGCAATGCTGCTAGATGTAAGCAGCAGTGTCCATGTAGCGGCACTTGCTGCACGTGCCGTGAATGGCGAGGTGCGTGAGATCAAGATCGAAACCATGCTCAGTGTCTAAGCGCATGCCAAGCTCGTTTGCCAGATTCGCGCCTGTGCAGGTCACCTGGCTGCAGATGTCACACACCAGGTGAATATGGGTGCGGTCATCGACCAGGAAGTAGGTCGGCGCGCCATGGCCCAGGTGAGCGTGGGCAACTAAGCCGATGTCTTCAAGCACCTCAAGAGCCCGATACACGGTGGAAAGGTTGACCGCTGAAGAGACCAACTGAATCTCTTTGAGGATTTCTTCAGCGGTGGCATGCTCGAGGTCAGCGACGGCTTTGATCACCATTTGACGCTGTGGAGTGATACGTACGCCGTGTTCGCGCAGGTAGTCGTCCCAGTTTTTGGTCGTCATCTCACTCAGCTCACTTGTGGTTGCCATTGGTATTGCAGGTACAGATTACTTGCAGATAGTTCGAAATAGACCTCTCGGGATGCTCGAATCTGTTCGCCGAGAGGGAAGTTCGTGAGGGGATTGGGTGAATCGCGCCGGACGGGTTAGTTTTACAGGGACCGAGAAGATCATCAGATCCTCTCGAGGTCGTCTGCTTGGGAAGATTTTTCCCCTTCTGTGTTGCGTTGACGCGTAATCAGGCCAGCAACCTCGGCCACCACGCTCACCAACGAAGGAATTCTTTTGTCACGTTCAACCACGCCCGTAGTAACGACTGTCTCTCATGCTTCCCCTGCGAGTTCTTCCACTGATTCTTTTGCAGTTCTGGGCGTTCCCGGCAAGCTCGTGCAGTCACTGCGCTCATCGGGAATTGATGCGCCTTTCCCAATCCAAACAGCCACACTTCCTGATTCACTTGCTGGCCGCGACGTGCTGGGCCGAGGCCGCACGGGAAGCGGAAAAACTGTTGCCTTCTCGCTACCAACAGTGGTGCGCTTGTCGGAGTCAAAGCACGCACGTAAGCCCGGCGCACCTCGCGCATTGATCTTGGTGCCAACTCGTGAGCTCGCAGCACAGGTAAACGAGACGATTTCACCTTTGGCCAAGGCGATGAACATGAACACACTTGTGGTGGTTGGTGGAGTCAAGATCAATCCACAAATTTCCGCGTTAAAGCATGGCGTTGACATATTGATCGCCACACCAGGTCGCCTCGAGGATTTAATGAAGCAGCGCTTCGCCAAACTCGATCACGTTGAAGTCACCGTGCTAGATGAAGCCGATCACATGGCAGATCTTGGCTTCTTGCCAGTGGTCAAGCGCTTACTTGATGCCACGCCAAAAAATGGGCAGCGCATGCTGTTCTCGGCAACGATTGACGCCAGTGTTGATGTGTTGGTTAAGCGTTACTTGAGTTCACCTGTTACTCACTCTGTGGACTCAGCAGCTTCGCCAGTGCCAGCAATGACTCACCACGTGATGAGTGTGACGTCAGATAACAAGCCAGCCGTTGTTCGCGAACTTGTTTCAGGTGAAGGACGCACCCTTGCGTTCACGCGTACAAAGCACGGGGCTAAGAAGTTAGCTAAGCAACTCACCGCTGCAGGCATTCCTGCAGTTGAATTGCACGGCAATCTTTCACAGAATGCTCGCGTTCGAAATCTCGCTGCGTTTTCCGACGGTGATGTTCGAGTTCTTGTGGCAACCGACATTGCTGCGCGCGGCATTCACGTTGATGGGGTTTCACTCGTGGTGCACGTTGACCCCCCTGCAGAACACAAGGCGTACTTGCACCGTTCAGGTCGCACGGCTCGCGCTGGCGCAGAAGGTGTGGTCATCACTGTTGGCACGCCTGATCAGCGAGGAGATGTGCGCTCGCTCATGAAGCAGGCAGCAATCACGCCAAAGATGCATCAGGTGGAACCGGGCTCTGAAGTAATTCGTGCGCTCGTTGGTCCTGCCGCTCCATACGTGAAGCCGGTGCCTGTGCACGTGGAATCTGCGCCCGCAGCGCGTCGACCGGCATCACCTCGTGCAGGAGCTCGCAAAGCGCCACAGCGCAATCGATCCCAGGGTCGTCAGAGGTAGCCGACGGTTTTATGTCTTCGAAATGCGCTTACGATCAGAAGACATCTGTTTCACCCGCGCTTGCACCTAGTGAATAGGAGCGACAATGAGTCTGTTTTCTCGTGCTGCATCGTTAGCGGTCGTGCCGGTAAAAAGTGGCGCTCGCTTTGCCGGTGCGGCCACAGTTTCTGCGTTTGGTGGGGATAGAGAATCCGCATACGGGAAGGCACTTCTTGCTTCTGCAGAGGAACTCACTACTGCGCTAGCGAAGGCGCGTGGGCCAGTCATGAAGTTTGGTCAGTTATTGGCGCTCTTTTCCTCGACTCTGCCGCCTGAGCAGGCAGAGATGCTTTCATCGCTTACGCGTCTCTACGAAGATGCAGAACCACGACCCTTTAAAGACGTTGAAGAAAACTTCAAGCGTTTACCACCTGGAACTCTTGTAGATGAAGTCGCTGTCGCTGCCGCAAGTCTTGGGCAGGTGCACACAGCAACGTGGCCTGATGGCAGAAATGTGGCGATCAAGGTTCAGTACCCAGATGCTCATCGAATTGTGCGTTCAGACTTGCTGCAGTTGCGCACGTTTATGCCACTGATCCACCGGCTAATCCCAACCTTGGATGTCAAAGCCTTGCTCCAAGAGCACGCGGATCGACTATGGGATGAGCTGGACTACACCAACGAAGCTAAGTGGCAAGAAGAGTTCCGCAAGGTGTGGGAATCTGCGCACCCGGGTGTTGTCACTATCCCTGAAGTCATCTATGCGGATTCAACATTGTTGGTTACCGAATGGCTGCCGGGAATTCCTTACGCGACTTTGCAGTCGGCTCCCGTAGAGCAGCGTGATCAAGCGGCAAGGAACTTGGCGCGGTTCACGTTGTGGTCGCCAATGCTTGTCGGCGCGATACATGCGGATCCGCACCCGGGTAACTTCCGGTTAATGGACGATGGATCTATCGGAGTTCTCGATTTTGGCTCAGTTGGTCACCCGGCCGGTGAATTTACGCATGTATTTGTGCGCACTTTTCAGCTTGCAGCAGCAAATGACCTTGAAGGAGTTCGGCAATTGTGGCTGAACGTCGGCATGATCATGGATTCCACAAGTGCCGAAGAACTCGCTCGGATCATTTCACTTGATGTCACGCCTTATGTGGAGCCTGAATTCCGATTTTCTTCAGACTGGATTACCGAGCGTGCTGGGGATTGGTCAGATCCTGGTGGGTCGCTGAAGGATGCAGGGAAGTTGTCTTTCCCTCCGAATCTCTTGCTCGAGCACCGCGCTGTCACGGGAATGCTGGCTTTACTCACCAGCATCAATGCCACTGTTGATTTCCAAGCGGTCATTGATGGAGCCGTGACTTCATAGAGGTTACGCATGAATTCGGGAAATTCTGTCCTTTATGTACCATTTGTAATACCTCTGTAACAAACCGTGCGATTACGTTTCCTAAGATTTGCTCCACCTGCACCGCGCTGGATGCCGTGCTTTGTGTCGAGAGGGAACGAACATGAGTGGAAACGCTGTACGCCTGCAAGCTATCCAAGACGTAGAGGCCTACGTTCCACCCGCAGTGAGCTTCGATGTCAATGAAGCCCCCGGTGAGATCTATGGAATGAACGTCTTCAACAAGGCTGTGATGCAACGTCGTTTGCCGAAGAACGTTTACAAGTCAGTGATCGACACCATTGAGAATGGCTCCAAGCTTGATCCGACCGTCGCTGACGCAGTTGCTGCAGCAATGCGCGACTGGGCATTAGAAAAGGGCGCAACTCACTACGCACACGTGTTCTACCCTCTCACCGGATTTACCGCTGAAAAGCACGACAGCTTCTTCGAGCCAGTTGGTGACGGCACCACCCTTGCTGAGTTCGCAGGCAAGACTCTGATCCAGGGAGAGCCTGACGCATCAAGTTTCCCTAACGGTGGCTTGCGCGCAACCTTTGAGGCTCGCGGTTACACCGGCTGGGATGTCACCAGTCCTGCGTACATTCTTGAAAGCCCTAATGGCAACACCCTGTGCATCCCAACTGTGTTCCTGTCGATGACTGGTGAAGCGCTTGACCTTAAGACGCCACTTCTTCGTGCACAGCAGGCGATGTCAGTGCAAGCAGAGCGTGTGCTTCGCTTGTTCGGCAATGATCCTGATCGAGTGGTTTCCTTCTGTGGCCCAGAGCAGGAGTACTTCCTCATTGATCGCCACTTCTTCTTGGCCCGCCCAGACCTGCTGAACGCGGGACGTACCTTGTTCGGCCAAAAGCCACCCAAGGGTCAGGAATTCGATGACCATTACTTCGGTGCAATCCCAGAGCGCGTGCTCGGCATGATGATGGAAGCAGAGCGCGAACTGTTCAAGCTCGGTATTCCTGCCAAGACCCGCCACAATGAAGTTGCCCCGGGCCAGTTCGAAATTGCTCCAGTATTCGAGCGCGCAAACATTGCAGCTGATCATCAGCAGCAGTTAATGACCACTTTGAAGACTGTTTCGCAGCGCCATGGCATGGAGTGCATCTTCCATGAGAAGCCATTCGCAGGCGTGAACGGTTCAGGTAAGCACGTGAACTTCTCGATCGGTAATGCTCGTCAAGGCAACCTGCTCAACCCAGGAGATACCCCACACGACAATGCGCAGTTCCTCGTGTTCTGTGCTGCAGTGATTCGCGCAGTCCATAAGTACGGCGGCTTGCTGCGCGTTTCTGTGGCTTCGGCGTCAAACGATCACCGCTTGGGTGCAAACGAAGCCCCACCTGCAATCATTTCGATCTTCTTGGGCGAGCAGCTTGCTGATGTATTCGAGCAAATTGCAGCAGGCGGTGCAAAGTCATCAAAGAGCAAGGGAACTCTTCGCGTTGGTGTCGACACCATGCCAGATCTTCCTGCCGATCCAGGTGACCGCAACCGCACCAGCCCGTTTGCTTTCACTGGCAACCGCTTTGAATTCCGTGCACCAGGTTCCAACCAGTCGGTTGCAGCTCCAATGACGGTTATTAACGCGATGCTGGCCGAAGCACTTGATTACATCGCAAACTCACTTGAGGCATCAATTGCCAAGGGTGTTGAGTTCAATGCAGCAGTACAGGATGTGCTCGCAACCATCATCAAGGAGCATGGCGCAGTTGTGTTCAACGGCAACGGTTACTCAGAAGAGTGGCAGGTTGAGGCTGCAAAGCGCGGGCTGTTGAACCTTCGCACCACTGTTGATGCTCTTCCCCAGCTCATTGAGCCAGCCTCAATTGAACTCATGGAAAAGTACGGCATTTTCAGTGCTCGTGAAATGCATAGCCGTTACGAAGTTGCTCTGGAGCAGTACGTCAACAGCATCGCAGTTGAAGCCAAGCTCACCCTTGAAATGGGCACGACCATGGTGTTGCCTTCAGCAATTCGTTACCAGACAGAACTGGCTGGCAACATTGCTGCGCTCAAGGCTGCTGGCGTTGAAGGTAATGCGACCACTTTGAAGTCAGTCACTTCAATCGTCAACGAGTTGACCGATGCATTGAGTGGACTTGAAGGTGTGCTTGCTGCTGATGCAGGTCATGAGCTGACCGATGAAGCCAAGTACGCACTCACCACCATCCTTCCAGCGATGGCTGCTGTTCGTGCAGCTGGCGACAAGCTGGAAACTGTTGTTGCCGACGATCTGTGGTCACTTCCTACTTACCAGGAAATGCTGCACATTCTCTAAATACAACGCTTCACAACTTCGTGGGCCTTCTTCCATCGCTTCGGCGAGGGGGAGGGCCCTCGATTATTTCTAGGTCCACCTACTGGCAGAGCTGAGCAATGGCCTGGGCTAAACGGCCAGGAGCTCCCGTAGCTATATCGGAATCAACTTCGAAGAAGAGTGATGGCTCAACCATTTCAAGTTCGAGGACTACGGGATTACCTTGATCGTCGTCAATGAGGTCAACGCGCGCATAGACCCAGCCTTGAGGAGCAATGGTCAAGGCTTGATGCGCAACTTTTAGCTGAGCTGGCGTTGCAGTGCGAGCCGTAATTTCTTCTTTGATGAACAGACCGCCATGGAATTCTTGGGCGGCGTTGTCGAGTTGTAATAGCGGTCCCTTGCGGATGGCGTGTGAGAACACACCAGCAATGAAAATCAAAGCGGTTTCCGCAGAGGTATCAACACTCTTGAGATACGGCTGAATCATCACGCTGCGTCCGCTGGCGTGGATGGACTCCATTGCTTCCAATGCTTCGTCGCGTTTATCGGCACTTAGGCGGTAGGTATCTCGTGACCCGGCAGAGATTGACGGCTTAATCACGAACTGTTCTTCAGGAAGCACGAGTGCGTCGCCGATCTCAAAAAAACTTGTGGGCACAGTGGGTATACCGGCGTTCGAAAGATCATTCAAGTAATGCTTGTCAGAACTCCAGGCAATGACGTCCACCGGATTGATCAGTGTGCTTACTGTGCTGACTTTGGTGAGCCATGCGATGAATTCAGTACGACGCGGACTGTAGTCCCAGGTTGATCGAATCAGTATGAGATCGAAATTCTCCCACTTCACCGTGGGGTCATCCCACACGGCGACCTGGTAATTCATCTTCTGGACAGTCAATGCAGGAAGCAGTAGCTGATCATCAGGGTCAAGATCAGCGAAGGCTGCGCAGGTAACAATCGCAACAAGGGGAGTTGTGGTTCGCGATGTAGACACTGCGCAAGATTAGTGCGTCTTAGCCAAAGAGCTTGGAGAAGAAGCCGCCTTGCTTCTTGGCTGCTGCTTTTTCTGCGGCGGTGCACTTGCAGCGCTGATCCTTAGGGACGCCCTTCATGACCTGATCAACATGTTGGCCACAGCCGGCCCACGTGGTCTTGCCGCAGTTCTTACAAGTTGCTTGACGACACATGTGAGTCCTTTTTCATTGGGTAAGAATGGGTTGAGTATACCCTATGGGGGTATACTATTTCCCTACACTCGACCACACCAACTCAAAAGAAACAGGCGGATGACATGGCCACTCCCGATCTACAAGCGTGGGATACCCGCTTTGCGCAAGATGCCTACATTTTTGGAACGGCTCCCAATGTGTTCTTGGTGAATTCAGTGGCGCATATTCCCTCAGGCGCTCGCGTGCTGGCGGTTGCCGATGGCGAAGGTCGCAATGGTGTGTGGCTCGCGCAGCAGGGATTTGCTGTGCATTCAACAGATGGATCGAAGGTCGCTGTCGCCAAATCAATGGCATTGGCCAAGGAGCGCGGTATTCCAGTCGTCCATTCTGTTGATGCGCTTGTACCCGGTTCCATTTTCCATGAATGTGCGGATTCTGACTCTTGGGTGTGTCCAGTTGGAGCCTTCGAGGCTGTTATTGGAATTTTCATTCAGTTCACTAAGCCCGCTGCGCGTGCTGTGATGTTTGATCAGATGATCGCAGCGTTGAAGCCCGGGGGTGTGCTCTTGCTTGAGGGCTACCACCATCGCCAGCTTGGATTCGGCACTGGCGGTCCGCAGGCCTTGGAACAGTTGTATGACCAAGCGCTTTTAAGTGAAGCCTTCAGGGTGCTGGAGACAATCGAGCTTCGTGACTATGACCAAGAAGTCGATGAGGGAGATGGGCATAATGGCATGTCCGCACTCATCGATTACATCGGCCGCCTGAACTGACCCGCAGATTTCACTTAGCATTCATTCATGTCAATCGGAGATACATCGTCGCGTCGCACCTACACGAACTTAGAACCTTTGCCTTTTCTTGAATTCATTGGTCATACCGAGGTCGTCATCCTTGACGTTCGAACACCATTGGAATTTGACGAAGGTCACCTTCCAGGTGCTCTGAATGTTGATGTCCAAGATCCTGCGTTCGTGTCAGTGGTGAGTCAATTCAATAAGCAGGATTCATTCGCGTTGTATTGCCGCGCTGGTCGCCGTTCACAGGCTGCAGCCCAATTCATGATCGATCAGGGTTTTACCAGTGTTACTAACTCAACCAGCGGAATTGCGGATTTACAGAGTGCAGGTGGAGTGATCGTTATTTCGTAGCACCCTCAGGTAAATCAAATTGGGCTCGTACTTCTTGAGGTACGAGCCCCAGGTATTTTTCTGGCTGTTCGGCGATCACCTTGCGGATGTAACTGCAATAAGGCGCGACATCAAGGTGCTGCGTTGCGGCATCATCAAGTGCAGTTTCGACTAAAAGTTTGGCGTAGCCCTTACCTCCATGGGCAGGTTCGATCTCAGTATGGGTAAATGACAGTCGATTGCCATGTTGGGTGTAATCGCAGACGCCAATTAAGTCGCCATCAAGATGAATTTCAAATCGATGAAGGGCAATGTTCTGCGCAACTATGGGATGCATGGTGATTCCTTATGCGATTTGGAAGGACTTTTTCGACAATCCCCACATATAACCCTCAATCGTGAGTTTCGGCAAGGCGTTATCACTGGCGGCACCCATCACCACGAAAAGCGGCGTGAAGTGTTCAGGACTTGGGTGCGCATACGGCATACCCGGTGCATCCTTGAAATCCGCGAGGGTGTCTAGGTCCAGGCGCTTGGTTGCGTCCCAGGCCCAAGCATCAAAATCCGAAGACCAAGCAGGCACCTTGCCTTGATGAATCATGTCGCTGGTGAGGTAAGGCAATCCATGGGTCCAAAATCCTGATCCGACAATGAGCACGCCTTGTTCGCGAAGGTTGCGCAGTCGCTTGCCGAGTTCGATAAGCCGGTCTGGTCGATGAGTTGGCAAGCTGAGTTGGATCACGGGAATATCACCGAGCGGATACATCGCTTTCAATGGCACCCAAGCACCGTGATCAAGTCCGCGGTTCTTGTGCTCGTGAATCGGTGCGTTATCGGGCATCACGTCACTAATCAATTGGGCAATCGATGAGGCATCTGGAGTTTCGTATTTCATGTTGAAATAGCGCGGGTCGAAGCCGCCAAAGTCGTAGACCAGCGGTGTCGCAGCATTCGAAGAACTGATTGCGATTGGTGCTGATTCCCAGTGTGCGCTGATTATGACTATGGCTGTTGGTTTAGGTAGGGAAGTCGTCCACTCGAGTAAGTCGTTCATCCATGCGCCATCGTCAAAGAGTGGTGGGGCTCCATGGCTAAGGAACAGGGCTGGCATCGGACCATCAGCGGGAGTCCAGGTGCGGTGTTCTTTTGAGCGCTTCAAGGCGTCCGGCAAGAATGAGTCAAATGCTGCGCCAGCTCGTTGGTTGCTCATGAGGGACCCGCCTTTGCCTAAAGTTGAACGTTCAACTATTATCACTCTTGTACCTACACGAGTCAATTTGGGCCGGCCACGCCCACGATGTCAGGAGAACGCCATGAGCGCCACCTTCGCTGCCCATCCACGCGCAATTGAGCCCGCTGCGACGAATGCCCTCTTCCGTGAGGCTCATACTGGTTATGTCTTCGAAGACATTCCGGTTACCGATGATCAACTCGCTGAAATTTATGACTTGGTGAAGTACGCACCTACGGCAATGAATACGCAGCCGCTGCGTATTACCTTTATTCGATCAGATGAAGCCAAAGCACGTTTGCTTCCATTGCTCTTTGAGCCTAATCGTCCAAAGTCAGCGTCGGCATCAGTTGTTGCGATCCTGGCTGCCGACACTGATTTCCACGAAAATCTTCCCCGCGTGCTTCCACAGAACCAACAAGCAAAAGATCGCTTTGCGGACGATGCGATGCGTACGGCTGCTGCAATGTCCAATGCGAATATTCAAGCGGGCTATTTCATTCTTGCCGCCCGTGCTGTTGGTCTTGATGTTGGTCCGATGGGTGGGTTTGATCTTGCCGGTGTTGACGCTGAATTCTTCGCAGGCACGGCCTTGAAGTCATTCATGGTCGTCAACCTTGGTTATGCGACTCCCGAAGGAACGTTTCCGCGTAACCCGCGCCTTGAGCATCATGAAGTTGTAACCACGCTCTAAGTCAGTAGTGTCAGATCATCAATCGGTAAACATCTGAAATGGTGACTATGACTGACCAACCATCGGGCAATCAACTTGCGCGACTTCTTGCAATCTCGCTTGTCATTGGTGTGTTAGGCGCGATCGCAGCCTCACTTCTACTGTGGGTTGTCGATCATGGAACTGAGTTGGTTTTCACGCAAATTCCTGAATCATTTGGAATGGAAAGCACACCTTGGTGGTGGGCGGCTCTTTTGCTCCTGATCTCGGCGTCTTTAGTCGCGCTCACAAAAAAAATGCCAGGTGCCACGGGTGCAGGTCCGCTATCGGGGTTTCATTTTGATGATCCGCTTCACATTGTTCCCAGCGTGTTGCTTGCTTCCCTGGCAACTTTGATTTTCGGTATCGCGCTTGGCCCAGAGGCTCCACTGATCGTGTTAGGTACGTCGGTTGGTGCGATCGTGGCGCGCAAGGCTGATCCGAAAACGCGGCAAGCAATCATGATGCTTGGAGGAGTTGCTGCGATTAGTGCGGTGTTCGGCAATCCATTCATTACTGCTTTCATGATTTTGGAGTTTGCTGCGCTTGGAATGTTGCCAGCACTGTTGATCACTCCGGTATTAGTTGCACTCGCGGGTTCATATCTCGTTCAGGTTGGTATCTGGGGTATTCCAGGTTTTGGTGTGCATTCACTCTCCGTTCCTGGTCTGCCCGCATACAACTCGATTCAAGCGGGAGACTTACTCACTGGAGCTTTAGTCGCTGTCATTGCTGGAGTCGTCGCCGTGTTGGCGCGCCAAGGTGGCACCTTGTTTGATCGCTTTGCGCGAAAGCGCGTGACGTTGGCATTGTTTGCCGCGGCAGTTATAACGGCTTTGGTGTTGCTTGTGGCTATGAACGGTTATTCATTACCAATCGATCAAATTCTTTTCAGTGGCAATTCGGGTATGACAACACTGATTCATGAAACTTCAATTGCCGCAGTTATCTGTATCTTGGTCGGGAAAGCTATCGCTTACTCAGCAGCGCTTGGCAGTGGTTTCCGTGGCGGTCCAATCTTTCCCGCAACTTTCCTGGGTGTCGCAGTTGCGGTGCTTGTCGCTTTGATGTTCCCAGGCGATTCAGTAAGCGCGCTAGCGGCTGCAGGAATTGCAGCGTCCGCGGCCGCCATGCTGAAGCTTCCGGCGACGTCTGCGTTGATCGGCATGTTGTTGATCGTCGGCGCAGGGCCCACGGTTGCACCTTTTGCGATTCTGGGTGCCGCAGTTGGATTCATGATTCGACTTACTATGGACAAGAAGCTTGGCAATGATGAACAGCCAGCGCGTGTTCCGCAACCGACCGCGAATTAAAGAACGTTCACCGCGCGAGCAAGAACCAAACCGATCAATGAAAGTGAAATCGTCGATTCGGTGATCATCGATAGTTTGGGCCAGTGTCGAATCGCTGCGATGTCAGTTGGACTAAACGCCGTTGCAGTGTTGAAAGACAATGCCAAGTAGTCGACAAATTTTGGAAACCAATATTCGCCGACTACTTCAGGAAGACCTTGTTCGGGAAATCGAAATGCTGGCTGGGTGCGGATATCTCTATGAGCTCGGGCAGCGGGGCCACCTGAATCCAGATGCCAATACCAAAGTGCGAACGCAAGCACGTTCGTAATCCAGATGATCCCACCAATCATTAACAACGAGCTTGGCGCATCGAATTGCGCGTTAGAAAGTATTCCTAGTACGAGACGCAACGCGGATAACAGCGTGACGAGCGTGATTAATCCGAGCATCACGCCTGTAATGAAACGCAAACCGCGGGATTCGCGATCGATGCGTCCAGGATCACCAATTACTAAGATCAATAAAAGTCCCAAGAGGAATGCAAGATAGAAGTAATGCCACAAGTCGTTAAGGCGAAATTCCTCGGGGATAATAAAGAAAAGTCCGCCAGTTCCCAGCACGGCTATGGCCATTGGC
The DNA here is from genome assembly GCA_947449945.1 of Actinomycetota bacterium. Taxonomy (GTDB): domain Bacteria; phylum Actinomycetota; class Actinomycetes; order S36-B12; family S36-B12; genus UBA11398. The sequence continues at coordinate 1,815 of CANFTO010000020.1, read as the reverse complement.
CAGCGGCGCTCGCCTATGGTCTGCGATTCCTGTTCACGGTTACTCACGCAGAGGACTCTATGGCCTTGGGCTCTAACAGCGATGCGGTGGTGAGCTGAATTAGCCCTTTGGTTTAGCGGCTTGATATTGCTCGTACGCCTCGCCAGCAGCTTGAGTCTCCGTATGTAAGCTTGAATCAACCGCTGAGGTTTCGCTCATAGTTGTTGAGATTTTTCCATCGGTTATTGCTTGGGTGAACGCAGCGAAATCCTGATGCACTTGTTCGGCGTACCGCTGACTGAAATCGACCAGCGAGGTGTCAAAGGTGTCGCTGGATCCGAGGTAGCCGGCAATCATCACTGAATCGCCGCTTCGTGCATGGCCTCGCGCAAGGGACTTACCGCAAAGTTGCGCATACCCATTCATTGCTTTTGGTGTGAGATTGCTGATGATGGGTGACCACTTCATGTCACGAAGTTGGCGCAGATAGAAGTGTCGACCACCAATGCCAGTGATATATCCAAGGAAAACATCGCTAGCGGCCTGCATCATTCGCTGGCCTGCAACAACACGATGGCCTTCATCGGTAAAGAGGGGTCCGCCTGTGTACGGCGAGAGTGCACTTTGAACAGCTTCCTTTACCTGAAGAACGAGGAGATCATTTTCATCGCGACCCTGAAGGAGCACGACGAATGCCCGCAGCCCAACGCTGCCAACGCCGACAACCTTGTGTGCAAAATCGATAACGTGGTAGCGCCTGAGAAGCTCCCGACGATCGTCGAGCATTGCGGCTCGGTACTGTTCAAATTGAGTTTGCACCATGAGCCATACGGCTCCGGTCATGGGAAGTCGTGCAAGCAGTGGGGGTTGATTTAAAAACTGTCGCTTGCCGTCAACGATTTCCGTCAGTTTGTTAATTGCTGACCAGCGATCTCGACTTCGTGCCTTATCTAGTGTTCGACCCATGTTCTTTACGGCCTTTGCGCTGCCTTCAGTTTGTGCGAGATCCATGAGGTATTGGGCGTCTACTCGCGAGTACCACTGATCGAGATCATTCATCGATGCGTACGACATCATCGATTCGCGATATGTCTGGGCCGCAGTTCGGGCGATTGCTTGAGCCTCTTCTTGTGTGAACTTATTTTCTTGAGCGGCGATCAAGAATGATGCAACCATTCGTGCTACATCCCATTCGAAGGCTCCTGGATGCGTCTCGTCAAAATCATTGACATCGAAGATCATCGATCGGTCGGGGCTGCCGAACACGCCAAAGTTAGATAGGTGAGCATCCCCGCACAATTGGCTGACGATGCCCGAGTTTGAGTAAGTACCTAGGTCATAAGCCATCACTGAGGCGCCACCGCGATAAAAAGCGAAAGGGCTCGCGGCCATTCGGGCGTGACGTATCGGAAGAAGTTCAGGAACCCGGTTGACCTCTTGGTCCAGCACCATCTTCACGACATCGGGACGGTCGGCATTGGGTGACCATTGGCCAAGGGCGCTGCGGGGGTGGTCCTTACGGGCAGCCTTACCTTCGGCTAACCGCTCTGCGACCGATGCCTTGCGCGTGGTGGTGGGCAGATTCCAGTTTTTAGGCGCAGACATGGGTCCGATTATGGCCTCCAGTTGCGAATCATCCGCATTTTCCGCAGGAGTGCTGCGCGAAATGTGGGGACAGGGCATGATTTGCCCATGCGCATTGCAAATGACATCACTGAATTGATCGGCAACACCCCTCTGGTCAAGATTCGCAAGATCACCGATGGTGCTGACGCCACTGTGGCTGCCAAGCTTGAGTTCTTTAATCCGGGTAACTCGGTTAAAGACCGCATCGGT
>CANFTO010000019.1 GCA_947449945.1 Actinomycetota bacterium | reverse complement strand
ACTAACACTTCAGCTAAGCGTTCTTCATGGTGAATATTCATTTGTTCGATGCGTGCATCTAGGCCACTGAAGCGGTACTCATGTGCTGGCAAGATTTCTTCAGGGTTCATTCCACGCATCGCATTCAACGAATCGATATACAAACCAAGTGGATCACCGTGCTCGCGTGGATGTACCGAGATATGCGGCGAGATACGTGGCAATACGTGGTCACCACTGATCAAGAGGTCATGTTTTTCATCGATGAAACACACGTGACCTGGTGAGTGCCCGGGAGTCCAAAGAGTGCGAATGTGTTGTGCCCCCGGGAGCGGTCGCTCACCATCAGCAATTAAGCGATCTGCTTTCGGGATTTTTGCGAATTCAACGAACTGTCCCGCATCGATAATGAGATCAGGCATGTCATGTTCTTCAACACCCGCTTTGATCAACCATGTTTCACCTGCTCGTTTAAACACAGCAGGATCAATATCAAAATCAACTTCAATTTGATCCAGCTCATGCATTGCGACCCAAGCACCAGAAGCATCACGGATTCGTCCCGCCAGACCAAGATGATCAGCGTGGTTGTGAGTTACCAGCACACCTTCTACATCGGTAATTGAATAGCCGATTGACTGCAGCCCGTCATTGAGATTTTTCCAAGCTTCATCAACGGGCCACCCCGCATCAACAAGCACAATCCCATTGGGTACTTCAATGACGTACACATTGACGTAACGCAATGGATTGTTCGGGAAGATCACCGGTATCGACCAGAGCCCCGGACGCACCAATTCAACTGGGGGCAGTTCCCTTACGCGCCAAGCCTCTTTTTGTAAGTGACCAGTTACGGTGATGTTTGGTCGATCGGTAATCGTCACAGTGAAATGCCGAGCACCTTTGAATCAAGGTATTCAAGAATGCCTTCACGTGCACCTTCGCGACCCAAACCACTTTCCTTGATGCCGCCAAATGGCACAGCAGCCGAAGTTGGATTGATGTCGTTGATACCAATCATGCCGAACTGGAGTGCTTCCGCAGTTTTAAATGCACGACTCAAGTTTGGTGTGTACACATAAGCAGCGAGACCGTATTCAGTGTCGTTCGCCATTGCGATGATGTCGTCTTCATCATCAAACTCAATAACTGGAACCATCGGTCCAAAGGTTTCTTCACGATAGATCAACATGTCTTCAGTGACACCAGTCAGCACTGTTGGTGCCCAGAAAAGACCTTTATCCAGGCCATTTTCAGTAAGCCTCCTACCGCCAGTCGCAACAGTTGCACCCTTTGCGACTGCGTCAGCTACTTGACGTTCCATCTTGTTCATCGCATGCTCATCAATGAGTGGACCAACCGTGACTTTGTCATCAAGCCCATGACCTGCAGGCATGGCAGCCATGCGTTCAGTCAGCACTTCAGTGAACTTCGCTGCAATTGATTTATGCACGAACAGACGGTTCTGTGAAATACAAGCCTGCCCAGTGTTCAGTGACTTCAATGCGGCAGCGCCCTTTGCTGCATTGACTGGATCGGCGTCGGCGAACACGATGAACGGTGCGTGGCCGCCAAGTTCCATCGAAACCCGCTTCATTGTTGATGCAGCCTTTGAGGCGATGAGCTTTCCCACTTCAGTGGATCCGGTAAAGCTGATCTTGCGAACGGTTGGATTCGTGAGAATTTCTTCACCGACGTTGATTGGGTCAGAGGTAGTTACCAAATTCACCACACCGGCAGGAACACCGGCTTCTTCCAGAATTTTGATTGTGGCGATTGCACACAGCGGTGTTTGTTCAGCGGGCTTGACCACGATTGTGCAACCGGCAGCAAGGGCTGGTCCGATCTTGCGAGTCAACATTGAGATTGGGTAGTTCCACGGCGTGATTGCGGCGGCAACACCGACTGGCTGCTGCAACACCATGAAGCGATGATCAGCACGAGAAGAGGGAATGGTTTGGCCGTAGACGCGTTTGGCTTCTTCAGCGAACCAGGAAAGGAAATCGGCGGCATACGTGACCTCAGTACGTGCCATGCGGATTGGCTTGCCCTGTTCCTTGGTCATCAAGGTGGCTAGCTCATCGCGCTTAGCCAACATCAGCTGGTTTGCCTTCATCAATATGGCGGCGCGCTCATACGCAGTCTTTGCAGCCCAAGCAGGAAATGCCTCTTTGGCTGAGGCGATAGCACGAACCATGTCTTCGCGGGTGCCATCAGCTGCCTGACCAAGAACCTCACCAGTTGCTGGGTCTGTGGAGTCAAAGACTGCTCCTGTTGAGCTTGGGGACCATTCGCCACCGATAAACAGCATTCTTTCGTTCTCCCTCACGGTATGTTCAGCCTTGCTCAAACCATTAGTTATCTTATTGTGTTATTCGCACCCCTTGGGGCCGCTTCAACCCATTGCCTTTGGGTCAATAAGGCGTATTATTCGCCTGATCCTCCGTCGGGGGTGTGATTTCAGGAGGTCTGGGGTTGACCACGCAAATGCCGCCACTTAGCGCGGAGCCCGTTCACGTCCCAAAGACAGCCGAAGTCGTGGCTCAAGCCATCCGTAACCAGATTGTTCGAGGCGACATCGCCGAGGGTGCTGCCTTGCCTAGCGAAGCCGAACTGATGGTGCACTTTGGAGTTTCGCGCCCGTCACTTCGTGAAGCGTTCCGCATTCTTGAATCAGAGAAGCTCATCACGGTGCGTCGTGGTTCCCGTGGTGGAGCACGTGCAACCCGTCCTGATGTGTCAGTCGCGGCTCGCTATCTGGGACTGCTGATGCAATTTGATGGCGTTCTCTTAAGCGATGTGTTCGAAGCGCGCGCGATGATTGAGCCACTTGCTTTGCGTTTGCTTGCTCGCCGTGACAATCGTCAAGAAGCAGCCAATGAACTTCTGGCGATCATGGATGAAATCGTTCCTGGCGTTGATGCGCGCGTACGCGTTGATGTATGGAGTCGTTTTTACGCGCACTTGTTTAAGAGCTGCGGCAACAAAACACTTGAACTTCTCTATGGCACGTTGACCGAGGTTGTGCGCAGCGAGCTCACTGATTCAATTTCATCCGAAGATGAAGAAACGACAAATCCAAACTGGAAGAAAACCATTGTTAAGGCAATGAGTTTTGTTGCTGAAGGTAAGGGCGATGAAGCTGCGAACTACTGGATGAAGCAGATGTTGCTCATCGAAGCTCGTGTGCAAGAAGCGCATCAGCGCCGCACTTTAATAGACGCAACGGTGGCCTTCGCCTAAGCGAAGACCACCGTTGATTTCGTTCTAATATTTAGGCCTTGTAAGGATCAGAAACGCGTGGATCACGTGGCATAACCTTTGGTGCTGATCGCCAGTCAGGGGTGCCATCTTCTGGCAAACCTGCTGGGTATCCATCATGAATTTCAGCCCAATGTGAATGGTTCAACTGATGCAGGGTGAAGCAAGCCTGCAACGCGTTGTAGAAGCCCATGTTGTCAACCGTTTGGTTCACCGACTCCTTGATCAACAAGGCAGCCATTGTTGGAAGCTGCGCAATGCGACGTGCATATTCCAAGGTGCGCTCTGAGAGTTCATCTGTTGGGAAGATCTTGCTCACCATGCCAAGTTGGAAGGCTTCTTCAACTTCAACCGAGTCACCGGTAAGCAACAATTCCTTTGCGCGACGTGGGCCGAATTCCCATGGGTGACCGAAGTACTCGACACCACACATTCCCAAGCGTGCACCTACGACGTCAGCGAACTTTGCGTTTTCCGATGCCACGATGAGGTCACAAGCCCAGATCAACATCAGGCCGGCAGCAAAGGTGGTGCCTTGAACCTGAGCAATCGTGATCTTGCGAAGGTTGCGCCAGCGAAGTGTGTTCTGGAAGAAGTAATGCCATTCCTGAAGCATGCGGTTTTCTGCACCCACGCGGGTACCACCGTTGATTAGGCGCGATGGGTGTTCGCCTGGGCCGCCCTTTTCATATTCAGCCATGGCTTCGGCTGAACCAAGGTCGTGACCTGATGAGAACAGTGGGCCAACGCCGCCAAGAATGACCACGCGAACCTGGTCGTCCTTCTCTGCCTTCATGAACGCATCATCAAGCTCAACCAGCAAACCACGGCTTTGTGCGTTACGGGTTTCTAGGCGGTTCAGCATGATTCGGGCGATCTTGCCGTCGTCAAAGGTTTCGTAGGTTACGAATTTGTAGTCAGACACAGTGCTCCACTCATAGGTACTAATTTCTCGTAGCCTGAAGTTAGAGCACGATGGCCTATTTGGCGAAGTGAATGAGCAAATCGGTGAAGGATTTCGCCTCAGAAAGCATAGGAGAGTGATCACAGTCCAATTCGACGTAGCGTGAAGTTGGGATCTTCGCGGCTGCGGCTTTCATTGGCTCACAGTTGGTCAGCGCATCACGAGAGCAGCCAACCACCAAAGACGGGACTTCCGGCCAAGCCCACAAGGGTGAGGGCTCAACAAAGGATTCCCAATATTGGCGCCGCAGTTGGCTCGCAGCCCAGTGGGCCACGTCAGGCTCACAGGTATTGAACATCAGAGCAATCGCCTCATCCTCGGGCACTTCCGTACTGCCGTCCGTATGGCGAATCACTTCAGCCGAGCGATAACGCTGGGTATAAAGATCCGGGTTTTGATCGCGTTGCTGGGCCGCACTGATATCAAATTCGGGGAAGAGTGCCGCGACCATCACAACACCAGCGGCCTTGGGGTGAGTGGCCACAAAGGGGGCTACTAGACCGGCAAGTGAATGACCCACCACGATCACTTCGCTATCCAGGTGATCCATCACCCCAAAAGCAATCGCGGCATCACTGCCAATTGAACTTCCTGGTTGATCACCGGGCAGCTCGATTGCCACGGATTTAATGCCAGCCTCTGTCAACAGCGCCCGGACAGGATCCCAACACCAAGCTCCATGCCAGGCCCCATGAATGAACAGAAATGACTTCACAGATAGACCATAACTGCCGCCATGAGTGAAGATAGGACTATGACAACGCTCAAGGTGTCCGGAATGACGTGTGCCAACTGTGTTCGCCATGTCACCGAAGCAGTGAAAGCCGTTCCTGGCGTGGCAAGCGTCGATGTGAATTTAGATGCAGCAACTGCGACTGTTGAAGGTACCGCTGATACGACATCAGTGATCGACGCGATCGTTGGTGCAGGTTACGAGGCAACGATTTAACTGCGAGATCGTTACTTAAAACTATGCCTTAGCGCGCGGCTCGCGTGTCAGTACTTCTTGTACATACGAAGCAACAAGTACGCCTTCACGGTTGTACACCTTGCCATTGCTCACACCGCGACCGTGATAACTCGATAACGGTTCAGCAGTAAAGAGCAACCAATCATTCGCATTTACCGGGCGATGGAACCAAAGTGCGTGTTCCATCGTGACCACCAAGCTTCCATCAGGAATATCTCGGCCTGGCGCTTGAGCCGCACCAACCACCATGTAATCCGAAATGAATGCAACGACCGCTGCATGCAGCATGTGATTGTCAGGAAGTTCTACGTACGGGCGAACCCAAAATGGGTGCACTTGTGGAACTCGATGACCAGGGCCGCGAAGGCTTGGGCCGTTGATCGGCCGCACATCGATCGGATTCATGAACGGCAAATACGTTTCATCGGTCACGAGTGTCTCTGGGTCTGGATAGTCAAACGCAACATCCGGCGCCCAATCTGGCCCTTCTTCACCTGCGTGAAATGAGGCCTGCATCAGCAATGGGGTCAGCTCCCCCATCTTCACAGTGACCTGCCGCATGGCAAATGCTCGAGTTTCGCGAAGCACCTCAACATGCATGCGCAATTCATGTCCAGATTTTCCTGAGTCAATGAAATTGGCATGAATGGACTGGGGCCACATCGATGGATTCACGGTTGCGCTGGCTGCTTCTAGCGCGAATGCAAGTGTGTACCCACCAAATAAGTGCCCGTTCTCGCCCACCGCCGTTCCACTAAAGAGCGAGTCACCGTGAGTGTTGAGCTTTAGCAGTGTTTCAAAGTCTTGTTCATACACAACGACGACAGTACTTCAATGCAGATGGCTCAGAGACGGAAATTAAATGATCAACTGATCAGTCGAGTGTGATCTTGGGCAAGATCTTGTTCAGCCAACCTGGAAGCCACCAATTTGAACGACCAACAAGCGTCATCACAGAAGGCACCAAGATCAGGCGCACAATGAAGGCATCAATCAACACCGCAGATCCCAGTGCAATACCGAAAAGTTTGATCGTTGGGTTTGTAGTGGGGATGAAAGAAATAAACACACTGGCCATGATGGTTGCCGCGATCACCACAACTCGACCTGAGCCCGCCATGCCTCGACGAACGGCTGTGCGATTGTCACCACTGGCGTGCCATTCCTCTTGCATGCGGCTAACCAAGAACACCTGATAATCCATTGATAAGCCGAACAGGATTGCAAACACCATCACTGGTAAGAACGGCAAAATTGGGCCTGTTCCATACACCCCAAGAAGCGATGACAACGTTCCATTCTGGAAGACCGCAACTGTGATACCTAGCGCACCCGCAAAACTCACCAGGCTCGTAACCGCTGCGGTGAGTGGAATGACAAGTGAGTGAAACAACATCATCAGCGCTAGGAATCCAAGACCAATCACAAGCAATAAGAAAAGCGGGAGTTTGCTTTGCAACATGGCAGTGAAGTCAGTGGACACCGCTTGGGTTCCCCCGACATAAATCGTGGCTGAATCAGCAACCTTCGCGGCTGTTACTTCACGGATGCGATCGAGGGTTTGCGCCGTCGCTTCTGCCTGTGGATCTGTAGTTGGCTGGACGATTACTGACGTGATTGTTCCATCCGGACTAAAAGCAGACTTGCTTCCCTTCAGCAAAATCACGAACTTTGAATTTGGCAGGGTGCTCGCTACGCCTGGGGTTTCTTCAAGCGCTTTCACCACTGTGCTCAGCTCGGAAATGTCGCGCGGTGTCTTAAGTTTCACCGCAACAAAGAATTCGCCACCGGATCCTGGGCCATAACCCTTGGACATCAAGTCAAAGCTATTGCGCAGAAGTGACCCTGGTGGCTGCGTCCCGTTATCTGGGAAACCCAATTGCAACGACAAAGCCGGAGCGGCAAGAACGCCAATGAACACCAGAGACAACACCGCCGGAATCAATGGTTTGCGTTGAAGTAGAGCGCCGTACTTTGACCACTTACTTTCATCAAGATCAACAACTTTGGGATGACGAGCCCAGGGCATTCGAATGCCCATGGCCTTATGGCCAAGCAACGACAACAAGGCCGGCAACATCCACAATGCAGAAAGCATCACCATCAATACAGTCGCCGCGGCTGCAACTGCAAGGCCATTGAAGAACGCGATGCCAAGAACGAACATGCCCAGGAGAGCAACGATCACGGTTGATCCCGCAAACAACACAGCACGGCCCGCTGTTGAAACTGCCTTGATCGCCGCTTCTTTTGGCTCAAGATCGTCAAGGCCTTGCTTGTATCGATTCATGATGAATAGCGCGTAGTCGATACCAACGCCCAAGCCGATCATCATCGCCAACGTTGGTGCAAAGGAAGCAATGTTCAACACGTTGCTTGCTACACCCACCAGCAATAACCCGCCAACAAGACCTGTGAGTGCCACGACAATTGGAAGCCCCGCCGCAATCAATGAGCCAAAGGCAATGAGCAAAATTATGATGGCTACAAGCAAGCCGATGACTTCACTTGAATCGGGAGTTGCACCGGCTGCGGCTAACGCACTTCCACTGGCACCAATGGTGAGCGTGGGTGTGTTTGCATCAAGAATGAGATTTTGAATGTTGGTGGCTTCAACCACACCTGGCGCTGTTCCGTCAAAGGTAACGGTCGCATATGCAACAGTCTTATTTTTTGAAATGGGGCTCGTGGCATCAATGGCTGCTTGACCAGCGGGCACATACGTGTCCCAGATTTTGTTCGCGGCATCAACAGCCTCATGCAATTTCGCAACATCCCCAGGTAGGGCCTTCGCAATCGCAGCCCACTGAGTGGCATCCGCTTTCGCGAGCCAAGCAAGGATTGTTGCGATCTTGGCGAGATCGTCGCCATTTGCGTTGGCAATTGGATACAGCTTGGGAATAGCTGCGAGAATTTGTGCAAGTTGCTTTTCCGTAATTCCAAGCTTCTTCGTGACGGCAGCAACGATCGCAGCCGAAAGATCGCGTGGACTAACAGCTGGGCAGTTCTTTCCATAATTTTTCTCGTACGGGCCGATCACACACTCCACGCCGTCAAGGGTCGCGAGTTTTTTCATGAGTGGATCAATTGACTTGCGAACAGCCGCCGCTTCAACTGTGCCACTCGTAGGAGACCACACCATTTGCATCGTGACATTTGGAGCAGCCGAGGCTGGAAGTTCTTGAAGGAGATCCTGGGCAATCTGTGACTGCGATCCTGGCAGGGCAAAACTGTTGTCGTAGGCGGGCTTCAACACCGCTGACGCACCTACCAACCCAATGAGCACAGCTACCCATGCAACTAATGCAACGAGTGGGTGCCGAACGGCCCAACGGCTCACGGTGTCTCCTCTGCCTTAACTTCGAATCTGCGCGATGGTTTGTCGGTCTTGTAAGAGGCAGGCTAGTAAATCCCAGAGGATCTCGCCCTGGGTGCCCCAGATCAATTGACCCTCGCCGAACTTAAAGAACTGCATGTCGAAAGGAACCTGATGCGGTTCGCCGGTGTCCTCATTGGTTCCATACCCATAGGGAACTTTGTTCGAGGTGTAGTGAGTTTCAGGTCTTGCAAGTTCAGCTAACGACACCACTGCCACTTCAGAAACTTCATGTGGATCAGGATGAATCGATTCAACGGAGTCAATGACTGCCACGAACACATTGATGGTGTGACCTTGGAGAGTTGGGCCTCGCTGATCGAGTTCACCAATGACTCGAGCGCTATTTCGCGGAACACCTAACTCTTCTGCGAGCTCTCGCAGTGCTGCTTCCTGCGGGCTTGCATCGACCCCATCATCGATGCGACCGCCCGGGAAGACCCAATCGCCCGCATGGTTTTTCATCGTGGCAGGTCGTTTCGTCAGCACAAGCGAGGCCATGCCGTCGACCTCAACCACGGGCACAACGAGTGCTGATGGAATTACGACGTCTGGTGTAAAAAAGAAATACAACGGTTCACGTGGCACACCTAAGCGCGAACAGGCATCGACAATCGCCGCAACCGTGAACTGTTCTTGAGCATTCACTGAAGAAACTAGACCTGCGCCATATCCACGAAACGCGAGTAATGACCCTGGAAGGCAACTGTGACCGTAGCTGTTGGGCCGTTGCGGTGCTTGGCAACAATGAAGTCAGCCTCACCAGCACGCGGTGATTCACGTTCGTAAGCATCTTCACGGCTCAGCAGGATCACCATGTCAGCATCTTGTTCCAAGGAACCAGATTCACGAAGGTCAGCAAGCATTGGCTTCTTATCCGTGCGCTGTTCAGGGCCACGGTTGAGCTGCGCGATTGCAATCACGGGAACTTCGAGTTCCTTGGCGAGCAACTTCAACGAACGCGAGAATTCAGAAACTTCCTGCTGACGGCTCTCAACTTTCTTGCCGGAGGTCATTAACTGCAAGTAGTCGACCACCACAAGGCGAAGATCATGACGTTGCTTTAGACGACGGCACTTCGCGCGAATTTCCATGAGCGTCATATTTGGGGAATCGTCAATAAACAACGGAGCTTCACTGACGGTGCCCATCTTGGCTGCAAGCTTGGTCCAGTCGCTATCACTCATCGTGCCAGCACGCATATGGTGCAACGGCACTTGTGCTTCAGCGGAAAGTAAGCGCATCACGATTTCGTTACGACTCATTTCCAGCGAGAAAATGCATGACGTAAGCCCGTGCTTGATTGAGGCTGCGCGGCAAATATCCAGGCCAAGTGTTGACTTACCAATTGCCGGACGCGCAGCAAGAATGATCAACTGACCGGGATGTAAACCATTGGTGAGCGAATCAAGATCAGTAAAGCCGGTTGGCACACCAATCATCTCGCCACCACGGTTGGAGATCGCTTCGATCTCATTGAGTGCGTCACTCATGATGTCTTTGAGTGGTGCGTAGTCCTCGCTGGTGCGACGTTCAGTTACTTCGTAAACCTCAGCTTGTGCACGATCAACCATGTCGTCGACGTCACCGGTGCCGGTGTAGCCCATGTGAACAATGCGCGTGCCTGCTTCAACAAGGCGACGAAGAATTGCTTGTTCGCGCACGATCCGGCCGTAGTACGAAGCATTTGCCGCGGTAGGAACCATCGACACCAAGGTGTGCAGGTACGCAGCGCCACCAACTCGAGCAATATCACCCAGCTTGGTCAGTTCAGCGGCAACTGTGACCGCGTCAGCTGGTTCACCGCGGCCATAAAGATCAAGAACGACGCCATAGATGCTCTGGTGAGCGGGGCGATAGAAGTCGTTTTCCCGAATTTGCTCCACCACATCGGCGATCGCATCTTTGGAGAGCAACATCGCGCCGAGCACTGACTGCTCGGCGGCGATATCTTGGGGGGGAGTGCGATCGGGCTGTTGCGGCATTGGCAATTCAGTCACGCTCATCCGTGCACCCCTTCCTTATATAGACGTTTTACCCCAAGGGTCTGACGCACCATAGAAAGCCCAGGACCCCCTGTCTATTCCTCCTGTGGATGAACCTGTGGATGAACTGGGGAACACTCCGGTTGTTCTTGGGCATGGGCTGGGGATGAGTTGGGGATAACTTATATATTTTTCGGACATTTCCCTCATGTACGGGTCTGCAAACGAAGGTCAAGCCTGTGGATAAAAAATAGTTTGGTGCCTCCCGTTACGCTCACCCGCGTGTCGGAATATCGCATCACCGTGGTCTGCTTGGGCAATATTTGCCGTTCGCCTATTGGGGAGGCCGTTCTGCGCGATCGGATCGAGAAAGCCGGGCTGGCGGACAAGGTCACCGTGGATTCAGCAGGCACCGGCGACTGGCACATCGGGTACCCAGCTGACCCTCGCGCGGCCGCGACTATGACCACATTCGGGTATGAACTTGATCATCAGGCCCGACAGATCAATGCCAGCTGGTTTGCAAATATCGATCTCGCACTGGCAATGGACACGGAGAACTTCAGAAATCTCCAAGTCATGCTCAATGACGCTGACACCGAGACCGAACTGCGAATGTTTCGCTCTTCTGATCCAAACCTGGCTCATCACGAACATCCAAGTAGTGACCTTGATGTTCCCGATCCGTATTACGGCGGGGATGAGAGTTTTGTTGAAGTGCTGCGCATGATTGAAGATGCTGCAGATGCACTGGTCGTCGAACTTTCACAGCGCTTGACCTAATAAAAAGCAAAGGGGCGCTGCTTTCGCAACGCCCCTGAACTTTCGTATCCGTTATGCCCTCGCTGGACCTTCGCCATAGGCGTTTGGTCCCTGGCTTTCGAGCAACCAGAAAATCAACAACACAATTGATCCGCAAGGTACAAGCTGTAACAACTGCAGCCACCCTGAAGTTCCGCGGTCATGCAAGCGTCGACATCCGACTGCAAGGTTAGGAATGAAAAGCGCTATCGCAACAAGCACTGCAAACAGAATCAGAATCAGACCAAAGACGCCAACGGCACTCATATCGCTAGCAGTGCCATCAGCAGAAACCGTTGTGCCTGCAACAACTAATCCTGCACCTAAACCTGACGGCAACGCGACAATAATCATGTTGAACAGGAAGAAGAACCAGTATTCCGAACGGCCAGCTCGACCATTGAAATTCGCGTAATTCTTAAAGCAATACGCAACTGCTTGACCAAAACCCATGATGAATCTCTCTCGTTAGTGAAGAACTTAAACAGTTTCTGAACCGTAATTGTTTGCAGCGGTTGAGGTTGGCATCGCCCAGAAGATGATCAAAATGATGACGCCGATGCAGGGAATCAACAGCAGCAACTGCATCCATCCCGATTTACCTGTGTCATGCAAACGGCGTGAGCCAACAGCCAAGTGCGGAATCACAACTGCGATTCCCCAAATAGTTGAAAGTACCCCGATGCTTGAGCTCCCGAATGCAACTGCATCAATCACATTAAGAATTACACCTACGACCCAGGTGAATACGATGAAATACCAGAACTGCGGGCGCCCAGCACGACCATTGAAGTTCGCGTAATTGCTAAAGCAATATTTGATGGAATCACCAAAGGACATCTCAAACCTCCTGTTTGACTATTGGCTGAAACTGTAGTGAACGATTCCCGAAATTCGCTATCCATTTGCGGACAAACAAAAGCGGGCGTTCCGTTAGGAACGCCCGCTTTATGTTGTTTGGTTGGGATTAACCTGCAACAACCTCAAAGTTCAACTTTGCGGTGATGCCTTCGTGGACAACGATTGTCGCGTTGTACTTGCCAACACTCTTCACGTGACCAGCGATGGTGACCTTGCGCTTGTCGACAACTGGGCCGCCTGCTGCCTTCACTGCATCAGCAATGTCTGCTGTAGTGATGGAACCAAAGAGGCGTCCGGTGTCGCCAGCCTTCGCTTCAAGGCGAACCTTGAGAGCTTCAATGGCCTGCTTCACTTCGTTTGCATGAGCAGTGTCGCGGATTTCGCGGACCTTACGGGCGCGCTTAATCTGGGTGACCTGCTTTTCGCCACCGCGGGTCCAGGCAATGCCTAGGCCACGTGGCATCAGGAAGTTACGTGCGTAACCATCCTTGACTGTGACGATGTCGCCAGCAATGCCAAGGCCTGAAACTTCTTGAGTCAAAATCAGCTTCATGATGGGTTCCTTAGCGTGCTGTTGAGGTGTAAGGAAGAAGTGCCACTTCGCGGGCATTCTTCACTGCGTTTGCAATGTCGCGCTGGTGCTGCGTGCAGGTACCAGTAACGCGACGAGCGCGGATCTTCCCGCGATCTGAGATGAACTTACGAAGCAAGTTCGTGTCCTTGTAGTCGATGACCTTTACTTCGCCGCGGCAGAACATGCAGTCCTTGCGCTTTGGAAGCTTGTCATCCTTGCCGCGCATTGCTGCGCGCTTCTTGTTATCACGATCATTCTCGCGTGGTGCCATGTCTACTTACTCCCGTGAAGTCAGTTAATGCTGGATTAGAAAGGTGGCTCGTCGAACGAAGCGCCACCTGATGGGCCGCTTGCCCATGGATCGTCTGCTGGTGCACCGGCGCCGGCATTACTGCCACCGTCGAATCCACCTTGACGCTGAACGCGATTGACCTTGGCGGTTGCGTAGCGAAGTGCTGGGCCGACATCGTCAACCTCAACTTCCATCACCTGACGCTTTTCGCCTTCACGCGTTTCATATGAACGCTGCTTCAAACGACCAGAAACGATGACGCGTGTTCCTTTGGTAAGAGATTCGGCAACGTTCTCTGCGTATTGACGCCACACACTGCAACGCATGAAGACGGTCTCGCCGTCTTTCCATTCGTTGGTGGTGCGATCGAGGACACGCGAAGACGAAGCAACAGTGAACGAAGCTACTGCTGCACCACTTGGCGTGAATCGCAATTCAGGATCATTGGTCAAGTTGCCAATAACCGTTACTGCGATATCCCCGGCGGCCATTACTTAACGATCTCTGGGCGCAGAACCTTGGTGCGCATCACTGCTTCGTTCAGCGAAAGCTGACGATCGAGTTCTGCAACAGCAGCAGGAGTAGCGGTCATCTCCAATACGGCATAAATGCCGTCTGCCTTCTTGTTGATTTCGTAAGCCATGCGACGACGGCCCCAAATATCAACCTTGGTGACTTCGCCACCGTCAGCGCGAACAACGTTCAGGAACGTTTCCAGGCTGGGAGCAACAGTCTTTTCTTCTAGATCTGGATCGAGAATGACCATGACCTCGTAATGACGCATAAGAAACCCACCTCCTTTGGACTCAATCGGCCGGAGACGTTCCCCGGCAGGAGGGTTCTTGCGTGCCTGTCAGTTGAAGAAAACGCACTTCTTCGGTCAACAGGACCTCGAAAGGTTAGCCGACTTTGAGGCCAGAGCCAAAAGCGCGATTCCTCGGGCCCTTGTTGTCCACAGACCTCTATATAAGGGGATTCCATCCACAGTTCTCGATCAGTGATTTCCTGAGTCTGAATCCTCATCCATCGTGAGGGAATGACGATGATCTTGCCCATGTGGTACCAGAATCGGTACCGTTCTTTCATGGCTGTGAATGTGCGCATGAATGAGGAATTAGCAGGGGAATTACGAGAACTGGCCCAGGAGACTGGCCGCTCACAGCAAGACCTCATCCGGGACGCCCTTGCCGAATACATCCGCAATTACAAGCTGAGGGTCTTCCCGCCTGAAATCCGGCACATGCTCACCCCTGCCAAAAGAGTTTCTCCTGAACTTAGAGCTCGACCACGTATCAAACTTCCTGAAGGCGTCACGATCGAAAGCATGCTCGCCGATGAACGCGGGCCGGACGCACGATGATCATCTATTGCGATAGCAATATTTTGCTCAAGAGGGTGTTCGCTGAGATCGACAGTGAATCGATCGTTCAGCAACTGGATTCCTACACTTCACTCGACGCCACCTTGGTTTCATCGGCGCTCGCACGATTGGAAGTTGATCGCAAGGTTCGAAGCCACCTTGGTTCGCAGCAACCTGACGACATTGAACTAGCTCTCGATGACGTTGTTTTGGCTGACCTCAATGGACACATCCTTATGAATGCTGCCGATCTGCCTTCTCGATATTTATCAACACTCGATGCAATCCATGTGGCCACCGCATTCACGGTGAGCGCAGATCTCGTTCTTACCCTCAACCAGCAGATGCGTGCGGCCTGTGAAGAACTCGGAATGGCGGTTGGCCCGTAGTCTTAGCCCGTGCGCATCGCTACCTGGAACGTGAACTCAGTCGGCGCACGCCTTGAGCGCCTTTTGCCTTGGCTTGAGCTCAATTCGCCAGATGTGCTGGCCCTTCAAGAACTTAAGTGCGCGACAGATGCGTTTCCTTATATGGCCGTGCAAGCCCTTGGATATGAAGTTGAGGCACTTGGCACTGGCCGCTGGAATGGTGTGGCGCTGCTTTCTAAAGTCGGGATCACTGATGTCACTCGCGGACTGATCGATCAACCGCTCTATGAAGATGCCAATGAGCCACGCGCAATTGGTGCCACCTGTGGCGGTGTTCGCGTCTGGAGCATTTACGTACCCAATGGTCGCGAGGTTGATCACGATCATTACTCATACAAACTTGATTGGTTTGCTGCTCTTCGCGCAACAGCAGAAGCTGAACTTGCAGCCAATCCAACACTTCCTTACACCATCATCGGCGACTACAACGTTGCGCCAACTGATGCAGACGTCTGGGATATCGCGAAGTTTGAAGGCAGCACGCATGTCACCCCCGCAGAGCGTGAAGCAGTTACGGCACTTGAAGGCGTTGGGCTTTCTGAAGTGATGCCGCGCGCACTCAAGGGCGAGCCCTATACCTTCTGGGATTACCGCCAGGCCGCCTTTGGTCGAGGTTGGGGTATGCGCATTGACTTGGTGTATGGCAACTCGGCATTTGTTGGTGCTGTCACTGACTGTTACGTCGATCGCGAAGAACGAAAAGGTAAAGGTGCATCTGATCATGCACCCGTAGTGATTGATGTGAATCTGCCGTGAAGTTAACTGTTCGTGCAATCACTGCCGATCAACATCGCTCTTGGATTGAATCTCGCCCATCTGTTTCCTTTTTGCAATTGCCCGAATGGGGCAAGGTCAAAATTGGTTGGAAATCGGAATCCCTCGGTTGGTTTTTAGACTCTGAGCTTGTTGGAGCTGGATTGGTGTTGTATCGCCCAGTTCCGAAAATTCCTTCTCGTTCATTAGCGTATTTACCTGAAGGTCCCGATATTGATTGGTTAAGCACCACGCATCCGACAATTCCTTTGAATGATTGGCTTGCACCCATGCTCGATCACTGCCGTGGTCGTGGCGCATTTCAGGTGAAGTTGGGTCCTCCTGTTGCGACGCGACGTTGGCAAGCAGACACGATTAAGGATGCAATGGCGCAGTGGCGTGAAGACGTTGCAGTTCCACCAGCACATTTGCACGATGTGATTGCAGATTGGCATTCAGTCGAAGCTCAACACCTGTCAGTCCAATTGAATTCACGCGGCTGGATTCAAGAAACCTCAAGTGGCGCAGGTTTTGGCGATGTACAACCACGGTATGTCTTTCAAATTGATCTCGCTCGTCGCACCCTTGATGATGTGTTCGCTGGATTCAATCAACAGTGGCGTCGAAATATTCGTAAAGCGCAGAAGGCTGGCGTTGAGGTGTCGCTTGGCACGCGCGCTGATCTTGCCGACTTCCATCGTGTGTATGTTGAGACGGCAGCCCGCGATCGTTTCAGTCCACGCGCTCTTTCCTACTTCGAAAAGATGTGGGATGAACTCAATGGCGCGCACGAGGGTCGACTCACCTTGCACCTAGCTCACTATGAAGGTCATGTTGCTGCAGCTACCTTGATGGTTCGTGTTGGCACGCATGCCTGGTACTCCTACGGTGCATCAACCACTGCTGATCGCGATGTTCGTCCGTCGAATGCTCTGCAGTGGGACATGATCACACTGGCGCATGCATCTGGGTGTTCTCTTTATGACCTACGTGGCATCGCCGACACCTTGAATCCCGATGATCATTTATTTGGACTTGTGCAGTTCAAGGTTGGTACCGGTGGTTTCGCCCAGGAGTACCTTGGTGAATGGGACTACATCCTGCGCAATGTTTGGGCTAAGGGTTACGGTCTGTATCAAGCACGACGCGGGTAATCACAATGTTCAGTTGCAGGAAGGAGTAGGTCATGTCATTCGTACTCAATGTTGATACAGATCGCTGGCGCAATCATGTGAACACCGTTGCTTCGTCTGTTGAATCTGTAACTGGATCACCGATCGTTCCCGTCATCAAGTGCAACGGTTATGGACTTGGCCAAGCTCGCCTCGCACGCGTTGCGGAATCACTGCCGGGAACAATTGTTGCCGTTGGCACCGTTTTTGAGCTGGAAGAGGTTTTAACTTCTTGCTTGAATGATGTTGTTGTTCTTGAACCCTTTGACCCGCGTGACCAATCCACATCAGATACCTGGTGGAACATCGCAAAGCGTTGGGATAGCAACCGAATTATTCGGACTATCTCGTCTATGGCTGGGTTGGAATCCTTACTTTCAGGATCCGGTTCTGTACGCGTGATTCTTGAAGGCCAAACCTCAATGCATCGATTTGGTTTTTCTGAATCGGAATTGATGCGCGTGCTTGCAGATGAAACAGTCGTGGACTCAATCAATGTTGGTCGCCTCGATGTCCTTGGCCTTGCCTTACATCTGCCATTAGAGCAGCCCGCTTCGGAACCCGGCGGCTTTGGCACCGCACGTGTGCGCGAAGTGTTGCGTTGGAATGGCATCTGGCAGGCAGAAATTACATCGTCAAATCTCACTATTGAGTCAACACTGTGGCTTTCGCATCTCGATGATGATGAATTCAATGCTGTTCGTGAATTCATTGGCGAAACAGCTATTCGAGCACGCATTGGTACTCGGTTGTGGTTGGGGGATCGCGGAGCACTGGCTCCTCAAGGATCAGTGCTCGCAGTTCATCCCTTAAGTGACGGTGTGCATGTGGGTTACCGACAACGCAGCGGCCCAAACGGCGGCACGCTGGTAGTGGTCTCCGGCGGCACCGCACATGGCATCGGTTTATCAGCTCCTACACCTGCAGCATCAATTCGCCAGCGCGTGGTCACTGCAGGTACCGGTGCACTTGATGCTGCTGGCCGAGCACTTTCTCCATTTACTTGGGAAGGCAAGCAACGCTGGTTTGCAGAACCTCCTCATCAACATCATTCGATGATTTGGTTGCCGCGTGGAGTTGTGGTGCCAAGGATTGGTGACCGCTTGCCAGCTGACGTGCGATTTACGACGTCGCGCTTTGATGCTGTGCTTGGTCTGGAATAGCGACCAGCACCGCATCCTGCGCTGGCGCATTGATGTCTTCAATCACGCGGTAGGCAAAGTACAACGTGCCAATAATCTGAACGACCGTTGCAACCGAGTACCACTGCGGCGTAAGCCCCTTGGCTCCTTCAACGTTATAGCCGGCCAAGAACCACCACACCGCAACGAAATACGTGACTTCACATGCCTGCCAAATCAGGAAATCTCGCCAACGCGGTCGAGCGAGCACGGCTAGGGGAATCAACCACAAGCTGAACTGAGGTGAGAAACCCTTGGCAGTTAACGCAAATGCGGCCACGACAAGGAACGCCACCTGTGCTAATCGCGGTGTGCGGGGCGCACGAATAGTGATTGCAGTAATTGCTGTGACTGCTGCTGCAAAGAGCAACAGACTCAAGACATTCAACATTGGTGAGGTCAACGTTGGCCCACCGATTTGAGTCAGGGCATACCAAGGGGAACCCAGCTCAGCTCCGGAATCCAACACTCGGCGATAAATCACCACCCATCCGTCGTAATGTGCAAGCACAAACGGCACATTGATGACCAACCAAGTTAGTGCAGCAACTCCAACGAGATTCGCTGTCTTCTTCCATTCTTTGGTGCGAGCCGCCAACACGATGAAGGCAATCACTATTGCTATCGGGTAGTGCGAACTACACAATGCTAATCCCAAGAAAAACCCGGTCGCACGATTCTTGTTTTTATTTTGTGCCCAGAAAGCCAATGAAACAAAGGCGATAGCGAGTAGGTCCCAACTAATCGTTGCCGCCAAAATCATCATGGGAGCCAGTGCGATCATCGCCGCATCCCACGGGCGATTGGAAACGGTTTTCACCGTCGCAACCACAACAGTGACGAGGACAAGAAACAGCAATATGACGGTGACATCGAAAAACGTCACAGCTTGATCATCAACTGGCCAAACGCCATTGAGTAGTGAAGTAATTCGCGCAGAGAGTTCCATGAAGATCCCGACCAGCACTGGTGAGTCGAGGAGTTGTTCAGGTTTGGCATTGCC
The DNA here is from genome assembly GCA_947449945.1 of Actinomycetota bacterium. Taxonomy (GTDB): domain Bacteria; phylum Actinomycetota; class Actinomycetes; order S36-B12; family S36-B12; genus UBA11398. The sequence continues at coordinate 2,600 of CANFTO010000019.1, read as the reverse complement.
GAGATACGGAAAGACTCCGTCCGCGAAACCTTTCAGGGAAAAGAACGGATGAATATCGGTGTAGCAAAGATGCTCATAGCGTTGAGGCGAAGCCCAACTTGTGTTCCGACAAGCGCTGTCCAGCCAATAGCCAACCGCGTAACCCAATGCTGTGAGGATCAGGATCACACGAAGTGGTGACCACCAACGATTGCCGTCGCTGAACTTGCCCATTGGTCCACCGATGAGTTCCGAGTTCGTTGCAATCAGTGGATCGTCGTGTGAAGGAACAACTGTGCTCATTTATCCGGCTCGCCCTGGAGCGCCATCGCCACCACTTTGTACTGGTGTCTTCTTGGTCTTCGTTGGCGTTGGCGTCGGTGTTGGCGTTGGCGTCTTGGTGTCCTTGCCCGGCTTACCACCAACTACGGGTGCACCATCGCCCTTGGGCACGTTGGGAATCACCGTGGTTGAACCGGGAATGCTGATGCCATCTGGATTGCCGGCTTCGTCAATACCAGGAGCGAACTCCACTGCCGATGCTCCTGGGCAACCCAGCGGTGGGGTACCTCCGTTGCTGGCTGACAGGTCGGCGCAATTCCATCGGTCATTAATTGAATCGGGTGCCGGAGGTAATTGCTCGACAGGAGCATTTTTTAATGCGCCCTTCATGAAGGCAGTCCACATTGCGGCCGGGAAGGAGCCACCCGTCACCGTCTTGAGTCCACCAGTGCCCGACATCGACACAGGTAGTCCGTCAATCTCTTTGGCCATCAACACTGCGGTTGAGAGTTCAGGGGTGTATCCCACTAGCCAGGCGCTCTTGTTGCCATCCGTGGTGCCAGTTTTCGCAGCAGCTGGTCGCTCCAAGCCTCGTGCAACGAACGCTGTTCCCTTTTCCACGTTCTGGTTCAGGGCGTACGTCACTGTATTTGCCACCCGCGAATCAAAGGCTGCACTTAACGTTGGTGTGTACTCAAACAGCAATCCACCGTTTTGGCCCAGCACCTGCTTCACGATCGAGGTGCTGGATTTTGTTCCTTGATTTGCAAATGTTGCATACGCATTCGCCATGTCTAGACCGGATGGTGATGCAGTGCCAAGTACGAACGTGAGATCCAAGTTATCCAGATTCAACCCTGGAGTTGTTGATGGAACGCCGGCACGAACTGCAACGTCTGCAACTTTGTCAACACCCACTGCAGATTCCAATTGAACGTACGAACAGTTAATCGAATGCAGGGTTGCTTTCAACAATGAAGCAAGACCATAGGACTTATCCGCGTAGTTCGTCAGCGTGTATCCGTTCACTGTGCAAGGTGAATTTGCATTCCACATGGTGTGCAGGTTGTAGTCCTGCTCAGTGGCCGCAGCGAGTGCAAATGGCTTAAAGGTCGAGCCCGCCTGCGCAAATGGTCGAGTCGCATTGTTGATCTGGCTGGTGATGAAGTCTTCACCGCCATACATCGCGACGATTTCTCCAGTACCTGGCCGCACAGATGCGAGTCCAATTCGCAAGCCCTTTGTTTTTGACTTTGGGCCTTGCGCTTCCACGGCGGCGATTGCTGAATCTTCTGCCTGCTTGTCCAGCGTGGTGATGATGTGCAAGCCACCCTTTTCAATTTCGGCCTCGCTAAAACCTTGGCCGAGTAATTGATCTTTCACCGCTTGAATGAGGTACCCGGTTTGTCCACCTAGGCGGTTGGCATTCACTGCGCGATTGATATTTGGATACTTGGCGCCATCAGCTTCTTCTTGTGTAATCCAGCCTTGGCCAACCATGCCGTCAAGCACATACTGCCAACGCCCTTTCAGGCGATCGTTGTGATCGGGATTGGAATAGAAACTTGGTGAATTAATAATTGCGGCAAGCATTGCACTTTGACCGAGGTTGAGGTTTTCAACTGGTTTGCCAAAGTAATTGCGTGATGCAGCATCAATGCCATATGCATTGCGGCCGAAGTAAATAGTGTTGAGGTAATCCTCAAGAATTTGATCCTTGGAAGAAACCGTTTCGAGTTTGATCGATAACAGCGCTTCTTTAATCTTGCGACTCCAGGCACGCTCCTGAGTTAAGAACGCATTCTTCGCATACTGCTGCGTGATTGTGGAACCGCCTTGGGTTGAACCACCACTGACGTTGTTAAACAACGCTCGAATAAATCCAATAGGTGAAATACCGCCATGGCTATAGAAGTCTCGATCTTCCGCGGCCAAGATTGCATGCTGCGTGACGATCGGTATTGATCCAAGCGGAACACTTCGTCGCGTGGTGTCGCCCAAGCGACCGACTTCATTTTTCCCATCCGCGTAATACACGATGGTTGCCTGCGTTGTTGAAAGTTCATTAGGTGACGGCACTGTTGTCAGTGCCAAAGCGATGATGAAAGCAACTACACCCAGCACTGCAGCGATGATGCCGGCGAAAATGATTCGACGTACCCAGTGATGTTGTTTCTTTTTTGGCCGGCGAGCCGCCGGGCGTGGTGTCGGACGACGAGCTGGCGGGCGCGCACCAGATGGCCGTCCACCTGTTGGTCGACTTGGTCGACTTGGAGGACGGCGGCCGTTACCGCTGTCGGTCACGCATTCCCTTCAAGCTCAATGAGGTCGCGCGGCGT